>DMAW01000001.1 GCA_003446375.1 Eubacteriaceae bacterium | reverse complement strand
CGTATTTAAATATTTGCACATTTCCCCAATGATAAATTCATTGGGGTTTTTTATTTTTAGCACATTTACATTATCCTAAAAAGGGTATATACAATATAACGAGTTGTATACGATTACGGTCTTAGGAGGATTGGCAATGGTAAATGAAGAAAGATTCAAAGTAGGTATTGACAGGCTGAAAAAGATTTGTGGAAACGAAAATGAGCTGGATTTTTGCTCGACTTCCAAAGATGTGGAACCTTTTGAAAACTTCATAGGACAGGAGAGGGCTATAAAGGCTATGGACTTTGGGCTTAAGATGAACGCCACAGGCTACAATATATTTGTATCGGGAGCTCAAGGAACTGGAAAAAGCACTTATACTGAAAGCGCTGTGAGACAAATTGCAAAAGTAAAAGCGGTACCTGAGGACTGGTGCTACATTTACAATTTTACTGATAGAGACAATCCTTTGGCGATTTCTCTGCCGGCAGGTGAGGGAAAGGTCTTTAAAAAGGATATGGAAGCTCTGGTATCGGAGCTTCGGATAATAATACCGAGAGCTTTTGAAGGCAGCGACTACAGGCAGCAAAGAGACAGGATAATTCAATCAGTCAGAAAAAAGCTTGTCGACATGCTTCATGAAGTTGAAAAGGAAGCTAATGATGAAGGCTTCATGCTCCAACAGTTGCCGGGAAGGGTTTTGTTTTTGCCCATAAAGGACGGACAGCCCATACAGCAGGAAGAATACGAAAAGTATTCTATAGATGAAAGAAAAAAGATCGAAGAGAAGATGCACCAACTTCAAAAGAAAATGAACGAAACTATGAGATATGGGCAAAACCTGGAAAAGCAGGGCAACGGGCAAATTGTAGAGCTGGAAAAAAAGATTGCCCATTCTGCTGCGGAAGCGCCGGTAAATAGACTCAAAGAAAAGTATAGAGAATATCCCAAGATCATAGAGTACTTAGATGGGGTATTCAAGGATGTAGTTGAAAACCACAAAACATTTAAATCATCTGGTCATGGAGGAATTGTAGATAATGCATTTCAACAGCAAGTGCCTCAAGATGCCCAGGAAAATGGAGGACTAATTGATGAAAATGGTTTTTACTTTGAAGATGAAGAAAACAGGTTTGCCAGGTACAAGGTAAATCTCTTTGTCAACAATGAGCGGATAACAGGGGCTCCGGTAATAATTGAATCTAATCCAAATTACTACAACCTGTTTGGGAAAATAGAGTACAAAAGCCATATGATGAGCATGACAACTGATTTTACCATGGTTAAGCCTGGAGCTCTGCAAAGGGCTAACGGAGGATATTTGATACTTCAAGCAAAGGATTTATTGATGGATCCATTTGTGTGGGATGCACTTAAAAAAGCCTTGAAGTACAGGGAAGCTATTGTTGAGAATATGGGAGAACAGTACAGGCTTATACCTACTACTACCTTGAGGCCTCAGCCAATACCTTTGGATGTAAAGATACTGCTAATCGGCACGCCTATATTTTATGCCATATTTAGTTCAGATGAAGATTTTGAAAAATTGTTTAAGATCAAAGTAGATTTCGATATAGAGATGCCAAGAAACAGCGACAATGTTTGTCAGTATGTATCCTTTGTAAGCACTCTGTGCAGAGAAGGAAATTTAAAGCATTTTGACAGACCGGCTCTTTCTAGAATAATAGAGTACGGGTCCAGATTGGCAGCAGATCAAAACAAACTTTCTACTAGATTTAATGACATAAAAGACATAGTATACGAAGCTTCGGCATTTGCTTCTATGGAAGATAGTGAATTCGTAGATTCAAGGCATGTCAAAAAAGCGATAGATGAAAGAAAATACAGGCTTAATAAATTAGAGGAAAAAATTCAAGAGGGAATAGTCAAGGAAAGAATCAGGATAGAGACTACAGGTAGAGAGGTAGGCCAAATAAACGGGCTGTCGGTAATCGGATTAAGCGGCTACTCTTTTGGAATACCCATGAGGATCACGGCAAGGACGTATATGGGGCGAGGAGGAGTAATACATATTGAGAGAGAGACGGGGATGAGCGGAAGCATCCATACCAAAGGGGTCTATACTCTAGTAGGATATCTTGGAGGAACCTTTGCCAAGAAAAAACCTTTCGGACTTACTGCGCAGATTACCTTTGAGCAGAATTATCAAGGAGTGGAAGGTGATAGTGCTTCCAGTGCAGAGCTTTATGCAATATTATCCAGCCTTTCAGGAGTTCCCATAAAGCAGAATATCGCCGTAACAGGTTCAGTAGATCAAAGGGGGAAAATACAGCCGATTGGCGGAGCTGTAGAAAAGATAGAAGGATTTTTTGACATATGCAGCGCAAAGGGCCTTAGCGGTGATCAAGGGGTAATGATTCCGGCTGAAAACATTGATGATCTTATGTTGAAAGATGAAGTGCTAGATGCAGTGAGAGAAGGAAAATTTAGCATATATGCAGTCAAAACGATTGAAGAAGGGATATATCTTTTGACAGACACAGAAGCAGGAGAAGAAAATGAAGATGGTGCATACCCTGAAGGCACTGTATTTGCAAGAGTAGCTAAAAGACTTCTTGAATCCTATGAGAACAGAAAAAATAAAGAAGAAGATGACAATGGAAATGGTATGAACAAAGGAAAAGAAGAAGATGAAAATATTTGATAGCCTTTGAGTGTTTTATGATAAAATATTAATTGATTCTATAATACAAGGAGTGATTATGTGGAGACAAGACCATATGTTAGCTGGGAGCTGATAGGAGATTTTATGACCTGCGCATTTGAAAAACTAGGGGTGCCCAGAAAAGAAGCTGAGATTTGCGCAGATGTGTTGATGGAAAGCGACAAAAGGGGAATCGAGAGTCATGGATGCAATAGATTCAAGCCGATTTATGTAGATAGGATAAATGCAGGAATACAAAAGCCTGTAACGCAGTTTGAAGTTTTAAAGGAAACTCCTACTACTGCTGTTGTGGACGGTCATGATGGCATGGGAATGGTAATAGGATACAAGTCAATGAAAATGGCTATAGATAAAGCAAAAAAATACGGTATGGGAATGGTAGCTGTAAGAAATTCAACTCATTACGGCATAGCAGGATACTATAGCACCATGGCCACAAAAGAGGGGATGATCGGCATAACGGGAACCAATGCCAGGCCATCTATAGCACCAACATTTGGTGTTGAAAACATGATGGGCACAAACCCTCTTACTTTTGGATTGCCTACGGATGAACCGTTTCCTTTTGTTCTTGATTGTGCAACCAGCATCACTCAAAGAGGTAAAATAGAGTACTATGCAAGAATAGGAAAAGATACGCCTGCAGGAATGGTTATCGGAAGGGACGGATCTGCCCTGACAGACAGTCAACAGATTTTAAAAGATCTGGTGACTGAGGATGCAGCACTGGCTCCGCTAGGTGGAATAGGAGAAGAGCTTGGAGGATACAAGGGCTACGGATATGCTGCAGTAGTGGAAATATTATCTGCTGCACTTCAGGCAGGAAACTACATGAAGATGCTTACCGGAATCGGCGCTAATGGTGAAAAGGTACCGTATCACTTAGGACACTTTTTTATAGCTATCGACACAGATGCGTTTCTAGGCGCGGAAAGCTTCAAAAAGACTGCAGGAGACATACTTAGAGAGCTTAGGGGTTCTCAGGTTGCGCCCGGAGAAGAAAGGATATATACAGCTGGAGAAAAAGAATACTTATCATGGCTTGAACGAAAAGACAAAGGGGTACCTGTTGGAGAAGATGTTCAAAAAGAGCTGATAGAAGTTAGAGATTCTTTGGAACTAGATCACAAGTTTCCATTTGAAGAATAAATATAAATTGAACTTAGCGGGGGCAGACCTCGCTTTTTTTAATGGAGGCATTTTCAAAAAATAAAAAAAGCCTTATGAAAAATCATAAGGCTAAAATATTTGAGTTAAATTATTTTACAACTACAATATTTTCTGCTTGAGGACCTTTAGGGCCTTGAACGATGTCAAAAGTAACTTTTTGACCTTCTTCCAAAGTCTTGAATCCGTCTGCTTGAATTTGAGAGTAATGTGCGAAAACGTCGTTTCCGTCATCTCCTGTAATAAAACCAAATCCTTTGTCTGAATTAAACCATTTTACTGTACCGCTCATATCGTGTACCTCCTAAATATTAATTCCTAAATCTTTGCAAAACAGATAACAAACAATTCTTTAATCAGGGTACACTGTAAAAAATACGAGCGCCAATTAATGATAATTGATGTTAATACTATTAAGTTCAATTTAAGTACCTATTCATGATAACACTTACTAAATGAAATGTCAAGATGGATTTGTTTTTATGTGTTGTTAACTTGTGATAATGTCACCTTTAGATTCACTTGATAAAATGTCACATTCTATTAAACTGAAAATATGAAAAAAGGATGGATCACTTTGTCGCAAGAGCAGTTAAAGACCTATAAGGTCATCAACAGTTTTATCGAAAAGCATATCACAAGAGATCAGGCAGCACAGTTGCTCGGTCTTTCTACCCGCCAGATTAGTCGTATAAAGAAAGGAATTGTTGAATCTGGTGCTGAATCGTTGATTCATAAAAATACAGGTAGAAAACCTGCACATGCCATTAAAGAGGAAATGAAGGAAGAGATCCTTGAAATTCGCTCCAACCCGGATTTTGACGGCATCAACTTCCTCCACTTTCAAGAAATTCTTGAAGACGAATATAAGATCAAAATCTCATATTCATCACTTACCAGTATACTAAAAAAACAAGGATATGAAAGCCCTAAAAAGAAAAAGACCCGTCGCCGTACTCATCGAAGAAAGCGAAAGGAACATCCAGGTCAACTTATACAGATCGATGCTACCCCTTTCGAGTGGTTTGGCGGAAATAGCAAGTATGCACTCCATGGAGCCATTGATGATGCTACCGGTCAAATCGTAGGACTGTACATGACGCAAAATGAATGCCTCTTCGGATACTTGGAAACCATGCGTCAGTGTTGTCTAGACTTTGGCGTTCCCCAGAGCCTTTACTCAGACAACCACACCATCTTCCGGTCTCCTAAAACGGGAAAACTGACGGTCGAGGAACTTATTGCCGGCCAAACAGTCAACCTGACCCAGTTTGGCCGATCTATGAATGAGTTGGGCATAGATATCATTTTTGCCAAATCCCCTCAAGCCAAGGGCCGAGTTGAAAGGATGTGGGATACCCTGCAGGGCAGATTGCCTGTAGAGTTTGCCAAACGTAAAATTCGTACAGTAGAACAAGCAAACCAGTTTCTAGAGCTAGAATATCGGCACATGTTCAACATCAAATTCTCTGTAGAACCTGAAGGTGAGTCAATTTTTGTTCCTCTTGGCAATAAAGTCGACATTGACGAAATTTTATGTATCAAACATAATCGCAAGACCGATAATGCAGGTACATTTTCATTCAAGAACAGATGCTTTCAGATCCTTGACAAAGGATTCCCTGTCATCTCTTCCAGGAAAGAGATTGAAGTTCTTGTAAATCCGAGATTTGGTATACGGGTCAGTTACAAGGATCAAACTTATGATGTCATCCGTTACATAAAGCCTCAAAATAAAAACACCAAAGAAAAGTCGGTAAGTAAAAATATCACCAAACAAATCACTCCACATATAATTCACGGATCTGACCGGTGGAAAAATATCTGGTGGGCAGAAGATTACAACCTGTCTCTGAAGTTTCTTTACGAATTATTCTTTGAAAAACAACAGTCTGTCTCAATTTAATATGAGGCAGACTGAAAAAAAGACATTTTCTCAAAATAATTACTTTATAAAAAAGAGACATTTTCACAAGTTATTGACAGATGGATTTGTTTTTATGATATAATATTCGCGTTAAGCGGATTAGCTCGTAGAAAATATGGTTTTTATATGCTTGCATTATAAAAAGTTATATTTTCTATGGGTGAGCGCACGCGACCGACGATGGGAAAAGCATCGGAGGCTTAATCCGCCTTGTTTTATGATATAATATTAATTACAAAGCAATGATGTGAAGCGAAAGGAAATGTTTTATGACAAACGGTAATTATTTTAATAAACAATTTGACTATGAAGAAGACGAATACGATGTGCTATCGGAAATAAACAGGAGAAGATCAAAACTCGATTGTTTTACAAATAAATCTACAAAGAAAAAACCGGAGTTTGACTACGAGGAGGATCCTTATGAGCCGTGATTTTTGCATGAATACAGGTTCTTAAGGTGGTAATTTAATGATAGATATAATTAAAAACATTGATCTTGAGCTCTTGTTGTGGATTAAAAGCATTGACTTTTCCATAGTGTGGGATTATTTCTTTTATATGATTTCCACTTTGGGAAACAAGGGTTTTTTGTGGATAGGGATATCATTTTTGCTTGCGGTCAGTCCAAAGTACAGAAAAACAGGGTTTGCAGTTATCATAGCATTGGCGATTGTGACTTTGTTGGGTGAATTTGGATTAAAGCCTATTATTGGCCGAGAGAGACCATTTGTGGAGTACGGATTTTTGGATATGGCGATGGTCCATGCGTCAGGGTATTCTCTTCCGTCTGGGCATACTTCATCGTCTTTTGCTGCTGCAGCTGTACTAGCAGACAAATTTGGAAAGCATAAAATGATGATATGGATGGCGGCAGTCTTAATGGGATTTTCAAGGATTTACTTTTTTGTTCATTACCCGTCAGATGTTTTTGCCGGAGCTATCCTTGGTTTGTTTGTAGGATTTTTTATAACTCGATGCACGGATAAAAACAGAAATGCTGTATCGTAACTTGGCAAAACAAAAGTGAATAGTATTGTAAGACAGCCCAAACCTTATAATTTGGGCTTTTTGCAATGGGAAGATAGGTTTAGCAAAAAATTAAGATTATATTCGATTATTCTAAAAAAGAATGGGTAATATTATTAGTGATACTAAATGAAGCTACTGTTAGGAGGAAAAAACCATGTCACAATATCACGAACCTTTTGAAAGCTTAGATGAGAAAACAAGGGATATTTCCCGGGCAATCAATAGCTTGAAAGAAGAACTTGAAGCTGTAGATTGGTATAATCAAAGAGTTAATGGAACTAATGATCCGGAACTTAAAGAAATTATGGCACACAACAGAGACGAAGAAATCGAGCATGCATGCATGACTATCGAGTGGTTGAGAAGGAATATGGACAAGTGGGACGACGAACTCAAAACCTACCTCTTTGCAGAGGGATCTGTGCTGGAAGCAGAAGAAAATCAAGGGTCTGAAGGTATAAATAAATCTTCAGGCATTAATATTGGAGATCTAAAATAGTAGGAAGGAGAAAAAACTATGGATATGTTAAAAAGAAACATGGCGCCTCTTGCACAATCGGCGTGGGATGAAATAGATTCAAGGGCGGAAGAAGTGCTTAAAAGCCGACTTACAGCAAGAAAGGCAGTGAAAGTAAACGGACCGAAGGGTTGGGATTATACCACCTTATCTGAGGGTCGTCTTGAGCTTATTGAAGGAGCAGAAGATGTAAAAACCGGTGTTTTCAAAGTCAAGCCATTGGTAGAGGCTAGAGTCAGTTTTAGCCTTAGCAGGTGGGAGCTAGACAATATTACAAGGGGAGCTAAGGATATAGACTTAGGCAATTTGGAAGATGCTGTTAAAAAAATTGCAGAGTTTGAAGAAAATGCAGTATTCAAAGGATTTTCAGCCGGAAAGATAGAAGGACTTGAAAAAGCTTCTGCAAATGAGAAGCTATCATTTGGAAATGATGGTTCTTCAATTATGGAGTCGATTTCGCAAGGATTGATCGTACTGAGACAAAATTTTGAAGAAGGACCATTCGCTTTGATCGTTGGAGAAGAAGCATATAAAAGACTTAATAAAGATGTGCAAGGCTATCCGTTGATTAAGAGGATCGAGTCTTTGATAAACGGAAAGATTCTTTTCAGTTCAGTCGTAGAAGGAGCATTTTTAATTCCTTTTGACAACGAAAATTTTGAACTTACGATTGGACAGGACTTTTCAATAGGATACGAATCTCATGATGATGAGAATGTAAGGCTTTTTATAACAGAAAGCTTCACATTTAGGGTGTTGGATGAAAATATAATAGTAACCTATGGTCTTTAAAGATTAAAAAGCTTCGGAAAAAATCCGAAGCTTTTTTAATCGATAGCTTTGATCTCGATACCGCCCATGATAGCACGGCAATAAAAGCGAAGTTTTTTGTTTGATTCTCCGGAACCCTTTTGTGACGAGCTGGTGCTTGCTACAATACCACCTGTAGACCTGCTGAGCATCTCCAAACCACCCAATATGACCGATCCCTTGCATTCGACGTCTATGTCTTTAGGAACTTTTATTTCTATTCCCCCCATTACTGCAGTCAGATCGATTACGGTTTCTCCATCAGGAATCTCTGCGTATTTGAAATTCAGCTCTATTCCTCCCATAAAAGCTACGAAGCCGGTTTCATCCAAAGTCCAGGGTTCCTTGTTGCGTTCTATTCCTCCCATTATGGCATAATTGGATTTTCCGCTGCCTCTTCTTCCGGTTAAAAATGAAACTCCTACAAGAATTAAAATGGTAGGCCAAAATAGCTTGAAGACAAATGAAAGATTAATGTTCCAGATGTCCAGATTTCCTAGCAGCAAAGCTACGCCCACAAACAAAATAAATATACCTGATAGAACCTCTCCCTTGCTTCCGTGGTTAAGAAGCAAGCTTAAACCTGCAACGATAACAAAAAGTGGCCACCAAGTCGATATGATATCCCCAATATCAATATCTGCGATTCCTAAATTGTTAAAGAGCAACGCCAATCCAAATAGTAATATTAAAATGCCGAATAAAAAATTTCCTCCAATACGTTTCACTATTGCACCTCCTTTATTTCATTATACATTAAAAGCATAAAATTCGTAAAACAATTAAAATAATACACTATACACTACAAAGATGATATAATTAATAATATATTAGATTTGGAGGAATTTGATTGAAAAAAATTCTTATTATCGAAGATGAATCAAGTGTAAGAAAAGTAATAAAATCATATCTGGAAAGAGAAGGATACTTTGTAGAAGGTGCACAAGATGGGGAATCAGGATTGAAGCTTTTCGATGATGATAAATATGACCTTGTAATATTGGATTTAATGCTTCCGGGCTTATCGGGTGTGGAAATCTGTAAAAATCTGAGGAACCGATCAGAAGTTTATATTTTCATGCTTACGTCTAAAGGAACTGTAGATGACAAAATTCAAGGATTAAATATCGGTGCGGATGAGTATCTCGTGAAGCCTTTTAGTCCTAGAGAGCTCTGTGCCCGGGTCAATGCCCTGTTCAGAAGATTTCCAAAGGAAGAAAAACCTCTTTATGATGATGGCTACTTGAAGATAGATCATGGAAGAAGGCTGGTTCTGGTTGGAAATAAAGAAATAAATCTAACTAACAATGAATATGGATTGTTGAGTGAATTAGTGGTTAATAAAGGAAGGGTACTATCAAGAGAAAGAATAATTGACAGCGTATTCGGAATGGATTTTGATGGCACTGATAGAACAGTGGATGTTCATATAAAAAACATAAGAAAAAAGATAGAGGAAGACACCAAAAATCCGAAATATGTTTTGACTGTAATAAAAGCGGGATATAAATTTGGAGGCAAAAAAGATGCAGACGTTTAGAAAAAAGCTTGGAATCATGTTTTTTGTGTGTTCATTTGTATCGGTGCTTTTAGTAGGAGCATTCGTAAATTATACTGTAAAAGATAAATTTAATAAATATATTGAAAGCGCCCAAGAAGACAGGCGAAATCAGATAATTAACAGCCTAGAAGCTGAATTTGCCCTTGAAGGCCAGTGGAGCGAAAATTCAGGCATGAGCGCTCTGCACGAAGCTTACATGGGAAACTATTGCTTGACGCTGCTGGATGAAGATAAAAATATCATTTGGGGGATGGACCCATATGATGTAAGAAGCAGGGTAAATCTAGATGCCATGCCGGTGGAAGATAGCGGCGTATACACGACTCAGGTTTATGAGCTTAAGCATAAAGGTGAGGTCGTAGGGTTCGTAGAAATAGGACAGTATTCTGCCCTGTTGCTGACCGGTTCGGACGTCGAGTTTATCAGAGCTGTGAACAACAGCATTTTAATAAGCGGTATAATAACGATTATAGCGACTTTTCTGCTGGGTTTATATATCTCAAAACATTTTTCTGAACCTGTAAAAAGAGCGGCGAGCCAATCTATTGCGCTTTCGAAAGGAGAATATGGAGGAGTCATAGTTGGTAAAAGTCAAATTGTTGAGATTGAAATGCTTAGAAACAGTATAAATACTTTGGCGGAAAAATTGGAAAAACAAGACGAGCTCCGAAAAAGGCTTATATCCGACATATCTCACGAAATCAGAAATCCATTGAATATTCTGCAGAACAATATTGAAGCTATGATTGACGGGATCATACCCATCAGTGAAAAAAACCTGGATATGATTAACGATGAAGTAATACGGTTTGGAAAGCTTTTGGAAAACTTAAACTCGTTAAACGACTTGGAAAATCAAAAAACAGAGTTTTTGTTTCAAAAAACGAGTCTGAAGATGATTTTACAAGAAGTTTGCTCAAAATATGAGATTACCGCAAAGTCTGGCGATATAACACTTGAATTATTTGCGGAAGAAGATGTTGCAGTATTTGCAGATAAAAGCAAGCTTAAGCAAGTCTTTATCAATTTAATATCCAATGCGATAAAATATAATGTCAAGGGAGGTCGTGTGGAAGTTTTTCTCCAAAAAATCAATGACAGGCCTGCAGTTGTCATAAAAGACACTGGAATAGGTATATCTGAGGGAGATTTGCCATACGTATTTGAAAGACTTTATAGGGATGATAAAAGCAGAAATAAGATAGAAGGCAACGGATTAGGGTTGTCTATAACTAAAAAAATTTTAGAATATCATAAGGCTTCAGTGACTGTTGAAAGCACTGTCGGAAAAGGAAGTGTCTTTCGCGTGATTTTTCAGGCAAAAGCTTAAGCTTTATCCTATCTTTATATTTTTTTGATACGATATGCTCATCAAAAGATAGTGGAGGTAAGATGA
Organism: Eubacteriaceae bacterium; assembly: GCA_003446375.1. Classification (GTDB taxonomy): domain Bacteria; phylum Bacillota; class Clostridia; order Eubacteriales; family Alkalibacteraceae; genus Alkalibacter. The sequence goes on along the minus strand of DMAW01000001.1, from coordinate 17,718 downwards.
ATGAGAAAATTAATCAAAAGGTATCTGGAGAAGCTTGCAGAACAAAACAAGAAAAATTTCGGAAGCAATAGGCTGGACTGTTGTAACCTGAATAAGGGCAAAAATGGGCAGACTAATGAAAAAAAACAGAAAAAAGCATAAGGTGCAAATAAAAAAGCTGAAGGCTAAAATGCCTCCAGCTTTAATTTTTCTAGTCGAAGTATAAGCGTCGGATGGATTCGATATCAAGGTTTTCCGGATTATCTTCTGCATGAATGATTCCTATCAGAGATTGATTCTTTGCTATGAGATAGGTTCCCGGCATATCTGGAGTAAGGTTTGCCGTGGCGGTTTTCCCTGAGACAGTAAATGATTCTAAAATTGATCCGTTTTCATTGTTGATGATATAGTAGGAGTCTTCTCTGTCGATAAATTCCGAGAAATTAAATTCCAATGTAAGCTCTTTTCCGGTTTGAACTATTCCAACCAATGGCTGTAGCTCATATCCTATTCCGTCGATATAGATTTTGCCGGTGTCGGGGTCCTGTTTCTCAATAAGGAATTCAGTAGGAACAGCACTGATGTCATCTCCGTAAATGCTTTGAATTGTCTCATCAGATTGGTCATCCACTGGAACTGCGCAACAGCTTGGACCTGATGATTGGGGAGGTATGGCAGCATTTTCTGACTCGGGGTCTACTTTATTTATATCATCTACGACTAATATCACTCCGCGGATCATGCCCATCCAGCAGCTGAAATTTATGTCCTCATCTCCAGGAGTGAATTCGATTATATTTTCTCCGGAAAGAAGTTTTTGTTCTAATCCGATGCTTCGTGCGACAATTGCATTGTTGCACGAGTTGATCTGTTCTCCGTTGATGATCCATCTTACAGGAATGTCTTTTTGCACATAAAATGCGTTTGGAGCATATCCGCTGTTGCTTGCAGTCATCTCAATTACCTGAACGCCATCTTCAATACGAGCAGATACAGCACTGTTTTGGGATCCGCCCTTGAATCTTGACAGTTCATTTGCAAAAACTTTCACAGGGTTTACCTCTATTCCTGCAAGAGCAAATCCTCTATTGCCCATTATAAGGCCCAACACGATAATCAAAACACCGCTTAACTTAAGGATTTTCTTGGTATTTCCTTTGCTCAACAATCCTGATAAAGCTCCAAAGGATACCATAAGAGGGACTGTGCCTAATGAGAAAAAAAACATTGATAAGGCACCACGAGATGCGCTGCCGGCAGCAAGGGCAAACAGCTGCATTGTCTGTAGAGGCCCGCAGGGCATAAAACCGTTTAGGAGTCCAACTATAAAAGGTGATTTAAAGGAACTGCCTTTCGCGCAAAACGCCGGTAGTCGAAGATTAATTTTTTTGAAAAAGCTGAATCCTGCTAAATTAAAGCCCATCACTATCATGAATATACCGGCAAAAATTTGTATGCCTGCTCTTGCAGCTATGGATATGGAAAATATCGAGCCAACAGCTCCTACAAGTCCTCCAAGAATGGTGTAAGAGGCTACTCGACCGATATTGTAAAACGCAGCGGGTTTAATCGATTGTATCTTGCTGTCTGATTTCATATCTGAAACGCTTTGAGAAAGCATGATGCCCCCGCACATGCCAACGCAATGAAGAGAAGTAAGGATACCTACCAAAAATAGCACTCCATATGAAGCGCCTTGAAGCATGGATTCCATATCGAACCCCGCGGTCTGAAAACCTAAAAGCATTATTGCCCCTACTATGAGTACCATACCTATAAACCTATGATCTGAAGACTTTTCAAGGCGATATCCCAATTTGACTATAGCTTCCTCTATGTTCTTTTGTGAACACATTGACTCATCGTATTCTACTTGAGCGTACTCGCCTTTAAAGCTTGCTCTTACGCTTTTCACCCCATTCATTAGGCTTATTTCTTTTTCGAGTTTCTTTTCACAAGATGTGCAGCTCATGTCATAGATTTTAATTTTGATGTTGTTTGCCATGATAACCTCCGGTTTTTGGGTTTGAGTTCTGGTGCGATTATAATATAAAATTGTGAAGGAAATATGAAGTCGCTGCCGGTGAACAGATGCTCAAAGCAATTGATCATCACAACAATGCTCAATGTGCTGCTCATTAATCGATCCCAATATGAATTGAAAATGAAATACTGCGAAGATATAATGAAGCTACAATAAAACATGTCAAACGGTATGCGCATACTGAAGGTGAATTTCACCAAATATATTTTGACAGCAAGTACAAGGAGTGAAGGCAGTGAAAACCAATATGATCTATGAGGAATTGATCCAATTGGATATGGAAGCAAAAGATTCAGAAGAGTTTTTTCAAAAAATGGCTGAAGAATTAAAATCAAAAGGATTTGTAGAAGACAGCTTTTTGGAAGCAATAAAGAAAAGAGAAAAAGATTTTCCTACGGCTTTGCCTATAGAGCCATACTCAGTAGCGATTCCGCACACAGACCCGATGCATATCAAAAGGCCGTTTATAGCAGCTGCAAGGCTAAAGGCACCTGTAAAATGGAACGAAATGGGAAATGATGAAGTGGAACATGATGTGAGATTTATATTCATGTTGGGGTTCAACAGATCAAATGAGCATATACAACTTCTTCAGATGTTGATTGAAAATTTTCAAAAAACAGAATTAATGAATAAATTTTTAACTGCCGAGACAGAAAAGGAGTACATGAATTTGATATTGTCGATGGAAGGGTTTGATACAGAGCCCAAATCTCAAGCAAATTAAAACAGGAGGTAAAAAATCATGAAAACTGTAATCGTTGCATGTGGCAGCGGAGTAGCCACGTCGCAGACTGTAGCAAGCAAGGTGACAAGACTGTTAAAAGAAAACAAAGTTAATGCAAAAGTGGAAGCTGTGGATTTGAAATCTGTAGATAGGTATATGGATAGCAGCGCAGCTTATATTGCAATAACTAAAGTCAAGAAAGAATATCCTATACCTGTCATCAATGGGATAGCATTTTTAACAGGCATGGGGGAAAAGGAAGAACTAAAGAAGTTGATAGACGCATTAAAGTAGGAGCACAATAACTAAAAATAAAGAGTTGGAGTGATATAAATGCAATTATTAGGAAATATTGTAGACTATTTACTTGGAATGGGTGCGTCAGTTTTCGTGCCGATTATCATTATTATTGCAGGTTTGCTTGTAGGAATGAAGTTTAAAGATGCAGTATCATCTGGGGTAACACTAGGTGTGGCGTTTACAGGCATGAGCTTATTGATAGGTTTTATGATTGGGATAATAAGCCCGGCAGCTGAAGCGATGCTTGAATCGACAGGAGTATCTCTTCCTATCATAGATGGCGGATGGACTACGATGGCTACTATATCATGGTCTTGGCCATATGCATTTTTGATGTTCCCTTTGATGATAGTGATTAATGTTGTGATGCTTGTAATTAATAAGACAAATACTTTCAATGCAGATCTTTGGAACGTCTGGGGAAAGATATTTACTGCAATTGCAGTAGCTGGTATAACGAAAAGTATAGCGTTGGCATTTTTGGTAGCAGCAGTTCAGATTATATTTGAGCTTAAGGCAGCGGATGCCCATCAAAATAGAATAGAAAAATTATCGGGGATACCGGGAGTGACTTGTACCCATAAGATGATTTTTTTCGGAGCAATACTTTATCCGTTTGATGCATTTCTTAAAAGATTTTCGTTCTTCGATAGGAAGTTTGATGCAGAAGCTCTCAAAGATAAAATAGGGATATTTGCCGAGAATCATGTTATTGGATTTATACTGGGATGTCTTTTTGGTGTGGTAGCTAGGTATTCTGTATCTGAAATCCTTGTTTTAGGAGTTCAGGCTGCAACAGCGCTAACTCTATTTCCGGTAATTACCAAGTACTTTATGCAGGCGCTAGCTCCAATTTCAGAGGCTGTAAGCGCATTTATGAATAAAAAGTTTGAAGGCAGGACACTGATCGTAGGGCTAGACTGGCCTTTTCTAGGCGGATCAAATGAGATATGGCTTGCAGTAATATTTACTGTGCCGATCACTTTGATATTCTCCATGTTCTTGCCAGGCAACCAGATACTTCCCTTTGCAGGAATCATAAATATACCAATAGCAGTAGCGGCGTTTTTGGTAACTGGAGGAAATTTGTTGAGGATGTTCGTTTTATGTGTTATTGGAGTCCCTGCATTTTTATGGATAGGAACTGCTTTTGCGCCTTATATGACAGAACTAGCAAACCTTACAGGAGCAGTATCTCTTCAAGCAGGGGAGTTAATATCAAATAGCGCAATTGATGGACCGGTATTTTCATACGCAATGTCTCATGTATTTATGATAAAAGATGGGAACTTCATACCACTGTTAGTTCTTATAGCTTGGATAATCGGTTTTGTAATGTACTACAGGGACCTTATGAAAGAAGCAAGAGAAGATGAAGCAGAAGAGCTCATTGAGGAGATTTCAGCTGAATAGTACATCATTAATCGGAGGTAGAAGATGAATTTTACGAACAAAGAAGGAATAAGCTTAGTAAATGACTTGATTAAAACAATCCAGGAGAACAGGGACTATCTCAGCAAAGTTGACGGAGCGATAGGCGACGGGGATCATGGAATAAACATGAGCAAAGGATTTACGATGGCTGAAGAGGAACTTAAAAAACATAGCGATTACAATATGAGCGAAGGGTTGATGGTTTTAAGTAAGATGCTAATGGGCAAGATAGGAGGTTCCATGGGACCTCTATACGGAAATCTTTTCAGAGGAATGGCCACAGTGTCTAAAGACAAAGATATCATAGATTCCAAAGTAGTAGGAGATATGCTGGAAAAAGCCTATAGTAATATTGCTTCAATCAGCTCAGCAAAGCCGGGAGACAAAACTTTAATGGATGTATTGGATCCGGCTGTAAAAAAATACGTCCATGAGATAAATATGAATAAGAATATGATAGAAGCTCTCAATTCTATGGCCGAATCCGCAGATGAAGGACTGGAGTCTACAAAAGACATGGTCGCAAAAATAGGAAGGGCGAGCAGGCTTGGAGAACGATCAAGGGGATTCCAAGATGCAGGAGCAACGTCATGCAACTTGATTCTTAAATCATTTGCAAAATCTATTATCAAAATTACTAGTTGATATGCTGGGAGGCAATAATATGCAAAGAATTATTAAAAATCCTGATTATGTTGTAGAGGATATGCTTCAAGGATTTGTAAAAGCTCATGGGGATATGGTCGAAGTATCTGAAAAAAATGATCATGTGGTAAAATATAAAAGTGCACCTGTAAAAGGCAAAGTGGGATTGGTAACAGGTGGGGGTAGCGGACACGAACCGGCTTTTCTAGGATATGTAGGTAAAAACATGATGGATGCGGTGGCAATAGGCGAAGTTTTTTCTTCGCCTACTGCTCAAGCGTTTTACGATGCCTTTTTGGAAGCTGATTCTGGAGAAGGAGTCGCCTGTCTTTTCGGAAACTATGCCGGTGACAATATGAATGTAAAGATGGCTATTCAAATGGCTGAGGATGACGGCGTGACCGTAAGATACGTAACGGCAAATGACGATGTGGCTTCTTCGCCCAAGGAATCCAAGGAAAAAAGACATGGAATAGCCGGTGGAGTCTTCATGTGGAAAATAGGAGGAGCAAAAGCTGCGTTAGGGGGCAATTTGGAAGAAGTTATACAGGCTGCTCAAAAGGCTGTAGACAATACTAGAAGCGTTTGCATAGGGTTGTCTCCATGTACTATTCCCGCAGTCGGAACCCCTAATTTTTCAATAGAAGAAGGAATGATGGAATTTGGAATAGGGCATCATGGCGAGCCGGGTACGGATGTAGGCGCTTTAGAGAAGGCAGATGTTATTGCAAGCAAGATGACTAGTGCTGTCATGGATGATATAGAGCTTTCAAAAGACGAAGAGATAGCTGTTATAATATCGGGGCTGGGCGCTACTCCTCTTATGGAACTTTATTTGCTTTACGATGAAATTGAAAAGCAAATAACAAGTAAAGGACCAGCAGTTTATAAAGTATTTATAGGAAATTATGTAACTTCGCTGGATATGAATGGAGTGGCACTTACAATAATGAAATTGGATGCTGAATTAAAAGAGCTTTTGGATTTTCCGGCAGAGTCTCCGGGGATTAAAATTTAGTTGTGCAATTTGTTTTAAGGAGAGGATATCGTGTATCTGGATCAGAGAAGTTGTTTGGTTTTAAAGGCTATAGTCGACAATCCGGCTGCGACAGGCAAAGATATAGAACAGCAGCTCGTCTTATCTCGAAAGCAGCTGAGCTATACTATAAAAAAAATAAATGACTACCTGGCCGATAGCGGTTTAGAGAAGATAACGCGACTTAAAACAGGTAAATTCAATATCCCTCTCTCTGTGATTGAAGAGTATAAATCTGATGAAAATGAAGCGATAGATGGCAACTACTCTTATACCCAAGATGAACGTATGCTTATACTTGCTCTCATTATATTAATAAGCAGCGAGGAGCTTTCAACTTACCACTTTACAAGCGAGTTGGAAATAAGCAAGAATACGCTGATGTCAGATATGAAGAAACTTCAAAAGTTTTTAGCTAATTTTAATATAAAATTATTTTACAGCAGAAGCGATGGATATACTCTTTTAGGATCTGAATATTCCAAAAGACAGCTTTTGATCAACGTAATAAAAAAGCTTTTGGATCTTCCTAATGGAGAAAACACAATAATTAGGTTTTGCAAAATAAAAGATCAAAAGATAAAAGAGATTGAAAAAGAAATTGAAAAAATCGAATCCAAACTGGAAATGCGTTTTACAGACCAAAGGGTGCAGGAGCTTCCTTACATATTGTATCTTGTGATATGCAGAATTACTCAAGGGAAAACATTGAGTCAGTTGCCGGAGCCATTTCACCATATGGTTGGAACGACAGAATATTCGACAATAAGCGAACTGGCTTCAAGATATAAAATCAACGATCCTTTAGAGAGGATGTTTTTGACAGCACAGATTCAGATTTCTAACATTCATCATCTGGATAAGAATAGATTAGAAGTGGAAGATAACTTGGTTTTAGCTACTAGAGATGTTATAGAGAATTTTGAAAATATATGCTGCGTAAAGATAAATGAAGCCGATAAACTTCAAGAAGCGCTCATACAGCACTGTAAGCCTGCATTCTATCGAATAAAGTACAATTATCATATAGAGACGGATATTACTGACATGGTTTTGCCACAGCATAAATACCTACATGAAATAGTCTCAAAATCAGTTGTTCCTTTTGAAAAATTACTAGGGGGAAAGCTACCTGATCAAGAACTAGTATATTTGACTGTTCTATTAGGGTCTTGGCTTAGAAGAGAGGGGCTCTTGGACTTTGTCGAGTCCAGAAGAAAAGCAGTAGTAGTGTGTACAAATGGCGTATCGGTATCAAACTTCTTGTTTATAACATTGAAAGAACTTTTTCCGGAGATTGAATTTACAAAGTGCCTTTCAGCAAGGGGATTTTACGAACATGCAGAAAGCTTCAACATTGTTTTTTCGACTATAAGACTTGAAACCGACAAAGTACAATTCATTGTTAAGCCGTTTCTTAATCAAAGTAGTAAACAGGCCTTTAGAGAAAAAGTTTTTCAAGAGCTTGAAGGCATAAATCTTCATAAGATTCAAACTGAATCCTTGTTGGCGATAATTGAAGAACATGCAGATATAAAAGATAGGGAACAGCTCGTAAGAGAGCTCGAAAGATATATAAGCTTGCCTGTCTCGAAAAATGACGAAGCATTTAACAATGCTTTGAATAAAGAACTATCATTGAACATAATATTAGAAGATTTGCTTACTTTTGAAACAGTAAAAATACTTGATGAAACTGTAGACTGGAAAGAGGCGATAAAAATCGCTTCATTGCCGCTTCTAAAATCGAAGGCATTTCAACCTAGATATCTGAGCAGGATGATTGAAATCATCGAAGACGATCAACCTTATATAATGATTGCTGATGGTGTAGTAATCGCTCATGGAAGCGTAAATGACGGAGTAAATCAAGTTGGAATGGGATTAGTGAAGTTGCCGGAAAGAATTTCGGTTGGAGGCTATTTGGATGCTGATATAATAATAGTTTTGGGAACTCCTGATACTACTATACATTTAAATGCATTGGATAAACTCAACAGGATTCTTGAACACAAAAGGAGTCTGGCAAAATTAAGAAAAGCAAAAAATATTGATGATATATTAGAGCTTGTAACTCAAAAATAAAGGAGTGATTCAAATGTTAGAGATATTGAAAAAGGAAGTTTGCGATATTGCGAAAAGAGCACAAAGAGATGGCCTGTGCAAACATAAATCAGGGAATTTCAGCGCAAGGGATAAGGAGACGGGCTATGTGGTCATAACGCCTACAAGCGTAGATAGAGAGTTATTGACGCCACGAGACATGGTGGTTATGGATCTAGATGCAAATGTAATAGAAAACCTTTCAGGGTTAAGACCTACAAGCGAATCTTTGATGCACCTGATGATATACAAAACCAGAGAAGATGTTTTGGCAGTAGCACATACTCATTCGGTATTTGCTACAAGCTTTGCAGTTCTTAAAAAACCTATACCTGCTATAGTCTACGAAGTAGCGGGAATGGGATTGACCAAAGGAAGGGTGCCGGTTGCGCCTTATGGAAGACCTGGTACGCCGGCACTGGCTGAAAGCGTCGTTGATGCTGTAAAGGAAGCGGATGCATTTTTGCTGGCAATGCACGGGGCTGTAGCTGTAGATAAGGATATCTATGAAGCATTTCTGAAAGCAGCATATGTAGAAGAGCTTGCGGAGCTTTACCATAGGACGCTGACTGCCAACGGCGGCAAAGAACCGGATTCATTCCCGCAAGAAGAACTTCAGCAATGGGAGTACCCAAAAGAAATAAAGTTTGCCAATAAGTAAAAGAACTAGATATTTAGCATATGGAGCTTTAAAAAAACATGAGGTGAATTCTATGAAAAAAATTATAAATGATCCGAGAAACTATTTAAATGAAATGCTTGAAGGCATCTATACAGCTCATTCAGAGATGGTCACTTATGTAAATGACGATTTTCAATGCCTAGTTACAAAGAAGAAGAAAGAAGGAAAAGTGGGACTTGCCACTGGTGGAGGCTCCGGCCATCTTCCTTTGTTCCTTGGATATGTAGGAGAAGGGCTTTTAGATGGTTGTTCAGTTGGAGATGTGTTCCAATCTCCTAGTGCAGAACAGATGCTTGAGGTGACGAAGGAAATAGATAGCGGTTCAGGAGTGCTATATATTTACGGGAATTATAACGGAGATATATTCAATTTCGACATGGCGGCAGAAATGGCGGACTTTGAATCAGACATTAGAGTAGAAAGCGTAGTAGCAGGCGAGGATGTGGCATCCGCAGGACCGGCTTCACCGGGAGAGAAGAATACAAGAAGAGGAGTCGCGGGGATATTCTTTGTTTTCAAATGTGCCGGTGCAGCTGCTGATAAGATGATGGACCTTGATAATGTCAAAAGAGTCGCTGAAAAAGCCGCAGATAATGTACGGACAATGGGTGTGGCGCTAACTCCTTGTGTAGTTCCTAGAGTTGGGAAAGCAGGGTTTTCAATTAAAGAGGACGAGATGGAGATAGGAATGGGAATACACGGCGAGACAGGAATAAGGAGAGGAAAACTTGAGCCGGCAGATCAAATCGTTGAAGAAATGCTGGAAAAGATACTCCAAGATAAGCCGTACAAAAATGGTGATGAGGTTGCGGTATTAATAAACGGTTTGGGAGCAACGACGCTGGATGAGCAATACATTGTAACTAGAAAAGTAAACCAAATCCTTAATGAAAAAGGGATTGAAGTTCACAAATATTTTGTTGGGGAATATGCAACAGCCCTTGAAATGGCAGGAGTTTCTATTTCCCTTATTAAACTTGACGATGAACTTAAGGAACTCATTGATTATCCTGCTTACACGCCGTTTTTCAAACAGTAGAGGAGGAGGTTTATGAAATCTGGATATTTAGTAAGGCTGCTTAAAGAGATTAGCGATATTATGGAAGAAAACAAAGAATATCTGATAGATCTTGATAGTATTGTAGGAGATGGAGACCTAGGTCTTACCATGAGCGATGGTTTTAAAGCTGCTTACGAAGCTATAAAAGACACTGAAGAACAAGATGCGGGCAAGCTTTTGTATATTGCAGGCAAAAAAATGGCTTCAGCAGTACCATCGACAATGGGAACATTGATGGCTTCTGGATTGATGTCTGCAGGAAAGGCTTTAAAGGGCAAAAACAACTTAGATTTGCAAGAAATAGGGTTGCTCTTTGAAAGCTACCAGGAGGGGGTAATATCAAGAGGTAAAGCAAATATTGGAGAAAAAACTTTTATAGATGGTTTGAATCCTGCGATACAGTCATTGAAAAAGTCAATTAATAATGAAGAAAGCTTAAAGGAAGCAGCCAGAAAAGCCTCAATTAGCTCTCAGCGCGGCTTTGAGGAAACAAAGGGAATGATTGCGGTGCATGGTAGAGCTGCAACGAGAGGAGAAGCTTCAAAGACTCTTTATGACCCTGGTGCATGCGTAGCGGCACTTATGATGCAAGCTTTTGAGTCAAGCCTCGATAGACCTCTAAAGAATAATTCTAAAATTGATTATTAAATACAAAAATTTTGGGTATTTATAATATGTAGCACAAAGAGGAGAGTAATAAGGAGGTTATACAATGGCAAAAAAAATACTTGTGGCTTGTGGGACTGCTATTGCTACATCAACAGTGGTAGCTAAGAAGATTGAAAAAATTTGCAAAGAAAAAGGAATCGACTGCATGACGGTGCAATGCAAAGCAACAGAAGCTCTTTCAAAAGCAAAGACTTTGAAGCCGGATGTCATAGTCAGCACGACTCAGATTCCGGAAGGAAGCGGCGTTCCTGTGATAAACGGCAGGAGTTTCTTGACGGGAGTGAAGCTTCAAGATACCATTAAAGAATTGATGGAAGTGCTTGAAAAATAATTGGATTTAATAAAATCGGTGCGAATGTAAAGTTCGCACCGATTTTTTCTTTTATAGTATTAAATTTAATTTAAAACAGCCGATATAAAACTTGGTATGCATAATGAAAACGTATTAGTCAGGGGAATTAGCGAAGCGAACACATTTAGCGGAGGGAGTGCTTGGACAAATGAAAAAAAGAGACAAAGTCAATGCGAGTAAAGAAAAGTCAACGGGAAAAAGAAAAGGCAATATTAGGAGTGGGTTTAATAATTTATCTATCAGGGTAAAATTGGTGGTTTTAGTCCTTGTTATGCTTACAGTAACAATTGCATCTGGGATTTATGCGGTTAATGGAATAAGGATGGCTAACCAAGGGGTAGAAAATGTTTATGCAGATAAAGTAGTGCCTATGGAAAAGTTAAAAACTATAGCAGATTTGTATGCTGTCAATATAGTTGATGCAGCACATAAAGTGAGAAGCGGTGAATTTAATTGGGATCAAGGACTAAGTGAAGTTGATAGTTCACAGGATGCGATAAAAGAGCTTTGGAATGAATACAAAGAGATGGAGTTGAGCGAGCAAGAATTAAAGCTGGTCTCAGATGCCGAGGCATTATTCGGTCAAGCTAATTTATCAATAGGAAGGCTAAGAGGAATTATAAATGATCAAGATATAGATGCATTGGTAAGCTACATAGAAAATGATCTGTACCAACAAATCGATCCTATTTCACATCATATTAATTTATTAGTGGATTATCAGATTGAAACTGCTGAGGATGAATATAATTTAGCAAATGAAAGATACCGTACCATACAGATGGTAATGGCAGCGATAAATCTTGTGGGTATATTAATTGCCGTATCTATAGCTGTGGCAATTTTAAGGCAGATAGTAAAACAGATAAACTTGATGGCTGAGGGCATAAAGGAAGACGAAAACGGCAATGTCAGCGTAAAAGACATTCAAGTTATTTCAAATGACGAACTAGGAAAGTTAGCATTGTCATTAAATAAGCTTACTGGCCAGGTGCGAAGCTTTATAGCTCAGGTTTCGGGATCGGCTGAGGATGTAGCTTCGTCTTCTGAAGAACTAAGTACTAGCATACAGCAATCTTCTGTAGTCTCTCAAGAAATATCCAGAGCCATAGAAGAAATTGCAAGAGCCGCAGGCGATCAGGCAAGAGAGACAGAGACGGGTTCTGAAAGCATTTATATATTAGGAGAGCTAGTAGCCATCAATCAAGAAGAGCTTGAAAACCTAAACAATGTATCTTCTGAAGTGGATCAAAGCAAGAATAAAGGATTGGTGATACTAAGCCAGCTTATAGAACACGCCAATGAGAGCAAAAATGCTGTAAATGAAGTTTCGACAGCTATAGAAGCAACAAAAGACAGCGGAGAAAGAATAGAAAAAGCCAGCAAGATGATAAAGAGCATAGCTGATCAAACCAATCTATTGGCATTAAATGCTGCAATCGAAGCGGCTAGGGCAGGAGAGGCAGGCAGAGGATTTGCGGTCGTAGCAGAAGAAATCAGGCAACTTGCAGAGCAGTCGAATAATTTCACAGATGAAATTGTAAAGGTCATAAACGACCTTACTGACAAGACCAACCGAGCAGTTGAGACTATGAATAAGGTCAATGGCATAGTAGAAGCTCAGACTCAAAGCGTTGAAGAGACAGGCGTTCAGTTCGAAGGGATTTCAGACGCAATAGAAAACATGAATAATGTGCTTTTAGAGCTAAATGGATCTATGAATGAAATGGCTAATAAAAAAGATGAGATTATTACCGTTATAGAGACATTATCGGCAATTTCCGAAGAAAATGCCGCAGGCACACAAGAAGCTTCAGCTTCAGTTGAAGAGCAGACTGCGACTATGGATGAGCTTACGCAACGCACGGAAGGATTAAGCAAGTTAGCAATGGAGCTTCAGGAGGCAATAGGAAAATTCAAATTGTAAAATAGAATGCTTGTATATAAAAAGCGATGAATCCCAATTATTCGGATTCATCGCTTTTGTATATGTTTATAGATTAACCCATAAGCTTCGCCACTTTATCTGCAAAGTCAACCGGATCTTCGATGGGAAGGCCTTCGATTAACAATGCCTGATCGTAGAGTATGTCTGTATAGAGTGAAAGCTTATCTCTGTCGGACTTAAGAGCTTCCATCAAGGATTTGTAGATCTTATGGTCAGGATTTATCTCAAGAACTTTTTCTGCCTTGACTCCTCCTCCATCAGGCATGGTATTTAATACTTTTTCCATCTCGATAGTGAGATCTCCTTCAGAGCTTAGACAGACAGGGTGTTTTCTAAGCTTGGTTGATAGCTTGACATCAGAGACTTTTTCCTTAAGCAGTTCTTTCATTTCCTTTAAAAGATCGGCGCTTTCCTCTTTTATCTTTTCATCAAGGGCCTTGTCTTCAGGTTCTATCCCTGTATCTTTGCCTGATACAGAACGGAATTCCTTCTCAGAATAGCTCATAAGGACGTTAATGGCAAATTCGTCTATCTCTTCAGTGAAATACAAGAACTCATAGCCCTTGTCTAAGACGGCTTCTATTTGTGGTGACTTATCGATTTTTTCTATTGAATCACCGGATGCATAATAGATATACTGTTGATCCTCAGGCATCCTTTCCACATATTCCTTCAAGGTCACGTATTTTTTTTCATTAGAAGATTTAAACATCAGCAGGTCTTTAAGCTCTTCCTTGTTCGTGCCGAAATCCGAATATACTCCGAACTTAAGCTGCCTTCCAAATGACTCGTAGAAGCTCTCGTATTTTTCCCTTTCATTCTCAATCAGGGACAACAGCTCGCTTTTTATCTTGTTCTTGATATTTTTGGCTATCAGCTTAAGCTGTCGGTCATGTTGAAGCATCTCTCTTGAAATATTAAGGGATAAATCCTCGGAATCAACAAGGCCTTTTACAAATCCAAAGTAGTCGGGCAACAGGTCAGGGCACTTATCCATTATCATGACGCCGCTTGAGTAGAGCTCAAGACCTTTTTCGTATTCTTTTGTATAGTAGTCAAAAGGCTTTGTTTCCGGTATGAACAACAAGGATCTGTAGCTTATTGCGCCGTCCACGGTGAAGTGAATGTGCTTAAGAGGCTTGTCAAAGCCGTAATGTTTCTCGGAGTAGAAATTCTCATAGTCTTCTTGCGAAAGCTCATTCTTGTTCTTTCTCCATATAGGCACCATGCTGTTGATTGTTTGTTCTTCAACTATGGTTTCGTATTCGTCGCTATCTTCTTTCTTTTTGCTGGTGTATATATCCATCTTTATAGGGTAGCGGATGAAATCAGAATATTTCTTGATTATGCTTTTAAGCCTATGTTCTTCAAGATATTCGTCAAAATTTTCTTCTTCGGTGTTTTCCTTGATGTGAAGAAGAATTTCAGTTCCGAGCTCGTTTTTTTCGGCCTCTTCAATCACGTAGCCTTCAGCGCCTTCAGATTCCCATTTCCATGCCTTGTCGCTGTCGGGTGATTTACTGGTCACGGTAACTTTATCTGCCACCATGAAAGCAGAGTAGAATCCTACGCCAAATTGTCCTATTATGTCGTATCCGTCTTTTAGCTCGTTTTCAGACTTAAATGAAAGAGACCCACTTTTTGCTATGACGCCAAGATTTTCTTCCAGCTCTTCCTTTGTCATTCCTATTCCGGTATCTATAAGCTTCAATGTTCGTTTCGACTTGTCCGGAATTATTTTTATGAAATAACTGTCTTTGTCGAATTTGAGATTCTCGTCAGTCAAAGCCCTATAATAGATCTTGTCTATTGCATCGCTGGCATTTGAAACAAGCTCTCGTAAAAAAATTTCCCTGTGGGTATAGATTGAATTGATCATTAGGTCAAGAAGTCTTTTTGATTCTGCCTTGAAGGCTTTTTTTGTCATAGTGATCGCTCCTGTTCGCATTGTATTTATTAGCACTCTCTGTATTAGAGTGCTAATAAATATATACCATAATTCTAAGTCAGTGTCAATTAATCCGAGAAAATAAAAGGGATTTTTTGTGGAAATAACTAGAGGTTTGTTGGTAATAAAATATACGGGATGCAGGTATACAATATACTTGTAAAATAGATGAAAATTATATGAAAAGCAAGTTCTATTTACAATCGATATTTGATAAAATAACTTAAGTATCAAGATGAATCATATATAAATAAAAGGTGGTATGGAGATTGAACAGAGTAATGAAGGTAGAAGGTCTTCTTCTTGAAAAAATAAGATATTATGACGATAAAGAGTTTGAAAGGGAATATCCTATAGACTTTGAAATAGTGCATATGTCAAGCAGTGCGGCAATAGGCAGGATACTTGCGAAAAAAAGGGGCGTGAATTCTGAGATTGCATCAATTGCTTGCATACTTCACGATTATGGAAGGATCGTAACGGGGTTGCAAGAAAACCATGCATCTGCAGCTTATGAACCTGTAAAGTCGATTTTGGAAGAATGCGGAAACTTTACGGAAGAAGAAATTGAAACCATTGCAACAGCAGCAAAGAATCACAGCAGCAAGAATATAATAGGTGAGCCAATTGATGAAATAGTAAAGGATGCAGATGTATTTGACTGTTGGCAATACGACATACCTATGAAAAGACCCGAGCAAAAGATAAGACTTGAAAAGGTAATAAAAGAATTGATATAGTATAATTAAATTATTTTAGGGGGAATAGCTATGATGGAATCAGTAAAGAAACAGGTGCTCGATATTGCTCAAAAGGCAGAAAGATCTGGCCTATGCAAACACCGGGCAGGCAATTTTAGCATCTTAGACAGAGAGACAGGATATGTTGCGGTAACTCCTTCAGGAATCGACAGGGAAGAGATGACTCATCACGATATCTGTATAGTAGACTTGGAAGCCAATGTAATTGAATCATTGGCAGGACTTAAGCCTACCAGTGAGTTGTTGGTCCATCTTGCTCTGTACAAGAAAAGACCGGACATCAATGCCGTTGCGCATACCCACTCCAGATTTGCCACCAGTTTCGCCATTGTAAACAAACCAATTCCGGCTATTGTTTATGAGTGCGCCATACTGGGGTTAAAAGAAGGCTATGTTCCTGTTGCTGAGTACGGCAGGCCTGGAACCGTCGACCTAGCTGACAAAGTGGCAAAAGCGGCAGAAATCGCTGATTTGATTCTTATGGAAAGCCATGGTGCAGTGGCAGTGGACAAAGATCCAAAGGAAGCATTGCTTAAAGCAAACTATGTTGAAGAGCTTGCGGAGATGTACTACAGAGCTTTAACTATCAACCAAGGAAAAGAACCAAAGGCATTTGATCTCAAAGAATTGACGGATTGGGAATATCCCAAGGAAATTAAACTAAAATGATTTTGAAAATCTGCATGAAAATGCAGATTTTTCTATATGAGAGGGGAACTATATTGACAGCAGCACAAAAAAAGTGGCTGACTTGGTCTTTGGCAGTTGGCTGGATGATCGTAATTTTCTTGTTTTCCGCTCAACAGGCGGACGAATCGGCGAAATTAAGTGGCGGTGTATTAAAATACCTAATAGGCGCAGTTTCTGCTTTTATCCCAAGCGATGAGATCAATCAGGACTTAATTCACTTTTTTGTAAGGAAAGGTGCACACTTTGGGGTCTATGGAGTACTTGGGCTGCTTGTAGCCAATGCTGTTTATACAACACGTGGCAAATGGGACGTCAAAACTACGATTCTCATTATTTTCATATGCATGTTTTATGCAGCAACAGATGAAATACATCAGATTTTCGTACCGGGAAGGGCAGGTATGCTACAAGATGTGCTTATAGATACATTGGGCGCTTCTGCCGGGTGCTTATTATTTTGGTTTTTAACAAGGGCTTACAATGTTGCACATTGATATTCATTGGAATATAATAACTATAAGCAGTTGTTTTTACGAATAGATTTAGGGGGATGCGGCATGAAGAAGATGAGCTTGATAAGATTAGAGTTGGGTTTTATAGTTTTTATTTCATTGTTTGCCCTGTCTTTGTTTGCTTCGCTATATGGAATAGGATATATTTATCCAGGCTATGACTATATGAAGTCTTTTTACAGGCTGGCTCCCTATTTATTATCCATAAAAGGAATAGCACTTATTCCCTTTATGTTTTATATTGCAAAGGATTACGCTTTTTATAAGTACTTGTTCATGGTGGTAACCTTAAATGGGATTGCCGGGGTTTATTTAGGATATGAAGGTACGAGCAGCGTGTATCAGATTATCTCGTTTAATCTAATGTTTGACATAATATTCATACCCATTGTAGGAGCGTTGATGTTTGGAGATAAGAAGGAAAGCAAAAAATATAAAAGCAAGAACACCCAAATACATGATGTTGCCGAGATACTTGAATACGACAAAGTAAATGTTCTAAGCAGAGAATCAGAGAAGATGCTTGAAAAAATCAAGACAATTCCAGATGAAAACAAGCCGCTTTACGAAAGTTTGGTTAATTTGACGCAGGAAAAACAGACGAGCGCTACTGAGGCGGAATTGATGAAAAAAACGGAATCCCAGCCTGAAATCGAGCCTTTGCGCGAATCAAGTCCGAAGACAGAACCGCCGAAAAAGCTAGAGGATGAACCCGAATCCGCGCCTGAGCCTGAAAAGGTATTGGCTGTACTGAAAAATGAAAACTTAAAAGAGCATGAAAAAATGAAAGATCTATTTCGGGAAGCAGATGTGTTTTGTCTAATGTAG
>DMAW01000113.1 GCA_003446375.1 Eubacteriaceae bacterium | reverse complement strand
TAGTGCCAAACTTGACACTACGTTAAATTGATTGAGGGTGATTTTATGAAAACAGAATTTGATCAAAAGAGCATTGTTAAATTTATAGTTCTTGTATGTACGGGTGTACTATTAATGACAATTGCATGGAATTATGGACCTTGGATTATTGAGAATGCAAAGCAACCAGAAAAGATTAGAGAATATCTACTTTCTTTCGGAAATTTTGGTTTTCTAATCTATGTTTTGATCCAAGCAGTGCATGTACTTGTGGTAGTAATACCAGGGGATCTGTTTAATATTTGTGGAGGGTACATTTACGGAACACCAATTGGATTTGTTCTATCAATTGTAGGCATTATGTTAGGCTCAATAACAGCATTTTACTTATCAAGATTTTTGGGATACGATTTTATCGCAAAATTTGTAGAAAAGGATAAAATTGATAAAATTAGTAAAATGTTAAATTCGACACAGGGGATGATAGGAACCTTCATAATTTGCTTAGTTCCTTTTATTCCAAAAGATCTAATGATGTATATAGCTGGATTAACACCAATAAAACCATCTAGACTTTTTATTATTTATGGAATTTCCAGAATTCCAGGTACTATTATCTGGGTAAGCGTTGGTGCAAACATGTATTCAAAAGATATATTTGGAATTGCTATAACAATAATTGGGTTAATTGCTTTTGCGTCATTGACATATATCCTTCGGAAAATATATAAACGTAAAAGTGAAGAGTTTTTCTGGAGTATTATTTGATTGTGATGTACTTCATTACGGTTTGACTTTTAGTCATTAGATTACAGAATATAAATAAGAAAAAATGGAGATATGTGATGACAATTGAAATAATAAAAGCCATCCTATTAGGTATTGTTGAAGGAATAACGGAGTGGTTACCAATCAGTAGTACGGGTCACATGATATTGGTTGAAGAATTTATACAGTTAAATATGTCTGAGGCATTCAAAGAGATGTTTTTCGTTGTAATTCAACTGGGTGCTATATTGGCTGTTGCACTTCTCTATTTTAATAAACTAAATCCATTTAGTTCAACAAAAACTGAACAAGAGAAAATCAATACATTCAATATTTGGTTTAAAGTTTTGATTGGCGTTATCCCCGCAGGCGTTATAGGAGTTGTGTTTGGAGATTGGCTAAATGATAACTTATACAATTACCAAACGGTTGCTATTACATTAATTTTGTATGGTGTATTATTTATAATAATTGAAAATCGAAATAGGAGCAAGGTTAGCAAAATAGTAGATTTTGATACTTTAAGTTTTAAGACAGCATTCTTAATTGGGTGTTTTCAAGTCCTTTCTCTTGTCCCAGGAACTTCTAGGTCAGGAGCGACAATTCTTGGTGGAATCATTTTAGGTACGTCTAGAAGTATCGCCGCAGAATTTTCATTTTTTCTATCAATTCCAGTTATGTTTGGTGCAAGTTTATTGAAGATTGTTAAGTTTGGTTTTAACTTTACAAACACAGAGTTCATAGTCTTAGTGACGGGTATGCTAACAGCATTTTTAGTGTCTATTATTGCAATTCAATTCTTACTAAAATATATAAAAAATCATGATTTTAAGGTCTTTGGATGGTATAGAATTGTGTTAGGAGCAATCGTACTATTATATTTTGGTTTCAAGTAAATTGATGTTGTGGTTGAAGGGAAGTGTGAGCATGTACTGGTATCGAGATAAAATATTTCCAATGATGATGAAGAAAAATATTGGGAAAAAATCGATTTTAGAACTTCGGAAAAAGATATTATCTGATGCTAAAGGAGAGATATTGGAAATTGGTATTGGTGAGGGAACAAATCTTACATTATATCCCGAGCATGTAGATCAGATTACTGCAGTAGATAACTACATTAGAAAACTTGACAGCTCTAATATCAATGTGAATTTAGTATTTGCAAGTGCAGATTTTCTACCATTTAATGATAATTCATTTGATACTGTTGTATCAACGTTTGTACTTTGCAGTGTAGAAAATTTGAACAAGGTTCTTGCTGAGATTTACCGTGTATTGAAACCGGGTGGGCAATTTATTTTTTTAGAACATGGAAAAGCTAAAGGTAAATTGACGAGTATGATTCAAAATATGTTCAACCCGTTCTACAACATATTTGCTTATGGCTGTAATATTAATAGACAGTATAAATATGAGATAGTACAGTGTGGTTTTAAACTATTAAAATTTGAATGCGAGAAGGCTGATATATATCCACGAGTGTTGACTGGTTATGTATATACAGGTAATGTGAATAAACCGGAGAAAATGGAGAAATTTGATGGATAGATTTATACTTTCAATATCTATGCATAAAAGCAAAAAATATTTTTGTGAGAAATATGGTCACGATTGGTTTAATAATTTTAGAAAATTATCCTTCAGGTATTTTGATGATATTGTTCCAAATATCCCGAGTATAGGGAAAAGTGTTTTCTCAATGAATTATAAGTTTGCACCTATTTATATTGCATGGTATAAAGCATTGGCTCAGCTCAAAATTAGTCCAAGTGAGATTGACAAAGAAATTTGGTTGCTAAATGAAGCATTTATGAAAATATTCCCCAGATTTTTATTAAAAATGAGTGGGAGAATATATGTGGATAGCTTTAGAAATAAAGCAGCTAGACATATTGAACGGCAGGAACAGGGTAAGCTACATCGATATGATTGGAAAATTAATTTTAGAAATATTGATAAAAACTGTTTTGAGATAGATATCGTCGAATGTGCATTTAAAAAGCTGTCCGAAGATTTTAACGTGCCACAATTGCTACCAGGGATTTGCCGAATGGATTATTTAATGGCAAATCTTATGGGTAATGGATTTACAAGAACTAAAACGCTTGGTGATGGAGATAACTGTTGTAATTGCAGCTACTCAAAGGTTGGTTATTGTGAATGGTCACCAGAGAAGGGGTTCATAGAAAGAAAGTGAAGGTATGAGAAATATATGATTTCAACTTTACTAAGCTCGTTTATATAATTCGTTAATAACTTAGTTATGCCATCTTTTATCTTAGGCATCTCTGAGAATTTCAATACAATTGAATAATTGTGCCGAATAAATCTTTTAAGCAAGGTACAATTGTTTAAAGGTTTTATTGTGCACAATTTTTACTGACTGTAAAAGTTGTAGCAGCACTATCGGCTATATTATCCATACAAATATGATGATCTTTTGATCCTAAAAGTATGACGTTAGGTTTTCAAAAAAGATCTTAGTATCCGTTTTCGAGAAAAAACCCCTCCGCCAAGGAACCACTGGGTCTTCACGACATCATTTTTGTCTACTCAAGGCACGTTGAGACCGTCTGTCTGCTGACAAGAAAATAGATGTATAAACCCTTGAGAATGGCGTATTTACGTTGTTTTCAGGGGGTTCTTTGTTTTTTGATGACGGGTAAAGTTATAGATTTTGGGTGTGTTTTAAGGGAATAAGGAGAAAGAGCTGGAATGTACTCACCCATGCAAATGTAGTTTTGCTTTAAGGGTTCAACCGTTTGGCAAAAGAAGTAGTTGCTGTGGTCATATTCTGGGTTGAGTTCATATCAATAATTTCCAATTGCTCATTGCTATTGTTCGTTTCTACGATTATAATATATAGTATACATTAATAAAAAATAAGAAGGTGGGTTCATGGATTATATCACAACTAAAGAAGCTGCTGAAAAATGGGGTTTAACCGAACGCCGAGTACAAGTCTTATGTAGGCAAGGGAAGATACCTGGTGTAGCCCGTCTTGGCTGGGCATGGGCCATACCTAAAGATGCACAGAAGCCAGAAGATGGCAGATACAGTAGGAATACTGACAAAAAATAAGTAACGGAAGGTGAAGTAATATGGCGATGAAAAAGAGCGAGCTATACAGTAGATTATGGAAAAGTTGTGACCAATTAAGAGGTGGAATGGATGCCTCACAATATAAAGATTATATTCTGGTATTGCTGTTCATGAGATATGTGACAGATAAATATTATGGAAAAAGAGATGCGCTCATAGAAGTACCGGAGGGCGGAAGCTTCCATGATTTAATAAAGCTAAAAGGTGACAAGGAAATTGGTGATAAAACCAACGTTGTCATCAGAAGAATGGCTGATGCTAACGACTTGGTTGGCGTTATTACAGTTGCTGACTTCAATGATGCTGACAAACTTGGTAAAGGAAAAGAAATGGTGGATCGCCTTACCAACTTAGTGGCAATCTTTGAGGATCCTGAGCTTGATTTTGGTGGGAATGGTGCAGATGGAGACGATATTCTTGGAGATGCTTATGAGTACCTAATGAAGCATTTTGCCACTGAATCTGGAAAAAGCAAAGGTCAATTCTACACACCTGCTGAGGTTTCCAGAATCATGGCTAAGGTTATAGGTATAGAGAAGGCTAAAAGTCAATCTCAGACCATATATGATCCAACATGTGGTAGTGGCTCACTGCTGTTAAAAGCCGCCGATGAGGCCCAGAGAGGCGTTACCATCTACGGCCAGGAAAAAGATGTTGCCACAGTAGCATTAGCAAAGATGAACATGATTCTCCATGGAAATGAGATAGCTGAAATTCAGCAAGGTGATACCATTTCATCCCCTGAGTTTAAGAATCCTGACGGAACACTCAAGACCTTTGATTTTGCTGTTGCAAATCCTCCTTTTTCAACAAAATCGTGGAGTAGTGGTTTAGATCCACAAAGTGATGATTTTGATCGTTTCACTGGGTATGGGATACCACCGGCAAAGAATGGTGACTATGCTTTCCTTTTGCACTTTATTAAATCACTTAAGAGCAAGGGTAAAGGGGCAATCATTCTACCCCATGGTGTGCTTTTCAGAGGAAACGCAGAAGCGGAAATCAGAAAGAATATCATTAGAAAAGGCTATTTCAAAGGAATCATTGGACTGCCTGCTAACCTTTTTTATGGTACGGGAATTCCGGCAGCTATTCTAGTTATTGATAAGGAAAATGCTGAAGGGAGAAAAGGCATCTTTATGATTGATGCCAGCAAAGGATTTATTAAGGACGGGAACAAAAATAGACTTCGAGAGCAGGACGTCCATAAGATCGTGGATGTATTTAATAAACAATTTGAGATACCAAAATTCTCTAGAATGGTATCTGTTGAAGAAATAGAGAGCAATGAATACAATCTCAACATTCCAAGATATATAGATAATCAGGAAGAAGAAGATATCCAGGATATTGCCGCTCACCTTCAAGGGGGAATTCCTGCAGCAGATATAGATGCGCTTGAGAAATATTGGGATGTCTATCCAACAATGAAAGAGTCTCTTTTTAAGATAAATGGAAGAGAAGGCTATTACGATTTAAAGGTAGAAAATGAAAAAATCAAAGAAGCAGTCTTTGAACATCAAGAGTTTATTCTTTATTCTGAAGAAGTAAATGCCATTATTAATGGATGGGCAGAACGCCATAGAGATCGCTTTCTCCAAATAAGTTCAGACATCGATCCCAAAGTAGTGATCCATGACATAGCAGAGGATATTTTAGAATCCTTCTCATCTAGAACGCTTATTGATAAGTATGATATCTATCAATACATGATGACTTACTGGCTGGAAGAGATGAAGGACGATATCTATATGATTGTAGAAAATGGATGGATTCCTGATAAGGATCTTGTACCAGAGAACCTTGTTATAGACAAATACTTCTTTGAGGAAAAAGCAGCTATTGAGAGTATTGAAGCTGATAAAGATGAGATAACTAGACAGAAAGAAGAGTTTGAAGAAGAAAACAGTGGTGAAGAAGGCTATCTTGAAGAAATTAAGAATGATAAAGGAAATATAACAAAAGGTAGCTTGAAGAATCGCATGAAAGAAATCAAGGATGATCCAGATTCGGTAGAAGAGTTGGAAGTCTTGAAAGCCTATCTAAAGTTAGTAGATGATGAATCTGATGCAAATAAAAAAGTGAAAGATGCCATTAAGGCACTTGATAAAAAGGTCAATGAAAAATATAAAGCGCTCACAGAGGATGAAATTAAGACTCTGGTTGTCGATATGTGCTGTTAGAATATAAATAGTA
>DMAW01000039.1 GCA_003446375.1 Eubacteriaceae bacterium | reverse complement strand
CTATTATTGAGCTAACAGTACCAAGAATCAATCCCTGTGACAGAAAAATCCAGCTGGCCGCACGATCTTTTATACCCATCGCCTTAAGAATTCCGAGCTGTCGCGATTTCTGAACTACCGAAATAGCCAAAACTGAGCTTATACCGAGAAGAACAGCCAACAGCACAAAAACCTGTATCATATAGCTGGAGGCAGATTGACCTGACAGTCCACGTTGAGACGGTAGTATTGATGTCAAGGGTGGAAAAGTAAGAGTGTAGAAATGTGAGTAAATAAGAGCTTTCCGTGATTTGAGCTCTGGCTTCAAGCCAGAAGGATAATCACGGTTTTTGTTTTACGGGAACTTATCCAAGAGTGGTAAGATGTATGCTTGAGTGGTTAAATTTACTTTAGGGCTTGCGAGTTGACAAGATGACTGTAAAAAATGCGGCGAGTTGATAGGATTATTGTCAAAAAATTAGAAAACATTTACACTTTATATTGACCGAGACAATAAAATGAAGTACAATAAATATTAGGTGGGATTATAGCCCTGCACCAGGAGGTGAGAACTTGATAGGATTAGAATATATTTTAAACCTCTATAACCTTCAGCATATAGAACTTGCAGAAAAACTTGGCATTAAAAAACAAAATATAAACATGTGGGTGAAAGGGCGACAGAATATTCCAAAGAAATATCTACCAGTTTTAGAAGAACTCTTTGGTATTGATCACTCCTACTTTGGACGTGAGCTTAGTGAAATTGATCAGTTAGAAATCCAGAAGGAAAAGCTGAAAAGAGATCTGAAGCCTGTAATCAAAAAGCATGAACAGCAGTTTTCTTTGGGAGAGATTAATGATCTTGTTGAAGTTCCCATCTATGATAAAGAAGAAATTAATGCGATTGAGCGAGATATAGAAAAAGCCAAGCTGGTATCTAAGTTTAAGGCAGCCATGGATATAGTAGAAAATAATCCATACTTAGAGACCTATAAGCTCATCGTAGAACTACTTGAAAAAGTGCAGCATGAATCAGTTTTACACAAAACGGTTGAAGCATTGGCTCACTATTACGAAGTCTTACCTGATTGGGTAAGCAGCGAACCGGAACAAGAAGGCTTTGAAAGTGAAATTTTTGAAGTCTTTGATGATCATAACTACTAAACATTTGGAGGGAATATAAATGGCTGAGAACACGGGAAACATTGGATTTGAAGAGACACTTTGGAAAGCGGCAGATAAGCTGAGAGGCAGCATGGACGCCAGTGAATATAAACACGTTGTACTGGGACTGATTTTCCTTAAGTACATATCAGATAAATTTGAAACAAAGTTTAATGCTCTCGTAGAAGAAGGCGCAGGCTTTGAAGAAGACCGAGATGAGTATGAAGCAGAAAATATCTTCTGGGTTCCTAAAGAAGCGAGATGGACATTTATTAAAGACAATGCAAAAGATTCTAAGATTGGTCAGTTCATTGATGATGCCATGATTCTCATTGAAAAAGAGAATCCATCCCTTAAGGGTGTACTGGATAAACGCTATGCAAGACCAGAAATCGATAAAAGAAGACTCGGAGAACTGATAGATCTTATTTCAACCATCAAGCTTCATCAAAATGGAGAAAAGGACTTACTTGGTAGAGTGTATGAATACTTCCTTGGCCAGTTTGCTAGCGTTGAAGGAAAAGGCGGTGGAGAATTCTATACGCCAACCAGCGTAGTTAAAACTTTGGTTGACATGATCGAGCCCTACCAAGGTAGAGTCTACGAGAGAATCATACAGAGATTGATACAATTTAATGAACCTCAAAAGTGCTGTGCATAGGGGTATGCAATGCTATTCAGGGGTATGCAATTAACGGAACCGGGATAAGCCGGTTATTTTTGTATTGAGAAGCCAGTTTAGAGTACAACACCTGTATACTACAAATATTTTGGAATGGGGTGGAGAAGTGGATTTCATTAGGGAATTTGATAGAATCATTTTGGAGGTATCATCCGTTTTAGGAAAACCAATAGAAAAACATAAGTACAGAATAATTGATAGAGGTGTGCCACACCAACCAAAGACTCTCCCTCTTCAAATGATGGGGATATACACATTTTGTTACAATGGGGAGTTTCTTAAAATAGGAAAAGCAGGACCTAATAGCAATGCTAGATTTCTAAGCCAACATTATAATCCAAGATCAGCTAGAAGTACATTAGCAGCGTCAATATTGCAGGATGATAGAATGCAGGGGATAGGTATTAATGAAAGTATTGTAGGGCAATGGATTAGAAATAATTGTCGTAGGGTTGATATACTTTTAGATTCTGATTTAGGAATATTTTCATTAGAACTGATTGAAGCATCGCTTCACTATAAATATGAACCAGCTTATGAAGGGTTTATTGCACAAAGATAATTCAGCTGTTTTTAGGAGGTGGGATAAGATGCCACGTAAAAGTCTTAATAAATTTGAAGTAGTAGGGAATGATGTCCAAATAAGTAGAGAATCCTGGAGCAAAATGGCGTTCACTACATACCGAGATGATTATTACGATGAATTAACTTCAGTTACCTGGACTTTGACTGCATCGGGTTATTTGACAAATGGCAAGTACAAATCATTACACAGATATATTATGGCTAAATGGTATGGAGAAGATACACTGGATAAAATGACGGAAAAGGGTTTTGTTATTGATCACATGAATAATAATGGAATGGATTGCAGGATTTCAAACCTTGAATTTCTAAAGAAAGCATATAATACCGCCAAAGGCCAGGCTTTTGATGTAGACTCAAAAAATA
>DMAW01000071.1:17633-24575 GCA_003446375.1 Eubacteriaceae bacterium | reverse complement strand
TCAATATCCATTGTCTTTGTCCATCCAAGAGCCAACATGATTATGTTAGTTGCAAGGATTGTGATAAATATAATTGGAACAACGTCAGTACCCCATGCTACTGCGGCACCTGCCGGCCAACCGATATCAATCGCGTTGTTTTTAAGTCCATAAACAGTTACAAGTTCGTTAATAACCGGTGTGATAGTGTTTACCATCAAGCCTATTACCAAGTTAAGTCCGATAAATGCAATACCAAAAGTGATTGCTGCCCTAAATACATCTGCGAATCTTTGCCCTAATGCGACGCCTAGAATCATAAGTATGATAGGCATCATTACAGAAGCGCCCGCACCAATGATCCACGTAAAAAAACCTAATACTAAATCCATTGAGTTATTCCCCCTCAATAATAAATTTATATTTCTCACTAAACTTTTCGACCGACCTGCTAAAATCAGCCTTTTAACACTTCAACCAATTCATCGATTGTTTTTTGAAGGTTCACTCCAGTTAAAAATGATCTTCCGTTAACCACAGGAACACCTGGATCACCTGGGATCTGGCATGTACCAACAACAACATCCGGCTTCAAGGTTTTAGCTTTGGAAACTGCTTCAGTAGCTTTGCATTGTACTGTCATACAATCGATTCCCTGCTCTTTGCACATTTTTTCGATTTTTTTTGCTACTACTGTAGATGTTGCGATAGCTGTTCCACAAGCAACCAGAATTTTCTTTTGAGCCATGAGTATTCACCTCCTCAATGAATGATTTTAGGTAAGACTAGTGAGTCATACACCATTTTACCTAATTTAAGCCCTTCTCTTTGTATCGATTACATTTATTACATGAATTATTGTCTCACATTACATTTGTAATTTCAACAACTTTTTGCTCTGTCCTTTGTATACATGTTTTTGTGAGCATATTCTCGTTTTTCAGTCTGAAATCGTTTATCTAAAGGCAAAAACCAGTGCTACACATGCTAGTATAATTGCTAAAATGTTTAAAAAATACATTCTTTCCAGTTTTTCTTCCAGTTTTTTAATCTTGAATAATAGTAGTTTCTCATTAAATCCCCCCGATGACTCTGCAAGGTTTTCATTTGGGTTTTCATTATCAGATTTTAATGGATTTCCTATATCAAGTGCATTTTTACCTAATGGCGCAAATTTGGCCTTTTTTATGCTTTTTTTATAATTTTCAAATATCTGTTTTCTTTTTTCTGCATCACTCATCATTTCACCGCTTTGATTGTCCGGCAGCTAAGAGCTGCCGGATCACAAAATTAATGTTGCTTTTTATTTTTCCAGATCAAATAAAACCTTAAACCCGGTTACATTAGCTGCTTTTTCAAATGCTTCTTCATAATCTTCCATTGCCATTACATCTGACACCAAAGCCTTTACGTCAATTTTTCCTTCTGCAATCATGTTTTTAGCTTTTATCCATGCAGTTGGCTTTTGACTTAACGATCCTACGACATTAAGCTCCTTGTGAAGAATCTTTGACCAATCAACTTCTCCATTTCCGTGATGAACTCCCATTTGACATATTGTTCCTCGCTTTGCAACTATGTCAAGGGCTGTTCTAACAGCAGGATATGCCCCTGAAGCTTCAACTACAAAGTCAGCTCCATATCCATCAGTCATACCAAGAACGATTTCTTCAAGGTTTTCTTCTTGAAGGTTTACAGTTTTATACACACCAAGTTTTTTTGCAATTTCCATCCTTGGCACATCCTGGTTAAGACCTGCAAGTATCACTTTTGATCCACAAGCTTGAGCCGCAAGCGAAGCAAGAACGCCTATAGGTCCAGGTCCAAGAACTACAGTAGTGGAATCAAGAGTTACAGGAGTCTGTTCTGCTACAGCGTGAATTCCGCAGGCTAAAACCTCAACCATGGCTCCTTCATCGTATGTCATTTCATCAGGCATCTTAATAAGGCTTGTCTCAGGAACAACTATGTAATCTGCAAATCCTCCGTTTTCTTTTGACCCTATGCCCCTTCTGTTTATGCAAAGATTTGTGGCTTCTATCTTACAAAATCTGCACTCGCCGCATACTTCATAAGTAGTCATTACTATTACTCTATCTCCAGGTTTTACATTTTTACAGCCTTCCCCAAGCTTGTCAACATCACCTGATGCCTCATGTCCTAGAATTACTGGTAATTGAAGCCTATCGCTTCCATGCTTCCAGTATCCTATATCGGTAGCGCAAATGCCGGCTCTTTTAACCTTTACTCTTACGTATCCCTTTTGTGGTTCCGGTACCGGAAATTCTCTGATTTCTAATTTTTGTTCTTCGTTTAAACAAAGACCTTTCATTGTTTCTGCCATTCGTTAGCCCTCCTATATTTTAAATATTATTTAACGCTGTCTTTCATCTCCTGAACCAATTGCTTATAATCTGCATCCTCTCCCTTAAAAATAGAAGATGTGCCTGCTACCAATACGTTTGCTCCATTTTTTACGCAATCTGGTATCGTCGCTGCATTTATGTTTCCATCTACGGAAATTAAAAGCCCAGGATTGTACTTATCAGCCATTTCCTTTACTTCTTGGATTTTTTCAAGCTGTGATTTTATAAATTTCTGCCCTGCAAATCCAGGGTTTACAGTCATCACAGTAACCATTTCGATGTCCTTTATTATATATTTAAGTTCTTTGTGATGAGTAGCCGGATTTAATACGACTCCCGGCTTCATTCCGTTTTCTCTGATTCCTTGAATATCTCTATGTATATGTTTTACAGCCTCCAAATGTACACTTAAATAATCTGCTCCGGCTTTAGCCATGATTTGATAGTATTTTGAAGGCTCCCATACAGCCATATGAACATCGAAAGGTATATCTGTAGCATTGTTCATATCCTCTAAAAGATATATTCCCATAGCAATATTAGGAACATATGAACCATCCATCATATCAAAATGGATCATGTCCACATTTGCCTCTTCGAGTCTTTTAAGCTCTTCCCCGTATTTTAGAGAATTGCCACACATAATAGATGCAGAAACTTTAACCATTTTTCACCTCCGGCATTTTATTTTGCCAAGTATTTTGACTCCATCTCATGAAGCTGTGCGATCCTTGGTATAAACCTTCCTCCGGTAAATGGAGTCTCAATCCATTTTTTCGTAATCTCCATAATTATTCTTTCGCTTATAACCCTGGCACCCATGCACAATACATTTAGGTTGACATCAGACTTTGAGTATTGAGCTGTAAACAAATCATTTACCACAGAAGCTCTTATTCCTGGTATCTTATTTGCCGCTACTGACATTCCAACACCAGTTCCGCACATGAGTATCCCACCGTCAACTTCATCGTTTGCCACTTTAAGAGCTACGCTTTCAGCTATCGGAACGTATTCCACCGGATTTTCATCTGAATCTGGCCCTACGTCTATAACTTCTATATCCCATGACTTTAATGTTTCAATCAAGTTCTTCTTTGCCTGAAAGCCTGCATGATCTGATCCTATTGCTATTTTTTTCATATCACTCTACCCCCTCAGGGAAAAACATTATTTTTCCAAACAAAGTATCCCTCTTGAATACTTTTTTAAATACTTCTTCCACTTCAGAAAGATTGTATCTATGTGTTATTATAGGTGTTAAATCTATCTTTCCTTCCTTCATGAAATGAACAGTAGTGTCCCATGCTTTGCCTGGGTAAGGTCCTGTTATTGAGTTCCACGATCCTACGACAAGAAGCTCATTTCTCATAATGCTCTCAAAGTTGAATCTATCTATTGTTACATCCGCATAAGGAATCCCAAGATACACTACTTTTCCGCCTTTTGCAGCCAGTCCTAAAACCTGTGCACATGTAAATGGAGTTCCCGCTGCTTCCATTACTATATCCGTTCCTCTTCCATCGGTATGTCTTCGTACAGCTTCATAGGCATTTTCTTCTTTGCCGTTTACGACAACATCAGCACCCATATTTAATGCCCAATCAAGCTTTTCAGGCATTACATCTATTGCAATGATTTTTTTTGCTCCAAAAACTTTTGCCCACTGTATGCACATGAGCCCGATAGGACCGCACCCCATTACAGTGACAGTATCTCCTACTTGCATATCTCCCTGATAAAATGCATGCACCACTACTGCACTCGGTTCTATCATAGCAGCCTGTTCATAAGTGATTTCGTCAGGTATATGGATGCAATTTTCAGCAGGAACTACTATGTAATCTGCGAATGATCCGTCAGCCACTGCCCCTATTACTTCTAAGCTGTTGCACTTAGAATAGTCTGCCGACTTGCAGTACTCACACTCCATGCACGGAAGTCCGGGGCTAACAGAAACCCTGTCGCCTTTTTTAAAACCATTTACTTCACTGCCTACTTCTTCGATTTGTCCTGAAAATTCGTGCCCAAAAGTCAAGCCGACTTGCTTTTTAGGTCCGAATTTTCCGTATCTAGATAAATCTGAACCACAAATTCCCGTAGCTTTGACTTTTATTAATATATCTTTTGAATTTTTTAGTTCCGGAACAGGAACCTCTTCAAGTCTTAAATCTTGAATCGCATACAACTTAGCAGCTTTCATAATTTTCCTCCTCTACTATTTTACACAGTTTCTCAAATCAGAAATATTCTTTGCAATATCTCCTTTAAATGTAAATGATCCTGCAACCAGTACATTTGCACCTGCTTCTACTACTTTAGGCGCAGTTTCAAGGTTTATTCCTCCATCAACTTGAATATCTATATCATACCCTTTGACTAAATCGGCTATATCCTTAATTTTTTCTATGCTATTTGGGATAAATGATTGTCCACCATATCCTGGATTGACAGTCATCAGAAGGACCATGTCCATTTCATCAAGAACGTACTTTAAAGTATCCACTGGAGTTGCCGGAGTTAATACTACACCTGCTTTTATCCCAAATGATTTAATTAACTTTAAGCTTCGATGGAGATGTGTTGTAGCTTCTTGATGAACCATTATAATATCTGCACCAGCATCTGCAAATCTAGGAATAAGCCTATCAGGCTCCTGAACCATCAAGTGTACATCAAAAGGAAGTTTCGTCTTGCTTCTCAGCATTTTTATCTGGTCTGGTCCAAAAGCAATGTTTGGCACAAAATTTCCATCCATTACATCAATATGAAGCATTTCTACTTTACACTCTTCTACGGCTTTTATTTGGCTTTCTAAATTTCCTAAATCTGCTCCGAAAAGTGATGGGGCTATTTTAATATCCATTTTACATACCTCCGTTATTTGTTTAGCTCGTCTTTTAAAGCCTCTCCCCACGCTCCTCCTTGATGAAGAAAGTAGGTCTTTTCTCTTGTAGTTCCTTTTAACTCCATAGCTACCAACGCAAGGGCATCTCCCATTGCCAATGTCGCCGTAGTACTTGATGAAGCATTTATTCCCAGATAGCACGCTTCCCTGTCTACTTTTATGTCTATTGCCGCTTCGCTTTGCTTTGCCAAAGTAGAATTTAAGTTTCCAGTAAGGGCAATCACCTTGCAGCCAAGTTGTTTACATGAAGGAACTACCAGTTTAGTTAAAACTCCTGTCTCGCCGCTATTAGATATTGCTATTATCAAATCACTTTCCCTTACTACTCCTAGGTCTCCGTTTTCACATTCATAAGCATTGAGAAAAAAAGAAGGAATATCGCAGCAACTCATTGTAGCGGCAATCTTACGGCCTATAAGACCTGATTTGCCCGTACCTGTCAGTATGATTTTCCCCTTGCATTCAAGAATCATATTCACAGCCTTTACAAATGAATCGTCAACATTCCCCTTAATCTTTTGCAGTGATTCAATCTCAATGCTAATGATGTTTTTCCCCTTTTCAATAATGTTTTTAGCATTATTGTCCATCATTAGCAATCACTCCATTGTTTATTAGAATTTCCGTTGCCTTTTCTTGGTTTATACTATATCTTTCTTCCAATATCTCTAAAGATGGCTTTTCTATCCAATAGTCTCTTTTTGATTTTACGTAAATATACGAAGGAAGATTAGATACTTCTTCTTTCCAATCGCTATAAATCAATCTTACTAGCTTGTCATTTGTCATTTTAGGATTTTTGTCCATCAATTCTCCATATTTCTCCATTACAAACAACTCAAATTTATCCGGTATGAATTTTTGACCCCCATACCTTCCTACAAAAATAATTGCAGCATATACAAATATGATTAAGCCTATTACAGTGTAATTTCTAGCTACGAAATCAACAGCAAACCGTAAATATTGACCAAATGTCAATTGTTGCCACATACCGTAAAAAAACCCGCTGTTTTCCAAATTAAATGCCCTCCGATTTTACTCTTCTATCTCCATGTTTTCCAATTCATTCATTACTAAGTCATAAATAACACCGGTGTCTTTTTCAATTGCCAACTTTTCTAAAACTTCAGGTTTTTGAACCATCCCTATGACTGCTTGAAGCATAGTAAGTTGAGAATGAGGCTCTTTTAATGCCAACATAAACATTATCTTTACATCAACTATCTCATCCATACTTCCCATAACTTTAAAAGGTACAGGGTTCTCCATTATACCTATGCATATGGTTTGTTCATTAACATGCTCCACATCTGTATGAGGAACTGCTACACCGAATCCTTCTGTTGGTAATCCTGTTGCAAAAACCTTTTCTCTTTCTTGAATAGCTTTTACATAACTTTCCTTAACTAATCCTTTCTCGAGAAGATATTTTGCCGCAGTTTCAATTGCCTCTAAATCAGTGGAAGCCTTGATACCTGTCAAAATCAATTCCTTCGAAAAAGTTAACCCTAAATCTGCCATAACCTTTCTCCTTTCCATTGCTGTGAAACTATTTTCCATAAATCATTCTATCACTAATATTGCCTAAAATCAATCTTAAAGATAAAGTAGTTGAACAAATGTATCAGTATCGAAATTTTGTAACACTTAAAATATAAGATACGCTGAAACTCTTGTATTCTGTAT
>DMAW01000071.1:0-17346 GCA_003446375.1 Eubacteriaceae bacterium | reverse complement strand
ATACAGAATACAAGAGTTTCAGCTTTTAATATTATTGTCTTTTTATATTATTTTTATGCATAGCTTTCCAGCTCTGCATTGCCGCTTTTTTCACTTTCTCATCCTTTAGCTATTGTAAGCCAGAATCAAAAAAATCACACAAAGTGTGTGATTTTTTTGATGTGCTTTTAAATTTCAATTTCTTCTATTTCTTCTTCACTTATGACCTCAGCTATAGTCACTATCTTTTCAGTTTTATCTAATTTCATGAGCCTTACTCCTTGCGTGCTTCTGCCCATTATTGATATCCCTCCGACTTCCAGCCTTATTACTATTCCTTGATTGTTAATCATCATGACTTCTTCATCTTTCCTACAAACCTTTATTCCTACTAAATCTCCGGTTTTAGATGTTATTTTATAGGTTTGGATTCCTTTTCCGCCTCTATTTTGAATCCTGTACTCATCAGCTTTTGTTACTTTTCCGTAACCATTTTCTGATACGGTAAGAACATAAAGTTCATCATCTATCAAGTCCATTCCTATTACTTCATCATCATCTCTTAAGAATATCCCTCTAACACCTATAGCTGTTCTTCCAACAGCTCTCACGTCATTTTCTGAAAATCTGATGGCGTATCCTTTTTTGGTTCCCATTATCATTTCTTTTGATCCATCTGTAAGTTCAACAGCTATCAGCTCATCTTCATCATTTAGATTTATTGCTAATAAACCTGACTTTCTGGAACTATCATATTCTTTAAGATCTGTCTTTTTAATGATACCCTTGCGCGTTGCCATAGTAAGATACCAATTTTCACTAAACTCTCTTATTGGTATCACCGTAGTTACTTTTTCGTCATCTTCAAGCTGTAGAATATTAACAATGGCTGTTCCTCTAGCCGTTCTGGAAGCATCAGGTATCTCATAAGCCTTAAGCCTATATACTTTTCCTTTATTAGTAAAGAACAATATATAGTGATGAGTAGTCGTTGTGAACAAGTGCTCTACGAAATCATTATCCCTTGTGGACAGAGCAGTTATTCCTTTTCCTCCTCTTTTTTGTGCCGTGTACGTATCTGCTGAGATTCTTTTTACGTATCCAACATGAGTCATAGTGATTACTAAGTCCTCTTCTTCAATTAAGTCTTCCATGCTTATATCGTCATAGTCAACTTCAAAAGCAGTCCTTCTGTCGTCTCCAAACTTCTCTTTTATTTCTAGCATTTCCTCTTTTACGACGTTTAAAATCAACTCTTCGCTTGACAAAATTCTCTTTAATTCAGTAATTTTGATCATCAATTCGTTGTGTTCAGTTTCTATCTTTTCTCTCTCAAGTCCTGTAAGCCTTTGAAGACGCATGTCAAGTATCGCTTGTGCTTGTTTTTCAGACAAGGCAAATTCTTTAATTAATGCTGTCTTTGCCTCTTCTCCGTTTTTAGATCCTCTTATTATCTGTATTACCCTATCTATATTATCAAGAGCAATAATCAAGCCTTCAAGTATATGGGCTCTATCTTCAGCTTTTTTTAAGTCAAACTGCGTTCTTCTTATTATTATTTCTTTTTGATGCTCTATGTATTTAACTAAAATTTCTTTTAGGTTCATTATTTTGGGCTGATTTTTATCTAAAGCAAGCAAAATTACGCCAAAAGTTTCCTGTAACTGAGTGTGCTTATATAATTGATTTAAAATTATTTCTGCATTTACATCTCTTTTTAAGTCTATAGCTATCCTTATTCCATTTCTATCAGATTCGTCTCGAATATCAGAGATTCCTTCTACTTTTTTCTCTTTTACTAGATCTGCAATTTTCTCAACTAGCTTAGATTTGTTTACCATATAGGGTATTTCAGTTATAACTATTCTCTGCTTAGAACTTGATATCTCTTCTGTATTTACCTTTGCTCTTACCTTTATTCTGCCTCTGCCTGTCTCATATGCCGATTTTATTCCTTCTTTTCCTAGTATTATTCCACCTGTAGGAAAATCAGGTCCTTTCAAGTGTCGCATAAGTTCTTCTATGTGACATTCTGGATTTTCTATTTGATGAACAGTGGCATCTATTACTTCATTTAAGTTATGTGGAGGTATATTGGTTGCCATTCCTACCGCAATACCAGATGATCCGTTAACTAGAAGGTTGGGATATCTAGATGGAAGAACAATCGGTTCCTTTTGTGTTTCATCGAAGTTCAGAGTAAAATCAACTGTGTCCTTGTTGATGTCTTTTAATAACTCTGTTGATATTTTACTCATTTTCGCTTCAGTATATCTCATTGCCGCAGCACTATCTCCGTCTATAGAACCAAAGTTTCCATGTCCGTATACCAATGGATACCTAGTTGAAAATTCTTGTGCCATCCTGACCATTGCATCATATACTGCAGTATCTCCATGTGGGTGATACTTACCAAGTACGTCACCAACGATTCTAGCACTTTTTCTAAAAGGTTTTTCCGGCGTCATTCCCAATTCATTCATGGCAAACAGAATTCTTCTATGTACAGGCTTCAATCCATCTCTAACATCCGGAAGGGCCCTGCCTACAATTACGCTCATCGCATAATCAATATATGACTTTTTCATTTCATCTTCAATATTTATCGGTAAAACTTTGTTGTAATCATCACTCAACGATATACCCTCCTATATGTCAAGGTTTTTAACCTTTTTCGCATTTCGTTCGATAAATTCTTTTCTAGGCTGAACCTTGTCACCCATCAATATTGTAAATATTTCATCTGCCTGTATAGCATCATCAACAGATACCTGTAAAAGAGTTCTTGTCTCAGGATCCATGGTCGTTTCCCAAAGCTGTTCTGGATTCATCTCTCCCAACCCTTTATATCTTTGCAAACCTATGTTGCCGTCTCTGCCCATTTCATCCATTAATTTATTCAATTCTTTATCAGAATAAGCATATTCTATTCTTTTTCCCTTTTGAACTTTATATAAAGGAGGCTGTGCTATATATACAAAACCTTCTTCAATCAACCCTCTCATATATCGATAGAAAAATGTAAGAAGCAAAGTCCTTATGTGAGCTCCATCAACATCTGCATCTGTCATTATAATAATTTTATGATATCTCGCTGACGATCTGTCAAAGTCATCGCCTATTCCGCTTCCAAAGGCTGTTATCATGGATCTTATGGTTTCTGTATTTAATATTCTGTCTAATCTTGCTTTTTCTACATTAAGTATTTTGCCCCTTAAAGGGAGAATTGCTTGAGTTTTTGGATCTCTTCCTTGTTTTGCCGATCCTCCGGCAGAGTCACCTTCAACTATATATATTTCAGATAATGCAGGATCTTTTTCCCTACAATCTGCAAGCTTGCCTGGTAAGGCCGTATTGTCTAAGACACTTTTTCTTCTAGTAAGCTCTCTTGCTTTTCTCGCAGCCTGTCTAGCTCTTGCGGCGGTAAGCGCTTTTTCGATGACTATTTTAGCTACGCTTGGATTTTCTTCTAAAAATGCATAGAAATTATCATTTACTATACTCTCTACTATACCCTTTACCTCAGTATTTCCAAGCTTTGTCTTTGTCTGACCTTCAAATTGGGGATCTGTTATTTTTACACTTATGATTGCGGTAAGACCTTCCCTTACATCTTCTCCCGACAGGTTTTTGTCGCTTGCTTTTAAATAATTGTATTTTTTAGCGTAGGTGTTTATTGTTCTGGTCAAAGCCGACTTGAATCCATTTAAATGAGTTCCGCCTTCAGTTGTATTTATGTTATTAGCAAATGCATATATATTTTCACTGTAGTTGTCTGTATACTGCATTGCTATATCCACTATAATTTCATCTTTAATCTTTTCAAAACCTATTACCTGATCGTGGAGGGCATCTTTATTCTTGTTTAAATAATCTACAAAGGATACTATTCCTCCATCATAGCAATATTTTTCCGTCCTTTTTTCTTCTCTTTCGTCTTTTAATGTTATTGATATCCCTTTGTTAAGAAAAGCGAGTTCTCTAAGCCTATGTTCCAATATTTCAAAATCATACTCTAAGTCTTCAAAAATCTCATGATCCGGTTTAAAAGTTATAGATGTGCCTGTTCTATTCGTATCACCTACTACCTTTAGTTCCGATTGCGGCTTCCCTCTTTTATAACTTTGTTGATATATATGCCCATTTTGCTTAACTTCAACGATAAGGTTTTCTGAAAGAGCGTTTACCACTGAAACTCCTACTCCATGTAGGCCTCCTGATACTTTGTACCCTCCGCCACCAAACTTTCCGCCGGCATGCAGCATTGTAAGCGCTACTTCAACTGCTGATTTTTTCAATTTAGGGTGTAATCCTGTAGGTATGCCCCTTCCATTATCCACAACAGTTATAGAATCATCCTTGTTGATAGTAACCTTTATGTTATCGCAATGTCCTTGTAACGCTTCGTCTATACTATTATCGACTATCTCATATACAAGATGATGAAGCCCTCTGGTACCAGTGCTTCCTATATACATTCCCGGTCTTTTTCTAACTGCTTCCAGACCCTCTAAAACTTGGATCTGTTCCGCGCCGTATTTATTGCTTTGTGACATAACACTGTCCTCCAGTCTTTAATTTTCTTTTCAAAAGAATTTAAATCAAATTTCCGCCCTTAATAGTATATATTTTTTTTGTTTCAGTTTGTAGTTCATTTATAAAATTAATTTCAGTAGATGTTATGACTACCTGATGATTTTTAAAGTTTTCAAGAAGTTTTTTCTGCCTTCTTAAGTCTAGTTCGCTCATTACATCATCAAGTAAAACTATAGCATCTTCTCCTGTTTCATCTTTTATTATTTGAGTTTGGGATAGTTTTAAAGAAAGGGCACATGTCCTCTTTTGACCTTGAGATCCATAAGTTTTTGCATCTAACTCATTTATATTTATTTTGATATCATCAAGATGTGGTCCTATGGAAGTGTAACCTTTTTTCAAATCATTGTCAAAGTTTTCTTCCAGCCTCTCTTTAAAAACAACTCCAAGTTTTTCTATGTCAGAATTGCTTTTTATCAAGTTTGAAAAATAAAAAAGTTTGAGCTCTTCCAAATTGCCAGAAAGATTTAAGTGTATCTCTTTTGCTATTCTGTTGAGTTTTTGAAGAAAAATAATTCTGTTTATAATAAGTTTGCTTCCATAATCCACGAGCTGATCATCCCAAACGTGTATTGTTTTTTTAAGTGTCGGATCTTTTTGAAGATTTTTTAAAAGTTCATTTCTCTGTCTTAGTATTTTATTGTAATCTTTAAGTATGCTTCCGTGAACAGGTTTGATATTTAAAAGCTCATTGTCTATGAATCTTCTTCTTTTATCCGGACCATCTTTGACTATATTTAGATCTTCCGGGGTGAAATCAACTATCAAAAATCTAGACGGTAGCTCATTTTTAGTTTTTAATTTTTTATTATTTATAAGAACTGTAGTCTTTTCAGATAAATCAGAATTCTCCATAATTATTCTAGCTGAATCTTTTATATTTTTTCTTTCGAAAAAGCCCTCTACCACACCTTTTTCACATTCCATTTTTATTAAATCCCTATTCGGGTTTCTAAAAGATTTTCCTCTGCTTAGAAAGTACATGGCTTCTAACAGATTTGTCTTCCCCTGACCGTTGTCTCCTATTATAATATTCATTTTTTTATCTAAGGTTATATCTAAAGAGGAGTAATTTCTAAAATTGTATAACTTAAGTCTTTCAAGATACATATTTATTCCTCTTCTTTGGTTACTTTAAATATCTCATCGTAATCTTCTATCTCAACAATATCATCAGAGTATAGCTTTTTTCCTCTTTGAGTACATATTTGTCCATTAACGGATACTGTACCGTCTAAAATCATCATTTTAGCATATGACCCACTTTCAGCTATTCCTGCAAACTTTAAAAATTGATCAAGCTTGATGAAATCAGTCTTTATGCCTATCATTACTGTATTCATTATACACCTTCCTCATTTTGTTGCTCAAGAAGCATATATCCCCCTTGATCATATATTTCAGATTATTTTTAATATTAACTCTGCGCTTTTTTTATTAATTTAACTTTATTAAATATTTCTTAATGCTCTATATATCTTACTGGTAAAATAAGATATGTGAAGTAATCTCCATCTACAGGCCTTATGACACATGGACTAACAGAAGTCGTAAACTCCAAGCTTATTTCTTCTTCGCTGACGGCTTTTAATGCATCTATGAAGTAGTTGCAGTTAAAAGCTATTTTTAATGAATCTCCCTCCATTTCAACGTCTATATTTTCATGCAAGTTTCCAAGATCAGAGTTTGATTGAATTTCAAGGACATTATCTGAAAAATTCATTTTTATCAGGTTATTCTTTCCGTCCCTCACCATAAGAGCAGCTCTTTCACAGCTTGATAAAAGCTCGTCAGTTTTGATATTTATTTTTGTAGTGCTGTTAGAGGGTATAATCTGTTTATAATTTATGTATTCTCCCTGCAATAAATTTGAAACCATGCTGGTTTCACCTATTGTAAACAAAACTTGATTTTTTGTTGCCGAAAGATATACATCGTCGTCTTTGATAGACAAAAGTCGGTAAATTTCCATCATCGTTCTTTCCGGTATTACTTCTTTAATATCTATTCCCGGTTCTGTTTTAGCTTTTCTTAAGGCTAGTCTATAACCGTCAAGAGCAACTATCTTAAATTCGCCTTCTGATATTTCAAGAAGTTCTCCTGTAAGGATTGGTATATTGTCGCTTTTTGCGACTGAAAAAATAGTCTCTTTAATAAGGCTTCTGAAAAGTTCCTTAGGTATAAGAGCATTTTTTTCACCAATTATTTCAGGCATTTTGGGAAAATCTTCTCCTGGTTCTCCTTGTATGTTAAATTCAGAATTTTTACATGAGATGATTGTCTTATTGTTTTCCCTAAGATCTACTTTTACTTCGTCATCTGGAAGCTTTCTTGAAAGTTCAGATATTAATTTAGCCGATAAGACAACTTTTCCCTCTCTTATTACATCTCCTGGAAGTTTTGTTTTTATGCCTATTTCCATATCAGTACCCATCAAGTATATTTCATCATCGACTGCTTCAAAAAGTATACCTTCCAGTATAGGGAGAGTCGTTTTATTTGATACAGCTTTTTGTACGGTATTAACGGCATTGACTAATGAATTTTTTGTTGTTGTGAATAGCATTATATCATCCCCTTTTTTATATATATCTATAAATAAAGATAGTAATAGTAGTAGTAGGTGCTGTGGATTTGTTGATAAGGCATTATTGGTGTTGCAAATCATAATAATTAAAGGTTGACAACATGTGGATAGATATGTTCGAAAGACATCCGAAACTAAAAAGTTATCAACAATCTATATTCTTGTTTATTCAACTGTTTCCTTTTATATCTTTCATAATTCTATTGATAAGGTTTTTAAAATCAAAATTCTCACTCATCTCATTTGCAATTTTATCTATAGCATGTATAACTGTTGAGTGATCCCTGCCTCCAAATTCTTCACCTATTTTAGGAAGGGATAATCCAGTCATCTCTCTAGATAAATACATTGCAACTTGTCGAGGATATGCTATGGATTTCGTTCTTTTTTTAAGGTTGAAATCCTCAACTTCAATATTGAAGTATTTAGCTGTCACTTCTTTTATAAGATCAACAGTGATGATTTCAGGTATTCTTGTAGAAATTATGTCTTTTAAAGCTTCAGCTGCAAGTTCAACGCTTATGGTTTGGCTGGTAAGCCTAGAAAAAGCATTGACCCTTATAAGGGCTCCTTCCAATTCACGGATATTGGACTGAATTTTGTTGGCGATAAATACCAATACGTCATTTCCTATATTGATTTTTTCAGTATTCGCTTTCTTTTTTAATATGGCTATTCTAGTTTCAAGGTCGGGGGCCTGAATGTCTGTTATAAGTCCCCATTCGAATCTTGACCTTAACCTTTCCTCCAGTGTAGGTATCTCTTTTGGAGGGCGGTCGCTTGAAATGACTATTTGCTTATTGGCTTCGTGAAGGGCATTAAAAGTATGGAAAAATTCCTCTTGAGTACCTTCTTTACCAGCTATGAATTGTATATCATCTATCAAAAGAACATCTACATTTCTATATTTATTTCTGAATGAAACGTTGTTTTTATTTTGTATAGAATCAATAAAGTCATTGGTGAATTTTTCGCATGAAACGTAAACCACCTTTTTATTTGACCACTGCTCGAGGGTATAGTGCCCTATGGCATGCATCAGGTGGGTTTTTCCTAGACCTACCCCACCATAGATAAAAAGAGGATTGTAGCGTTGAGCAGGTGCTTCTGCTACAGCAACAGAGGCAGCGTGTGCAAAGCGGTTGCTTTCTCCAATAACGAATGTATCAAATGTATATTTGGGGTTAAGGTTGCTGCTGTCTATAAAATTATAATTATTGTTTGAATTGATGTTATTACTGCCGTTTGTCTTGTTTGGTTCACCTGAGCTAACGGAAGAGGGTATAACAAACTCTACAGCTACATTTTTACCCGTTACATGTTTAAGGGAATTTCCTATGAGAACCGCATATCGAGCCTCGAGAATTCCTTTTGTGAAATCATTTTCCACACCTAAAACAATAGTATTTTCGTTGTATGAAAGAGGCTCTATTCTTTTCAACCAAGTTTCAAAACTTACTTGAGTCAATTCCTCCTCTATTATTTCCAAAGTCTTGTTCCACAAATGTTGTAGATTATTATCCATTAATACTCCTCCTGTAGAAAATGATAAATGTTGATAGCTTGTAGACAATCTATTTAAACGAATATCAACATCTGCATTGCAAACAGATGTTGATAAGTAGTTATAAACATAAATTTATATGAATTATAGAGATTTTTATATTAATTGTGAACAAACTTGTGCGACATATCCACAAGTTATCAATATATTGTGGATATGTAGATAAAGACAACTAGAAGTTATCAACACCTGTTTATATGATATCAGATAAACAAGTATTTTATCAACAGTTATCTATTGAAGGTGACAAAAAATAATATGAGGCCTGTTAATAAACGGTAAGTTGTAAAATGAATTGCCCAGATTTATAAAAAAATAGAGACTCATGGCAAAACCTCTGATATGTTTAAGGTGACGAAACCAAAAAACAGTAGGAGGTAAAGCACATGAGTCAAATCCATTGTACCACGACCAGACGTCGTTTTAAACACATAACTATGAGGGAAAGATACCAAATTGAGGTTTTACTAAAAGAGAAACGAAAGCCGATCGAAATAGCAAAACTACTGGGAAAAGACAGGCGAACCATAGAGCGAGAAATAGCTAGGGGAACGGTAAAATTGTTGAGCTCGGAGTTGACGTATGTGGAGAAGTACTGTGCAGATACAGCACAAAATGATTACGACAAGAATGCTGCAAATAAGGGTGCATGCTTAAAGATCGGTCATGACCACAAGCTGGCAGAGCATATTGAAAAAAAGATTATCAAAGAAAAGTATTCACCTGATGCAGTCATTGGTGAAATCCGAGCTAAAGGCCTTAAATTTGAGACGAGCATCTGTACGAAGACATTATATAACTATATTGATAAAGAAGTGTTTGCAAAGATCAGCAACAAAGACCTACCAGTAAAACGAACAGCCAGAAAAAGCCACCACAAAAGAGTCCGGGTTTCTCACCACAATCTCAAGGGAACTAGTATCGAATATAGACCGGATGAAGTTGATAGCCGAGAAGAAGAAGGTCACTGGGAAATGGACTGTGTAGTCGGTGGTAAAGGCAAGGGCAAAAGCAAGGCTGTATTGTTAGTACTGACAGAGCGTAAAACCAGAAAAGAGATTATCCGCAAGATGGCGAATAAGACGCAGAAGTCGGTAAAGAAAGCCTTGGATAAGCTAGAAAGAGAGTATGGAGCACGTTTTTATAAAGTATTTAAAACAATAACAGTCGACAATGGAAGTGAGTTTTTAAACAGTGAAGAGTTAGAGAGTTCTGTAAAAAAACAAGGATTACAGCGAGTTAAGGTATACTATGCCCATCCCTATAGTGCGTGGGAGCGGGGATCCAATGAGAATGCCAACAAAATGATACGACGATTCATCCCCAAGGGTGCAGATATCGGAAAGCTGAAGAAGAGCGACATCCAGCGAATAGAAAACTGGATGAACAACTACCCAAGAAAAATCCATGGGTATAAATCTGCCAATGATGTAGCAGCATAATCAGAGAATGCCAATAAATGTAAGGCAATTAAACTTGCAATCTTCAGGCCTGTTAATAAACTCTTATTATTCTTGACACGCCTTGTTTTTGCATATATAATTTTATGGTGAATCCATTATGGGCATAGTACTATCTTTAATATAATAAATAGGTGTTGGGAGGTGTAAGTAATGAAAATGACTTATCAGCCTAAAGTAAGACAAAGATCCAAGGTGCATGGTTTTAGACAAAGAATGAAGAGTGCTTCTGGAAGAAAAGTTCTTAGCAATAGAAGAAGAAAAGGAAGAAAGCGTTTATCTGCTTAAGGCCGCGTAAGTGTGGCCTTTTTCTAAATATGTCCAGAAAGCCGGTAGTTTTCATGAAAATTAGTTCTTTTAACAATAAGCGATTCAGATATATATACTCAAAAGGAAAATCTATGGCTAACAGGCTTTTGGTAATGTATTACTTAAAAAATGGCAAAGATGAAAATAGAGTAGGGATAACAGTAAGCAAAAAAATTGGCAATAGCGTTACAAGAAACAGAGTAAAGCGTCTGATAAAAGAATCTTATAGGAATAGTTCTTTTAATGATGAATATGGATATGATATAATCTTCATAGCGAGAAAAGGTTGCCAAGAGAGCGATTATAAGAATATAAATTCTGCAGTCAACCATCTCTTAAGAAAATTTAATATTATCCGTGAAAAAGAGTAGGCTATGAAAAAATTAATGATATTAATGATAAAATTTTACCAAAAAGCAATATCTCCTTTACTGCCTAAGACTTGCAGGTTTTATCCTACATGCTCGGATTACTGTACGCAGGCAATAGAGAAATATGGATCTTTAAGAGGATTCATATTGTGTGTAAAGAGAATAGGAAAATGTCATCCTTTTCATCCTGGGGGATTTGATCCTTTGAAATGAATGAAAAGGTTTGTTGTAAATATAAAAAATCAGATAGAACCCGGGAGGAAAATGAATGTCTTTATTATACGAATTGTTCGGGAATGTACTACATTT
Source organism: Eubacteriaceae bacterium (assembly GCA_003446375.1). Classification (GTDB taxonomy): domain Bacteria; phylum Bacillota; class Clostridia; order Eubacteriales; family Alkalibacteraceae; genus Alkalibacter. Next base: position 6,171 of record DMAW01000071.1, on the reverse strand, counting down.
AATTTATACTTTTGTAAATGATTATGGTATATCAATAGTAGTATTTGCAGTTTTTGCAAAACTTTTGATGCTTCCAATCACCCTTAAGCAAAACAAGTCAATGCAGCAAATGAATAAGTTGCAACCTGAAATACAGGCTCTTCAAAAAAAATACGGAAATAACAAAGCGAAGCTTAATGAAGAGATGATGAAGATATATCAAAAGCACAATTACAATCCAATGGGAGGATGTTTGCCCTTATTAATTCAATTTCCTATTATTATAGGTTTGTTTGGGGTAATGCGTGAACCGGTGCCTTATGTTTTTAGCGCAGAAGTTTTTGCTACTATAGATAAATCATTTTTATGGCTTGCTGATTTAAGTGCATTTGATCCTCTAAGGATAGTACCTATCGTTGCAGCTGCAACGACTTACTTAAGTATGTCAAACTTGTCTCAACCACAAGCTGGAGGAAATAATCAGGCTCAAGCAATGACACAGTCGATGAAGATAATATCACCTCTGATGATAGGCTTTGTATCGTGGACACTTCCGGCAGGACTGGGACTTTATTGGATTATAAATAATATATTGACATATGTTCAACAGCTTATAATGCAAAGGGGTAAAGCTCCAAAAGAGGGGGAGAAGTAAATGAAGACGGTGGTTGCCAAAGGCAAGTCAATTGAAGAAGCAATAAAAAACGCACTCACAGAACTAAATGCCACCAGAGATCAAGTAGAAACCAAGGTATTAGAGCTGCCTTCAAATGGAATAATGGGTATATTCGGTGCTAAAAATGCCAAAGTAGAGGTTACTTTAAAAGATGATTTTATAGAAAAAGCAAGGAATTTTTTAGAACAAATATTTAAGAAATTTGGCGTTGAAGCTAACTGCAATATGCAATTGAATCAAAAAAATTTAAATATAACACTTGAAGGAAAAGATATGGGGATATTGATTGGAAGAAGAGGTCAGACATTAGACTCTATTCAATATCTGACAAGTCTGGTAGTAAATAAAAATACTGATGAATATATTAGAGTAGTTATTGATACTGAAAATTACAGGGAAAAAAGAGAGGATACTCTCAAAGATTTAGCATTTAAATTGGCAAAAAAAGTAGAAAATAACAGGTCAAAAGTAGTTTTAGAACCAATGAACCCATATGAGAGAAGGATTATACACTCTACTCTCCAAAATCATGAAATAGTGTATACATATAGTGAAGGTGAAGAACCTTTTAGAAAAGTAGTTATCGATTTAAAGAAGACCAGCTAAAAGGCTGGTCTTTAATATTAGGAGTGAAAATATGAATTATTTAGAGGATACCATAGCGGCAATATCTACTCCTGTAGGTTTTTCTGGCATAGGAATGGTAAGGATGACCGGGGACAGATCCGTTGAGATCATTAAGAAGATGTTCAGGATAAAGTCAGGAAAAAATTTTGACAGCTATGAAAACAGAAAAATAATATACGGTCATATCGTCGATAGTGAGGGGAATATAGTGGATGAGGTTTTGGTGTCGAAAATGCTGGGGCCTAACACTTATACTAGAGAAGATGTGATAGAGATAAGCTGTCATGGTGGGATAATACCAGTTAAGAAAATTCTTGAGCTGACAATGATAAATGGTGCGAGAATAGCAGAACCTGGAGAGTTCACCAAAAGAGCTTTTTTAAATGGAAGACTGGACTTAACTCAGGCTGAAGCTGTGATCGACATAATAAACTCAAAGACCGATAGAAGTCTGCAGATGTCAGTGAAACAACTGGAAGGAAGACTTTCAAAGAAAATATCGGAGATAAGAGATAATCTTTTAGAAATACTTGCACATATAGAAGCTGGTATAGATTATCCTGAATATGATATTGAAGAGATGTCTCATGAACTAATAAGCAAAAACACAAAAATAATAAAAAATAAAATAGACATGCTTATTGAAACATCTGAGAATGGAAGGATAATTAGAGAAGGCATAAAGACAGCAATAATAGGAAAACCCAATGTTGGAAAATCATCTCTTCTAAATGCGCTTTTGGGAGAGGAAAGGGCGATTGTCACTGAAATCGAAGGAACGACCAGGGATACAATAGAGGAGTTCATAAATATAAAGGGCATTCCTCTAAAGATAATCGATACAGCAGGAATAAGAGAAACTGAAAATTTGATTGAAAAAATAGGCATAACCAAAACAAAAGAAATTTTGTCTCAAAGTGATTTTATACTATTGTTGTTGGATGGAGAGAAAGGAATAGATGAAGAAGATATAGAGCTTCTTCGTCTTGTTAAGGACAAAAAAGGCCTGGTTGCAATAAATAAAATAGATAAGGAACAAAAGATTTCTAAAAAAGAAGTTATAGAAAAGTCACATATGGATGTGGTTGAGATTTCTATATTAAAAGAATTGGGAATTGAAAATTTAAAAAGAATGATATATGACTCTATAAGCAATTCCAGCATTGATTCGGATGCATATGAAATGGTATCGAATATAAGACATATAAATTTATTAAAAGAGTCATCCCTAGCACTAAAGGATGGACTTGAAGGAATAAAAGCCGGATTACCGGTAGAAATGATTTCCGTTGATATAAAAAATTCATGGGATAAGTTAGGTAAAATAATAGGCGAAACTATTACTGAAGATATAGTAGACGAAATTTTCAGTAAGTTTTGTATAGGAAAGTAGGTATTAGGTTGAGTTACAAAGCAGGAATTTACGACATAATAGTGATAGGAGGAGGGCATGCCGGATGCGAAAGTGCTCTTGCTTCTGCTAGATTAGGACACAAAACTTTGCTTCTGACGATGAATCTTGATTCAATAGCTTTAATGCCTTGTAATCCTTCAATAGGAGGAACCGGAAAAGGTCATTTGGTTAGAGAGATAGATGCACTGGGCGGAGAAATGGCAAAGAACATAGACAAAACCATGATACAGTGCAAAATGCTTAACACTGCAAAAGGTCCGGCTGTACACTCTTTAAGAGCTCAGGCAGACAAGTTGAAATATCAACAAGAAATGAAGAAGACACTTGAAAAGCAAGAAAATCTTTTTATAAAGCAGCATGAAGTCGTAAGCATTAAATTAGAAGGCAGCAGGGTAAAAAATGTCATTACAAAGACAGGAGCAATCTTTGATACAAGCAGCATCATTATAACAACAGGGACGTACTTAAAATCAAGAATTGTTATTGGGGATGTAAGTTATGATGGAGGGCCAAATGGTCTATTCGGAGCAAATGAGTTATCTGAAAGTTTGATTGAAATAGGGGTTAAACTTTTAAGATTTAAGACGGGTACGCCTGCAAGAGTAGATAAAAGAAGCGTAGATTTTGAAAAGATGACTATTCAAGAAGGAGATGAGAAAATAGTTCCGTTTTCTTTTGATACTGAAAATATAAAAATAGATCAAGTTCCATGTTATTTAACATATACTAATGAAAAAACCCATCAGGTAATTAAGGATAATCTTCATTTATCACCACTGTACAGTGGGAATATAACAGGTGTAGGTCCTAGATATTGTCCTTCGATAGAGGACAAAGTTGTAAGATTTTCGGATAAGCCGAAGCATCAAATTTTTATAGAGCCTGAAGGAAGAGATACTGATGAGTTATATGTACAAGGGATGTCTTCGAGCTTGCCTGAAGATGTTCAATTAAAAATGCTGCGTACAGTTGAGGGAATGGAAAATGTTGAAATTATGAGATCAGCATATGCAATCGAATATGATAACATAGATCCATTGCAGCTTTGGCCGTCACTTGAATATAAAGGAATAGATGGATTGTTCTTTGCAGGTCAAATAAATGGTACCAGCGGTTATGAAGAGGCTGCTGCACAAGGCCTTATTGCAGGAATTAACGCTTCTTTAAAATTAAAAGGAGAAAGCCCGCTGATACTTGACAGATCTCAGGCTTATATAGGAGTGCTGATTGATGATATTGTGACAAAAGGAACTTTAGAACCATACAGGATGATGACATCAAGAGCAGAGTATAGGCTTATCTTAAGGCAAGACAATGCAGATCTTCGTTTGACGGATATAGGAAAAGATATAGGGTTAATAGATGATATAAGGTACCAAAAATTTATCAAAAAGAAAATAATGGTTTTAGAAGAAATTGAAAGGCTTAAAAATACAGTTTTAAAACCGGATGTTCACTTAGAGGCGTTTTTAAGGGGTAAAAACAGTTCTTTTTCAAATCAGGGGATTTCCCTTTATGAGCTTATAAAAAGACCCGAAATAAGCTATTTTGAGCTCCATGATCTTGATAAAGAAAGGGGCAATTTACCAAAAAATGTAACTGAACAAGTAGAGATACAAATTAAGTACGAAGGATACATAAAAAAGCAATTGAATCAAGTAGAACAATTCAAAAAACTGGAAAAGAGAAAAATACCTGAAAATATAGATTACGAAAGCATTAGCGGACTTAGGTTGGAAGCAAGACAAAAATTAGGGAAAGTTAGACCTGTTTCGATTGGACATGCATCGAGAATTTCTGGAGTCTCGCCAGCAGACATTTCAGTGTTGCTTGTATATATGGAGAACTACAGTAGAAAGGAATCTGCAAAAAATAATGGAGACTGAAAAATTATTGTATGAAGGTTTGAATAAAAACGGTTATGATATAAACAGCAAGCAAATAGAGAAGCTGATATATTATATGAAGCGCGTTTTGATAGAAAATAAAAAATTCAACCTAACAGCTATAAATGATGAGAGAGAGTTTGTAACAAAGCACTTAATAGATTCTATCTTAATGTATGATGATACAAAAGAAGCACTTATAGTTGCTGACGTGGGTACAGGAGGAGGATTTCCCGGCATACCACTAAAAATCATTCATCCTAAGTGGAAGATGACGTTTATTGATGCAACTGAAAAAAAATTGAGATTCATTGAAAATACATGTAGTGAATTGGAAATAAAGGATGTTGATTTTATTCACAGTAGAGCAGAAGATGTTGGTAAAGATAAAAAACACAGAGAAAAATATGATTTGGTTTTTTCTCGTGCAGTTGCTTCCATGAACATTTTATGTGAGTATTGCTTGCCGTTAGTAAAAATTGGAGGCAAGTTCATAGCAGCAAAAGGTCCAAGGTATAAAGAAGAAATTGAAGAAGCAACAAATGCAATTGAGGTACTCGGAGGAAAGCTCGAAAGCATAATTCAAAAAGACATACCCTTCGATGATATTGCAAGATATCTTGTTGTGTGTGAAAAAATCAAAAGCACTCCTTCAAAGTACCCAAGAAGACAAGGTGTTCCAACAAAAAAACCATTATAAACTGGAGGAATTTGATGAGTGATCATATGAAGATTCAGTATGTTAATATAGATTATATTAGTCCTAATCCGTATCAACCGAGGACTCGATTTTCCAATGCGTCATTGGAGGAACTCGCAATGTCTATTAAAAACTACGGTGTGCTGCAACCCATAACAGTAAGGAAATTTGGTGATACCAGTTATGAGCTTATTGCGGGAGAACGGCGGCTTCGCGCATCAAAATTAGCTGGATTAAAAGAGATTCCTGTGATAATAAGCGATATTATTGATGCAGATTCCGCAACGATTGCACTTATCGAAAATATTCAGAGAGAAGATCTTGATTTTATTGAGGAAGCAGAGAGTTACCAGCAACTAATTAATCTTCATGGAATGACACAAGAGCAAATCGCGAAAAAGGTGGGGAAGACACAATCAACAATTGCAAATAAACTAAGATTGTTGAGATTGAACCAGTCGGTTAGAGAAAAAATCTTTAATAGCAATCTTTCCGAAAGACATGCTAGAGCACTTCTTAAAATACCTGACGAAGAACTTCAGCTTATGGCTTTAAAAAAAATAGTAGCATCAGACTTGAATGTTAAGAAGACAGAAGAGCTTATAGAAAAAATAAGAGAAGATGTTTTGATCAATAATTTTTCTGAGCCTTTGACACAGGAAAAAAAAGCGAGAGTGAAAAGTTTTATAAACATGAGGATATATACTAATACGATAAAAAAAGCATATGAAGATATTTTAAAGACAGGAATAGATGCTGCTTACTCAGAAAACGATCAGGATGAATACTTAGAAGTTAAAATAAGAATAAAGAAGATTAGATAAGAAAACTCCGGTATGTTATTTAAATAGCATACCGGAGTTTTTTAAATGTTTCACGTGAAACATTT
>DMAW01000070.1 GCA_003446375.1 Eubacteriaceae bacterium | reverse complement strand
GCTGTTTCGGGTAGTTTCATTTTTTAGCTTGATGTCGAATTACCTTGAATCTGTATATCTCATAATCTTCATATGCCTGTATGCCAGCCTTATGCATGGCTATTTCAATCTGCTCCTCTACCGTATCCACCCCATCAAGGTCAGGAAGCAAAAGACCCTTGCGGTAGCCGCTTTTGACGATGACTCCATAATTCTTGGGATCCAGCATTTCCTTGCTCGACACTTTTTCAGGTTCTGTCAGTATATCCACCTTAACTTCAATCTCCCTAAGCTCCCGTGGCTCTACTGCCGGAAACCTTGGGTCGAAGGAGCATGCTTCTACTGCATTTCTTATGATCTCCTTGGCTGTATTTTGAGTGACTGGCGATATGGTGCCTATGCAGCCTCTAAGCTGTCCATCCTTGTGGATTGACACAAACACTCCAGCTCTTTTGCCTTCAACTTCATTGATGAACTTTTTATCCTTAAGTCCTTTTTTATATTCTTCCCACCTTAGCTGAACTCCTGTTTTTACCCATGTGTTCATGCTTTTTCTAGCCAGTCGAATATAATCATCTTCATTTTCTGTTATATCCGGTGTCGTTCCGTAAGAACCATTAGCTAAAATTTCCCACAAAGAAGCATCTTTTTCATCCAAGACCTCTATTTTCGCCGTCATATACCCCACGCCAAAAGGTCCTTCGTAGCTGTAAACCATCGGATTGGTTTCCATTCCGTCTACAGCGCCCAAAGCCATTATCACAGATCTTAGCCCACACTGGCCTGCCGGCTCGTAAAGGTGCGACTTCATTGTGACTATATCTGAGTATCTTTTTTGTTTTAGGCTCTCTACCAAGATTTGATCAAATATGGGCCCTTCTTCCGCATAGCTGTAGGGGCCTGAATCTTTAAGGCAGTGGGATAAATCTCCACTTGCAAGAATCAAGGTGGAAAGGCCGCTTTTTTTAATCGCTTCACCTAAGTGCATTCCAAACCTATATGTATCTTTAAGATCCATCATTCCAGGAGTTATATGTATGATTTCATAGTCGGAATAATATTTTTCTATGAAATACAAAGGTACTACGGCTCCGTGATCCAGCTTTATTTTAGCCCTATAGTGGATGGCATCCGAGTCCTTCATGAAAATATAATTTAAATCCGAACTTAAAAGCTCATCTTTCAATGCTATCATCAGCTTAGCACTGGTATTCTTGCCTAGCTTATAGTCGTAATAACCGAAGTCAGAAAGGTCTCCTTCGATGTGGTCTTTATCCAAAATGCACGCTCCGTCCGAAAATGAGTTTCCATGAGGCGTTACCACTGCTATTACTTCCGGTTCTACATCCCTTACAAACTCTGCCGTCTTATGAAGTCCTTTTATAGTCTCAACAGCTCTTTGCTCTTCTCCCCTGCCAATTTGATGTATCAATATCGGAGGGTGCGGAGATACCACTATTCCTTTGATGCTCATTTTTTATCCTCCTAAGCTATTATTTAATATTCCCAAGGTAAACATATTCTAAGTATTTTTTTGCTATTTTCTCTGCATCGTATAAAAGGCTTGCCTTAGTCTCCGGCTCATGGTATTTATACATAGGAAAGTACCTGCTTAAGTGCATGGGAATTTTAGCATTTACCGAAGCTAGCCATTTGCACATTTCTTCAAGATCATCTAGGTCGTCGTTTATTCCTGTTACCATGAGAGAAGTTATTTCCACGTGCGATGACGTTGCCGCTTTCTTAATCGTGTTTTTTACCTCATTCAAGCCTCCCCCGCAGTACTTCTTATAATTTTTCAAGCTGTATGTCTTTAAGTCTATATTAAATGCATCAATATAGGGCAAGATCAGCTCTAGAGGCTCTTCATTGATGTATCCATTGGTCACCATTATGTTCTTTATTCCTTTATCTTTTGCAAGCCTTGCCGTATCGTATGCAAACTCGTAGTAGACCGTGGGCTCGTTGTAAGTATATGAAATTGATGGATACTTCTTTGTCAAAGCTATATCAACAATCTCTTGAGGAGTCATGTCAGTAGTCCGGGGCGTTTCCATTGAAATGTTATAATTTTGACACCAAGGGCACTTCATGTTGCATCCAAAACTGCCTATCGAAAGAGTCTGGGTAAAGGGCATGAACCTTCTTAATGGCTTCTTTTCAATAGGGTCTAGGTTCAATGCGCTTATTTTGCCGTAGTTTAAGCTAATCAGCCTTCCTCCTACATTCTTTCTGACTCTGCAAACCCCGGTTTTTCCTTCACTTATGATGCAATTATGAGGGCACAGCAAGCACTCAACCTTCCCGTAGTCAACCTCTTTATAAAACATGCACTCTTTCACACATCTCACCTCCATCTCACTGCTTTCACCCTATTTATTATCATATTTTCTTTATGATAAACATTTTAAAATTTTTTTTAAAAGTGTTTGACAATAACATCACAATATCGTAATATTGTAATATAGTGATAAATGGATGGTGATAAAATGATAACAAATCACGTAGATGCAGAATTGGAGCAAAAGTCCGACATCTTAAAAGCTATCGGTCATCCGGTGCGCCTTTGCATCGTTAAGAATTTGCTCTACAACGGAGACAGAAACGTATCTGAAATGCAGGATTGTCTCTGCATCCCACAATCTACCGTGTCCCAGCACCTTAATAAGCTTAAGCAGGCAGGCATAATACGAGGTGAGCGCAACAAAACTGAAATACAATACACTTTGATAAACGAAGATGTAAAAAAAATTTTAATGATACTTTTTAATATGAAAGAGGAGGTTTCTTAATGTCAAACAAAGTACTTATAATCGGAGGAGTCGCCGGAGGCGCAAGCGCTGCGGCAAGACTAAGAAGAGTTGATGAAAATGCTGAAATAATCATGTTCGAAAAAGGCGAATACATATCTTTTGCAAATTGCGGCTTGCCATACTACATCGGCGATGTAATAGATGATAGAAGCAAATTGTTATTGCAAACACCCGAGGCCTTTAATGCTAGATTCAACGTTGACGTCAGAGTTCAAAACGAGGTAACTGCAATTAATGCAGCTGATAAGACCGTAACTGTAAAGAATCACTCAACCGGCGAGACTTATGATGAATCATACGACAAACTAATCGTTTCTACCGGTTCTTCACCGCTTAGGCCGCCGATACCCGGAATTGATGCAGACAACATCTTTACTATCTGGAATATCCCTGATACCGACGGAATAAAAAATTATCTTGAAAGTCATCAGGTAAAAAAGGCTGCCGTCATTGGCGGCGGATTCATCGGAATAGAAATGGCGGAAAATCTTCATGAGCTAGGCATCGAAGTATCCATAATCGAAATGGCAGACCAAGTCATGGCGCCTGTAGATTTTGACATGGCTCAGTACCTACACAAGCATATCGAGAGCAAAGATGTAGAACTCGTCCTAGGCGATGGGGTAAAAGAATTTAAGTCAGAGGGCGAGAAGGTCACTGTAATAACGTCCAAAGGAAAAGAAATAGATGCAGATATCGTAATATTGTCCATTGGAGTCAGACCCAATAGCCAGCTGGCAAAAGAAGCCGGACTAAAGCTTAATGAAAGAGGCGGAATCGTCGTCGATGAAAATCTCCTGACATCTGACCCTCACATTTACGCAGTAGGAGATGTAATTGAAGTTGAAGATTACATAAACAAAGTTCCGACCATGGTTCCTTTAGCAGGTCCGGCAAACAAGCAAGGCAGGATGGTAGCCAACAATATCATGGGCGCAAAAGAAAAATACAACGGTACCCAGGGCACTTCAGTAGCCAAAGTTTTTGATCTTACCGTGGCAAACACAGGAGCTAACGAAAAAACTCTCAATCGCTTGGGAAAAACTTACGGCAAGGATTACTGGGCGATTCAAATCCACCCAAACAATCACGCTGGTTATTACCCGGGACCTCAACAGCTCCATTTCAAGCTGATATTTGAAATCCCTTCCGGAAAAGTCCTCGGCGCACAGATAGTCGGCGGAGAAGGCAGCGACAAAAGAGTCGACGTGGTAGCCACTTCTATCAGATTCGGTGCAACGGTTTACGATTTAAAAGAGCTGGAACTAGCTTACGCTCCACCTTTCTCATCCGGAAAAGATCCTGTAAACATGGCCGGATTCACCGCGTGCAACATACTTGACGGTGACCAGGAAATCTTAAGAAGCGAAGAAATATCATCCTTAGATCCTGATAAAAATGTTATTCTGGATGTAAGGACTCCCGTTGAAAGGACTCTTGGGTACATCCCCGGATCCATCAACATACCTGTTGACGAATTAAGAGACCGTCTCGAAGAGCTCGATAAAAACAAAAATATAATTGTTACCTGCGCGGTAGGCATAAGAGCCTGGGCAGCCGTAAGGATACTTACTCAAAATGGATTTAAAGCTAAAAATTTAACCGGAGGATTCACGACATACTCAGCGCTTTACTACAATGACCCCGAAAAGCTCGCTTACAGCGACGATGTTCCCGAAGGAGATGACGAGGACCCTCTTACGGAAAACCATCCCAGACAGAAAGTGACATTGGACTGCACCGGTCTTCAGTGTCCCGGACCGATTATGCAGGTTTACAATACAATGAAAAATCTAAATGCGGGAGATACCGTAGAAATCTCTGCAACAGATATGGGCTTTGCAGCAGATATAGGATCTTGGTGCAGAAGGACCCACAATACTCTTCTCAAAGAGGAATTTGACGGAAAGATAACAAAAGTGTGCATCATGAAGGGCACCCACGCAGAAGATGTAGGAAGCGCAAATGAGTTCTGCTCACAAGGCTCTACGGCACCTATAAAAGAAATGAACGACAAAACAATGGTAGTATTCAGCGGAGATTTAGATAAGGCGCTTGCTTCTTTCATAATCGCAAACGGCGCGGCGGCAATGGGGCGCAAAGTAACTATGTTCTTTACATTTTGGGGGTTAAATATCCTAAGAAAAGAAGATTCGCCGGCAGTTGAAAAGTCTATGGTCGAAAAGATGTTCGGGTGGATGATGCCCAAAGGAAGCAAAAAGTTAAAGCTATCCAAAATGAATATGGGCGGTATGGGAACAAAGATGATGCGTATGGTGATGCAGGACAAAAACGTATCTTCTCTTGAAGATCTTATCAGACAGGCAATGTCAAATGGCGTGGAAATGGTGGCTTGCACCATGTCTATGGATGTAATGGGCATCAAGGAAGAGGAGCTTATCGACGGCGTTAAACTTGCCGGCGTTGCTAACATGCTTGCAGCAGCTGAAGAATCTGACACAAACTTGTTTATATAGTATAATGGCATTAAGGGCCTTACAGCGCCCTTAATGCTTTTTTATAATAATAAAAGGAGGTATAGAAAATGAAAGTTGTAGTAATAGGCGGAGTGGCAGGAGGTGCCAGTTTCGCAGCAAGATATAGAAGGCTCGACAAGGACTCTGAAATAATCATAATAGACAAGGGAGAATACATATCTTTTGCAAACTGCGGCCTTCCTTATTACGTGGGTGATGTAATCGAAAACAGAGATAAGCTTTTTGTCCATACACCTGACTCCATGAAAGAAAAATTCAATATCGATGTCAGAATCAAAAATGAAGTCACAAAGATAGATTCTGAACTAAAATCGATAACAGTCAAAGATCTTGATACCTCAGAGACTTATCAAGAAAAATATGACAAGTTGATAATTGCAACCGGCTCTTCTCCTCTTAAGCCCCCAATTCCCGGGATAGACTCAGATAATATATTTACCATTTGGACGATCCCTGATACGGATAAGATCAAAAATCACATAAAAAAAACATCTGCAAAGAGCGTCACCATCGTAGGTGGGGGCTTTATCGGAATTGAAATGGCCGAAAACCTCCACTCTTTAGGGTTAAGCGTCTCAATAGTTGAAATGGCAGACCAGGTAATGGCTCCCCTTGACAAGGAAATGGCGCAGTACCTCCACGAACATTTGATAAATAAAGAAATAAACTTGATTTTGGGAGATGGCGTCAAAGAATTTCTGCCAAAAGGCGACAAGACGGTGGTAGTGACTTCTACAGGAAAAAAAATAGACTCCGACCTTGTCATACTTTCAATCGGCATAAGGCCAAACAGCGCTCTTGCAAAAGATGCCGGTTTGATATTGGGCAAAAGAGGCGGAATCGTTGTGGATAAGACCATGGTCACGTCAAATCCTGATATCTACGCAGTAGGCGACGTGATTGAAGTCGAAGACTTTGTCAATAAAGTGCCTACTATGATTCCCCTTGCAGGTCCTGCCAACAAACAGGGCAGAATCGCCGCAAATACCTTAGCAGGCATAGAAGACTCTTATAATGGCACTCAGGGCACTTCAGTAGTAAAGGTATTCGACCTTGCCGCTTCATCCACAGGAACCAACGAGAAGACTCTAAACAGATTGGGCAAAGTCAAGGGTAGAGACTTTGATGCAATAAAGATCGATGCATCAAATCATGCCGAATACTATCCCGGTGCAGAAACTCTTCACATCAAGGTTATATTTTCACTTCCTAAAGGAAATATCCTTGGAGCTCAGGTCGTTGGCGGAGAAGGTGCAGACAAGCGAAACGACATCTTAGCTACAGCCATAAGGCTAGGGGCAACGATGAAAGATTTGAAAGATCTAGAGTTAGGATACGCGCCGCCTTTTTCCACTTCTAAAGATCCAATCAACATAATTGGGTTTATTGCAGAAAAATATTTTAATTAAAAATCCTTAAATTTTGGAGGATTTCTGCGGATATCCTCCATTTATGTTATAATACTACCTGAATACTTAATAACAGGAGGAATATATGAGTAAAGTTTTAGCAAGCGTCAACGGAAAGTCCATCACTGAAAATGACCTGGATTTTCTTTTAAGCACAATACCGCCACAACAGGCAGCAGCGTATTCAAGCCCCGAAGCAAAGCAAGGTCTTCTAGAAGAGCTCATCGCCCACGAATTGTTCTACTTTGAAGCATTGGACAATAATATCGAAGAAGATGAGACCTTTAAGAAAGAGCTTGAACTTACTAAAGAAAAGCTAATTAAAAGCTATTCCATTAGCAGTTATCTTATGAAAGCGGAAGTAACTGAAGAAGATGCCCAAGCATTTTATGATGAAAATCCTCAAAACTTCAAGGAAAATCAACAGTATAGCGCAAGCCATATCCTAGTAGATACAAAAGAGGAGCACGACGAAGTCTTAGAAGCCATCAATGCAGGAGGATCTTTTGAGGACTTGGCCCAAGAGCATTCAAAATGCCCTTCGAATGCCAAAGGTGGAGATTTAGGATACTTTGCTAAAGGTCAGATGGTAAAGGAATTCGACGATGCCCTTGAAACCATGGACATCAATGAGATCAAAGGTGATGTTAAGACCACCTACGGTTTTCACATAATCAAGCTTACAGACAAAAAACCCGAAAGCACTCTAGCTTACGGCGATGTAAGAGACAAAATCAAAAGCTACCTTCTTCAAGGAAAGCAAAACGACATGTTTGTAGACAAGGTAGAATCTTTAAAGGAAAAATACAAGGTAGAATATACAAAATAAGCTCAAAGCAAAGCCTCCGGAGAAGATTTTCCTCGGAGGCTTCTTATATAAAATCATAGGCTAAGCGTTGCGCACATAATCGCTTTAATGGTGTGCATCCTGTTTTCAGCCTCATCAAAAACTTTTGAGTGACGGCTTCTGAACACTTCGTCTGTGACTTCCATTTCCTTTATCCCGAATTTTTCGTATACTTCTGATCCCGTCTCGGTTTCAAGATCATGAAAAGCAGGAAGGCAGTGCAGAAACATAACATTATCATTGCCGGTCTTTCTTAACATTTCCATATTTACCTGGTATGGAGCCAACAGCTCGATTCGTTCTTTAAACTGATCTTCTTCACCCATAGAAACCCAGACATCTGTGTATATGACATCGGCATCCTTGACTCCCCAATCTATATCGTCTGTAACAGAAACGCTTCCCCCACTCTCTTTAGCAAGCTTCTGCATTTCCTCAGTCAGATAATCATCCGGGTAGAGCTGACTTGGAGCTACGGCTACAAAATCCATCCCCATCTTTGCCGCACCAATCATCAGAGAATTTGCTACATTGTTTCTGGCATCTCCGACATAAACTAGTTTTACTTCTCTCAAAGGCTTATCCGTATTTTCCATTATGGTCAGAAAATCAGCCAAAATCTGGGTAGGGTGATACATATCAGTAAGCCCATTCCAAACCGGTACTCCCGAATGCTTTGCCAAGAGCTCTACCGTCTCCTGCTTGAAGCCTCTAAACTCGATGCCATCGTAGAACCTTCCGAGAACCTTTGCAGTATCCTCTATAGACTCCTTTTTTCCCATTTGGCTGTTTGTAAGAAATGTTACGTTGGCCCCTTCATCGAATGCGGCGACCTCGAATGCACAGCGAGTTCTTGTAGATGTCTTTTCAAATAGGAGCACTATGTTCTTTCCCTTTAGCAGGTCTCCCTTTATTCCCATCCTTTTCTTGGCTTTTAAATCTTTGGATAATGCAAGAAGATATGATATCTCTTCCCGGCTGTAATCCTTCAATGTAAGCAAGCTTCTTCCTTTAAAATTCAACGGCATATCGCCACTCCTCTCATACTTATATGGATTTTCTATATAATGGCATGCTCATGCATCTCGGGCCACCTCGGCCTCGCACGAGCTCTGACGCTTCAAGCTCTATTACGTCAATGCCATTTTCCCTTAATATTTTGTTAGATACTTCATTTCTTCCATACGCCATGACTTGTCCCGGAGCTATCGCTAACGTGTTGGTGCTATCGTTCCATTGCTCTCTAGCTGCAATGATTGGATTCGACCCTCCGCTCGGTATCATGCATACGCTATCTAGCTTCAAGTGCTTCTTAAGACCTGACGTCAAGCTCTCTTCTTGTTTATAACAAAGCTTGCCTGCATAATTTTTTTTAACTGTTATTACATTTACCTTGTCTATTATTCCCGGATATATTGTAAATTTATCATGGTCCACCATAGTAAAAACCGTATCCAAATGCATATACGCCCTGACTTTAGGTATCTGGATTACCAAAAGATTTTTTATGTGAGTATCATTTTTGATAAGCCTATCCGCAAGCATCTCAATGCCTGCGACTCCAGTGCGCTGGCTGCACCCCACCGCCAACGTATCGTCAGACAAAACCAAGAGATCTCCTCCTTCTAGGCTATAGCGGTATTCTTGACTGTAGAACAGCGGTTTTCTTATGCCGTCAAACATAGGGTGATTGTCGTATATCAGCTGCAAAAACAAGCTCTCACGCTTTCTGATAGGGGTTCGCATGGAACTAACCGCCATCCCCTCTCCTATAACGACCCCTGGATCTCTCATGAAATACAGATTGGGCAAAGGATTTACATAAAAATAGTGATCTTCTTTTATAAAATCCGAAAGTGATTTTTCTTTCTTGAAATCTTTTATGTCTTCCTTGGATATTCCACCTATTATCAACTCTACAAACTCGTCTACCGATTTTTCTTTTAGAAAATCATACATAAAATCTTTGACTGGCTTGTCACATGTATCGCTTTTTTCAAGGATATCTACCAGAACTTTATCACGCACTTCTTCTATTTTCATTACATCCTTTAAGAGCTCTTCTATGTACATGACCTCTACCCCGCGGCTTTCAAGTTCATTTGCAAATATGTCATGTTCTTGCCGCATTCTAGAGAGCCACGGAATGTCTTCAAACAGGACTTCTGAAAGATGCTCCGGAGTTATGCGTTCAAGCTCTATGCCCGGCCTGTGAAGCATTACTGACTTTAATTTTCCGATCTCCGAATTTATTTTAATCCTCTTGCGTTCAGGTCGAACCATTTTAAGTCCCCCTAGCAATTTCTAATTTATTAATATTTTAAGTATAAACTCTTTATTGCAAATCTACAATACCAAAACAAGAGTATCTGGGCATAAAAAAAACTGTATCAAATACAGTTTTTTTATCCGTAAACAATGCTTTCGTCACTTTCACACAAAGTGAGCTCCACATTGTGCGTCAGTAAATCTGAGTAGCAAAAGGATAGCTTCCTCGGATTTCTATTTTCTTCCTCTACTTTTATCACAAATATGCTTGGGTATATCCCCTCGATTACTCCTTCTTTGACCACGACTCTTTTTCTGCTTTTATTTGCCCGTAACCTTACCCTGTGACCTACATAGTGTTCTAATCCCTCTTTAATCTGATTAAGAGTTAGCTTGTTATTCATTTAATCACCTCGGTTATTTGCTGAGCTGATTATAACACATATCTTTTATATTGTCAAATTTACTATTTTAACAACAATACACCCAAGTGTCAATACGAAATACAAATATAATTAACATGAATTTAAAAACACTGTATACAGTTTTCAATAATAAAAAGAGACCGACCATAAGCTTGGTACCCAAGCAAAAGACCGGTCTCTCAAGGTAATCCTACGTGAGATTTTCTTAGAGAAATGATTTTACAGCAGCTGTCATTTCCGCTGTTGATATGATTTTTTCACCGGTACTTGCAATATCACCGGTTCTAAATCCAGCGTCAAGAGTTTTTGTCACTGCATCTTCTATGCAATCTGATTCTTCGCTAAGCCCAAAGGAGTACTTCAGCATCATCGCCATGGACAGAATAGTCGCCAAAGGATTGGCCTTGCCTTGCCCTGCAATATCAGGTGCAGATCCGTGTACCGGCTCATACATGCCCTTGTTATCTCCACCTAAGCTGGCAGAAGGGAGCATCCCTATAGAGCCTGTAATCATGCTTGCCTCGTCTGAGAGGATATCTCCAAACATGTTCGTTGTCACTATTACATCAAACTGCTTAGGATCTCTGACCAGCTGCATTGAAGCATTGTCTACGTACATGTGATCCAGTGAGACTTCGGGGTAGTCTTTTGCCACCTTTTCCACTGTCTTTCTCCAAAGCCTTGAGCTTTCAAGGATATTCGCCTTGTCAACGCTCATTACTTTCTTTTCCCTTTTCATAGCCATGTCAAATGCTACCTTAGCTATGCGCTCCACTTCTTTTTCAGCGTATATT
>DMAW01000048.1:17471-27256 GCA_003446375.1 Eubacteriaceae bacterium | reverse complement strand
AGGCCTTGGTGTTTTTTCCCATGTCATTTCCGATCTTAACCATTATTTCAGCCAAATTAAATGCCTCTTCAGTAGATTTCATAAAAGCACCTGACCCAACCTTAACATCTAAAAGTATGGCATCGCTTCCGCTTGCCAGTTTTTTGCTCATAATGCTGCTCGCTATTAAAGATAACTGATCTACCGTAGCTGTCACATCTCTAAGAGCATATAGCTTTTTATCTGCCGGAGCCAGTATTCCCGTCTGTCCTGCTATGGCGATTTTTATTTGGTTTACGTTATCAATAAATTTATCTACTGTTAGATTTGTATCAAAGTCTTTAATTGATTCCAACTTATCTATAGTGCCTCCCGTATGTCCAAGGCCCCTGCCACTCATTTTTGCAACAGGAACGTCACATGATGCCACGAGAGGTGCAAGTATTAGCGTGGTAGTATCTCCTACTCCACCTGTACTGTGCTTGTCCACTACTATGCCTTCAATTTTTGAAAGATCCATTAAATCTCCTGACTTCATCATTGATTCTGTAAGATCAACTGTTTCTTTAATTGTCATCCCCTTAAAAAATATGCTCATCAACAGAGCCGAAACCTGATAATCAGGTATCTTTTCATTTGTGTAGCCATTAACCACGTATTTTATCTCTTCCCTTGTAAGCTCTTGGCCATTTCTTTTTTTAAGTATAATATCGTACATTCTCATTTACAAGGATCCTCCTATTTCCACCAATTCTTCGAACCTCGTCACAGCCTCCTCTCCGGACCATTGACTGGTCTTCTCTTCATTGTAGCTGCAAAAGAGCGTATTTGTATCCATATCAAAATCCCATCTCAATTGATCTTGGCTGTATTCTCCATTAACAGCTATTTCTTCAAGCACTCTAGCGTTATTTTCAAAATACTCTTTATATACTTCGTTAATGTCCCTGTCATTATAACCACTTAAATCAATGGTCATCGCTTTCAATATCCAATCAAATTCATCATTGAAATGTACTAACAGCCTAGCTAGATACCTCCTATTTACAAATATATAAGTCTTGACTCCAAAATCTTTAAAGCCCTTTTCAAGTTTTTTGAATCTTAAGCTATCCATAAATACGAAACCCTTGTCGCTCATCCTTTCTTGTAGAAGCTCTATGAAGTCTTCATCTCCTATTATCCGGAGAAAATCATCAATCTCATTTTCCTCAAGCTCATCATTAGTGTCTGCACTATATATGATATCTCTAAAGATATCCCTATTTATCCACAACCAATTTATTTCGCTAAGTTTATCATAGCCAAATATCTTCTCTACAGGTACGGATCTTATTTTTTTTGCTATTTCCAATGTATCCATATATCGCTCCTTTTGTAAATTTATTTTTCTTCCATATGCGGGTACTCAAATCCAGTTGGGGGCAAAAAATTCTCTTTAATAGTCAATGGGCTTATCCATCTTAAAATATTCAGCATGCTTCCCGCCTTGTCATTTGTTCCTGAATGTCTGGCTCCTCCAAAAGGCTGGCGTCCTACTACTGCCCCTGTCGGCTTGTCATTTATATAAAAATTTCCTGCTGAATTTATGAGCATCTCTCTCATATGTGCTGTTGCATTGGAATCTTGTGAAAAAACAGCTCCTGTAAGCCCATAGCCTGATGTTTTATCACAAAGCTTCAAAGTCTCATCAAGCTTTTTGTCATCGTATACATAAACAGTCAAGACAGGACCGAATATTTCCTCTTCCATTGTAGCAAACTTCGGATTCGATGTTTGTATGACCGTAGGTTCGACAAAATATCCTTTTGAATTGTCCCAATGTCCTCCTATGACGATTTTTGCTTCTTTTGACTCTTTTGCATACTGTATATATTTTTTTACTTTATCATAAGCCTTCTCATTTATTAGGGCGCCCATAAAATTTCTAAAATCATCTACGCTTCCCATCTTAATCTTGTTTATTTCCCTTACTAGATACTCTTTAAGGTCAAACCAGATACTCTCCGGGATATAAGCTCTTGAAGCTGCTGAACATTTCTGTCCCTGATATTCAAAAGCCCCCCTTATCAATGCAGTTCCTAAAGATTCCAAGTCGGCGCTGGAATGGGCAAATACAAAATCTTTCCCCCCTGTTTCTCCTACCATCCTTGGATATGTTTTGTATTTTTCTATATTGCTTCCTACTGTTTTCCACATACTTTGAAACACCTTTGTGGAACCAGTAAAATGAACTCCTGCCAAGTTTGGGCATGTCAAAAAACGTTGCCCTATTTCGCTTCCTTTTCCTGGCACGAAATTTACGACTCCCGGCGGGAGTCCTGCCTCGATTAAAAGCTTCATAATATAATACGATGAATAAACAGATGCAGATGCAGGTTTCCATACCACTGTATTTCCGGCTATGGCAGGCGCTGTGGGCAGATTCCCGGCAATTGATGTAAAGTTAAAAGGAGTCACTGCAAATACAAATCCTTCAAGAGGCCTATATACGCTTTTGTTCCAAGTACTTTTGTCCGATAATGGCTGATTTCCATATATTTGATCTAGGTATTTTACGTTGAATCTTAAAAAATCGCACAGCTCGCAAACAGCGTCTATTTCCGCTTGATATACAGTTTTGCTTTGAGCAAGCATTGTAGCGGCATTTACAACTGCTCTGTACTTTGTCGAAAGCAAATTGGCAGCTTTTAAAAAAATAGCCTGCCTGTCATTCCAAGAAAGACTCTCCCATTGTCTCTTTGCATCCAAAGCAGCCTTAATTGCTTTGTCTGCTTCTTTTTCACTCGCCACGCTGCAGTATCCAATTACATGCTCTTTATCGTGGGGCACAATACACTTGATTTGCTCTTCTGTGTAAATCTCCTGTCCTCCTATGATTAGAGGTATCTTGATGGTCTTAGATCTTAAATTTTCGAGTTCTTCTTTTAAAGCCTTTCTTTCCTTGCTGTTTTTTCCATAGTCTAGCACAGGTTCGTTTATCGGTTGAGGCGATTTTAATATGGCATTCAAAATATTCAACTCCTTCATCCATCTTCTTACTTATATATTAACATCTCCCCATCTATTTTTCATTCCATTTATAAAAATAAAAACAAGCTCCATATTCGGCAGCTTGCCTTAATAAGCTTTGCTTATTTAAATTCTCTGATCTTCTAACATTTTCATTCTTCAAAGCTGTAAGATTCACTCTGATTCCGTCAACTTGAATAATCCGTTTATTATTCCAAAGCCGTCTTTATAGTCAATTTCCACCATTCCTGCTAAAGGGACAAAAAAATGCCATCTCTTATCAATCTCCAGGTTCAGCAGATGAGTTATGATACTTTGAATCGTCCCACCATGGCAAACCACTAATGAAGATCCTTCATCATTTTTTATCTTATCTAAAAATTTTGTGACTCTTTTGTGAAATGATGCAAGGCTATCCCCTTTAGGTATTTGATAGTACATATAATCTTCATTCCATTTTTTCCAATAACAGCTATCTTCAGATTGTATTTCATCAAAAGTCTTGTTTTCAAATATTCCAAAATTCATCTCAGAAAGCGCCTCTTCACAGATTACATCGATATTTTTTTTCTTGCCTACTGCACAAGCTATTTTTTTTGCCCTTGAGATAGGGCTTGAATAGATGCTGTCATATTCAAAATCTTCAGACAGCTTTTTTTTAAGTTCTTCAAACTGCATAAGCCCTTTTTCAGTATATTCTGTCTCAGTTATTCCTGCAAACCGTTTTTCAAGATTTCCCTTAGTTTCGACGTGCCTGACTAGATAAAATTTCATTTGATGTTTCCTTTCAGCTAAAATAAAAATACGATAAAATTAAAAATAAAGCTTGTGACGATTCAATAACCATGCCGGTAGTATCTCCGGTTGTTCCTTGTATTTTCCCTTCGATCCATTTAACGATGAAAAAAACAAGTGAAAAAGTCACTCCTGTAGGAATGATCAAACCTGGATTTACGAAAATTGCAATCATCCCTGAAAATAAAACAGCAGCTACGGCATGCTTAGGTTTGGTTTCTTCGACAAACCTTCCTCCAAGATCCAAATTCTTCTTTGCATATGGTGTGATGCCTGCTGAAACAATGCCGCTGCATCTTCCTACTACGGGCATTAAAAACAAAATTTCTCCTTGTGAATATCCCATAAAGACAGAGTATAGCGCGAACAAAACTACCATGCTTATTACGCCGAAGGAACCCACTCTGCTGTCTTTCATTATCTCTATAATCCTGTCTTTATCCCTGTTGCTTAAAAGTCCATCCATGCTATCCATAAAACCGTCTATATGAAGTCCACCAGTAATAAAAATATAGAAGATTGTCAAAATCAATCCTCGTATATCTGAAGCAAATCCGGCTAATCCAGCATTAATTAAATACATAAGCGATCCAATCAATATCCCTACAATTGGAATAAGCTTCATTGCGCTGTAAAACTCGTCATCAGTTACTTTTTCTTTTATATTTATAGGGATTCTAGTATAAAATCCAATCGCTATCAATATCTTTCTCATCATGCCTCCTACTTGATCTTGATCTCTATTCCGCTTACTACAAAATAGACTTCTTCTGCTCTTTGAGCAATATACTGATTCATTCTTCCTGCTATATCTCGAAAATAACTGCCCATCTTATAGGAGGGAACCAGTCCCATTCCAAGCTCGTTGGATACAATTATCATTTCTTTATCCGCCGCAAGGTTTAATAGGGAATCTATTTCTCGTTTTATCTCTTCTTCCAAGGCATCTACCTCTTCCGGTGAGCATTCATCAAAATCCAATCCACTGTAAAACATCAAATTGGAAATCATGATAGTAAGGCAGTCTACAAGCAATAAATCGCAATCAATCAAATCAGGCATATGATTATATTTTGCAAAATCTTTATAAGCCTCTATAGTGAACCAATCACTTGGTCGCTGCTGCCTATGCTTTTTAATCCTATGGGCCATTCCTTCATCAAAAGATACAGAAGTCGCGATGTATGCGACTTTAGACTTTTCTTTAGCCTTTTTTTCTGCAAATGTGCTTTTTCCGCTTCTTGCGCCTCCGGTTACCAAAGTAATCTTTCCCATTACGCTATCCTTTCATTATTTCAATGATTTTATTTATATTCAAGCTTTTCTCTAAAATATCGCCAAGTTGTGAATATTGTCTTTCCTTGAACTTAGTGAAATCTTCATATTTATTCTCATTGTAGATGCCCTTTGATTTTCGTATAGTCTCTAAAATGGTCTTTCTTGGCTCTTCACTGTCAAATATCCCATGGATATAAGTTCCGGCGATCAATCCGCCGTCTTTTACTGCTCCTTCTTTTTCACCAGTATCAAGAATCAGCATATGCTCTATTTCCTCGTATATTTCAGTTATTCCCATATGTATTTCATACCCGGAAAACTCCCCTTCCACTTTCTGTCCGAAGTAGTCAAAATCAATTTTCCCAATTGCCTGCAGCGTTTTTTTCTCTCGGCTATAGTTGTTATGGAATTTATCAATCCCAATCCTTCTATTTCCTGCACCCTCGATTCATTGTTTTTATAATCTAAAATCTTTTGTCCCAAAATCTGATATCCGCCACATATCCCAAAAATCGGTATATTCTTTTTGTTGATTTTAAATATTTGCTCTTTCATTCCGCTTTCCTTTAAATACTGCATGTCTTCTATAGTATTTTTGCTTCCAGGTATAATCAAAAAATCAATATCATCAAAATCACAAATGCTTTTTATGTATTTTATCTCAACATCATCTTCCATCTCAAAGGGAGTAAAATCAGTGAAATTTGATATATGCGGAAGCCTGACAACACCGATCTTTATATCTTTATTTTTTTGTTCACTAAATCTTAGAGAAACACTGTCCTCGTCATCTATATGCAATCTGAAATACGGAACCACGCCAAGACACGGTATTCCGATTTTTTCCTCGAGCATTTTTATACCTGAAGTCAAAAGGCTTACGTCTCCTCTAAACTTGTTTATCACGAACCCTTTTACTCTCTTTTTTTCACTCTCTTCAAGAAGCATGTAAGTGCCGTAAATCGAGGCAAAAACTCCTCCTCTATCTATATCACCAATAATCAATACAGGGCAATCGCAAATTTCAGCCATCCCCATGTTTACCAGGTCATTTTCCCGCAAATTTATTTCAGCAGGACTTCCTGCACCTTCAAGTACGATGCAGTCATGTTTTTTTTCAAGTATGTCAAAGGCATTTTTAACTATTTTTTTGAGTTCCGGCTTATATTCATGGTACTCTCTCGCATCCATGTTTTTATACACTTCACCCATAATGATTACTTGAGCTCCTAGGTCAGAAGAAGGCTTGAGCAATATTGGATTCATTTCAATGGCAGGTTCTATTCCAGCTGCCTCAGCTTGAACTACCTGAGCTCTCCCCATCTCCTTTCCATCTAAGGTTATGAAGCTGTTCAAAGCCATATTTTGAGATTTGAAAGGAGCAACATCAAATCCCCTGTTCCTTAGCACTTTACACATGCCAGCTGTCAGCACGCTTTTCCCCACTGAAGATCCAGTTCCTTGGAACATAACTCTTGGTTTTCTCATATTCGCCTACTCTCCTTTCTTCATGGCATCTAAAAACTCTTGGTAGCCTTTAATATAATTTATTCCTTTAAATTTTTCTATTTTATTAAGTAATTCCTCGGCAATTCCTTCTGTATAATCAAACTGTCCCTGCCTTTTGATCATGTATATTGGATTATCAGATTCTAACAACGCTTCAAGATTCTTGAGGTTTCCTAATCCGAAAGGCACATCTGTCACCAAGATACAATCTGATTTTTTAATCATTTCAATGTTTTTCAAATGGCTTCCTTGGTCTATTTCAGAAAACGGCTTGCATTCAACACAATAGATGTCGATCATTTTACAAATTTCCCAATCGCTGTCTCCTTTGTTGAGCACTCCGCAGCTTACTTCAAATCCATTGGATTTTAGGCTTTCAAGTATCTGCTCTCCGCTGCCTCCTCCGCAGATGACATGTACATGGGTACTTTTTATTTTTGCCTTGCTCTTAATTACTCGTATGGGCACCACTTCTTTTGTTGAAAGCATTTTATTTTTTCTTATTACCATTTCCATCTCATAAACCTTCCCCAGAAATTTCTCATCAACCACCTTATCCGGAGAACCGTCTGCCATGATCTTTCCATCATTCAGAAGTATCAATCTATCGCTGAACCTCGCCGCCATATTAATATCGTGGAGTACTGCTAAAATAGTTGTTTTCTTTTTTTTATTTAACATCTTTACTAATTCAAGCACTTCAAGCTGATGATGTATATCTAAATGAGATGTCGGTTCATCCAAAAGAATTATCCTGGTTTGCTGAGCTATAGCTCTTGCTATTATTACCCTCTGCCTTTCTCCTCCACTCAACTGATTAAAATATCTTTCTTTGAACTGCCACGTATTAGTCATAATCATTGCTTCATATACTATGTCATAATCTCTCAAAGAATCTTTTCTGCCTTTGCCAACATGCGGATTTCTGCCCATCATCACAATGTCAAAAGCCTTAAACTCAAAATCAGTATTAAATTCCTGTGGGACTACGGCAACAAGGCGAGCTCTTTCTTTTCTTCCTATCTTTACATTATTTTTGCCGTTTAAGATTATATTTCCATCTTTTACCTCTATTATATCCGTTATGGCTTTTATCAAAGTAGACTTCCCTGTTCCGTTTGGACCTATGATACCGACGAATTCACCTTCGTCAATATTGATATTGAGATTTTCCAACACAGTTTTTTCGCCATATGCAACAGTGATATTCTCTAATATAAGTTGAGACGTCATGTTCACAATCCTCCGGTTTTTCTTTGTCTTAAAAGGTATACGAAAAACGGTCCCCCAAACAAAGCTGTAATTATGCCTACTGGAATCTCTTGATTGATCATCGACCTAGCCAATGTATCACACAATATCATGAATATTCCGCCTGCTACAAAAGAGTACGGTATCAGATAAATATGCTTTGGTCCTGTAAAAATCCTGACAATGTGTGGTATTATAAGCCCCACAAAACCTATTATGCCTGTAACGCTTACAGCAGCAGCAGTTACCAAAGCTGTTGTTATAAGGATTTTCCTTTTCAATTTTTCTGTATCTACGCCTAGCTGCGCTGCAGTGTCTTCTCCTAAAAGCATTATATCCATTTCCCTTTGAGTGGAAAATATAACGGCAAAACCTATGAGCGCATATGGAACGACCATCATCAATTGATTCCAGCTCCTCGCATTAAAGCTGCCCATAGTCCAAAATATTATCCTGTGCAGATCATTTGCAAAAACCATCATCAAAGATATCGCTGCAGATAAAAATTGTCCAATCGCTATGCCGCTTAACAGCAGTGTATTAACCGGAACCTTTTTCCCCACTTTTGAAATATTGTACACAAGAAAAAGAGATCCTGTCGCTCCCACGAATGCCAATATGGATATTGCATTCAATCCGAACAAGCTAAATTCCAGCTTGGATACAATCCCCACAGTGGCTCCCAGTGCAGCCCCAGATGAAACACCTAGTATATAAGGGTCTGCCATTGGATTTTTAAATATGCTCTGATATGAAACGCCGCAGATTGCTAGTGAACCTCCAACAAAAAATGCCAGAAGAGCTCTTGGAAAGCGTATAAGCCAAATGATAGCTACAGAAGATGATTTAACATCATCCATATTCAAGTCCAAGAACAACATTTTATTCAACAGTATTTTAATAGCTTGAACAAAGCTGATATCAGCTACTCCAACAGCAACAGAAAACAATACTGTGCATAAACATAATACAGAAACCAGCACTGCCAGCTTCTTATTAAATAATTTTTTCAACGATACATGCCACCTTTGTTATCCTTCTCAGCCTTACTTGCTAAAATATCAGAGACGCAAAAGATGCGTCCCTGGTCAAATGTTTATTTAAAAACTAAAGGATAAATTGTTTTTGCGTAAACTTCCAATCCGTCAATGATCCTAGGTCCTGGTCTTTGAACCACATCGTTTTCCTCAATGCCCCAGGGTATCACTACTGCCTGTTCATTTTTGAAAGCGGAAATCTCATTTAATCCGGCTATTTCATTTAATTCTTCAAGAGAGGGATATAAAGAAATATAAACTTCAGGATCTGCGTCTACAACTTGTTCCAAAGTAAGGGTAGGCCATTGCCCATCTCCTGCTGAAGCTACATTTTCAGCGCCAAGCTCTAAAAGGATTGAATCTATAAAAGATCCACTTCCTGCTGATACAAAACCTCCTAAATCTATAAATACCCTTTTGCTTTCTTCACCTGCTACTTTTTCAACTATTTCCTGACGTTTTTCTTTCAGTCCCTCAACCAAATCAGTTGCTAAATCTGATACATTTAAAATTTCACCTGTCAAAATAATATTATCAAGCACCCCATCTATATTTTCAGGATTAAATACGATAACTTTGATTCCAGAACCTTCAAGCAGTGTTTTGGCTTCTTCCGGCACAGAGCCTGCAGCAAAAACCACATCTGGCTCCAGCTCTAAAATCAGTTCCGTGTTTGGACCAGAAAAACCACCTACGATTTCTATATCCATCGCTTTTTCAGGATAATTGCAGTACTCGCTACGTCCCACAAGTTTTTCTCCTTGTTCCAATGCAAATATGATTTCCGTATTGCTTGGAGCGACAGATACGATTTTTTCTGGTTCTGATTCAATGATGACTTCATTTCCCAAATCATCTTTAATCGTTAATGGATACTTGCTTGCTGATGCTTCCCCACTTTTGTTTTCGTCTGCCACGTTACCA
>DMAW01000048.1:0-17149 GCA_003446375.1 Eubacteriaceae bacterium | reverse complement strand
AGCTGAGAAGGTTTTCAAAAAATCTAAGCACAATCCTCCCCTCCGTAGGTAAATAAAATGTCTAGGCAGGTCTCCTGACTTGTGTTTCTTCCTCGGTTCTCCTTCCCATCAATTAAGACAGTGGCTTTAGAACTTCGTCCACACTCACAGTAGCGGGGGCTGTAGTGGATTTCAACCACTTTCCCTATTAAGTATTAACACCTTGACTACTACATATATTAAATTATAGTTTTAATGTTACCATAACCAAAAGTTTTGCACAATACAAAATCCAAGTACCGAAACCGAGGCCTCTTTTGTAAACCTTTACACTGCTGGGCGCTAAAACTCTTGCGCATCGTCGTTTTCGGTGCTGTCTTTATCATTGCGAATTGAAAATATCAATACTTTTGAAAACACCGCAACGAGCAATATGCTTAAAAAGACAACCATTAACTTAAACTCAATGCTGACAAAAGGTGCATACATCATAGGCATGAAAACAATAAATAGCCCTAGCGACAGAGCCAGTATGATAAATGACGCTAAACTTTTCTTAATCTTCACATCTATCACCTCTCACGATAATATAGGCAGTAATTAGTTAAAAAACATTTATCGCATTTTGGACTTCTTGCACTGCAAATCTGCCTTCCATGAA
Source organism: Eubacteriaceae bacterium (assembly GCA_003446375.1). Taxonomy (GTDB): domain Bacteria; phylum Bacillota; class Clostridia; order Eubacteriales; family Alkalibacteraceae; genus Alkalibacter. The sequence goes on along the minus strand of DMAW01000048.1, from coordinate 16,509 downwards.
AAATAAGCCAGTGATGTGCTTCAGACCACATTTTTTTTGGAATATTTTTCATAAGATCATTTTCTGTAGAGGATACATTTTTAGAGCTAGCCAATCCAATCCTGTTAGATACCCTAAATACGTGTGTATCCACAGCTATTGCAGGTATCCCAAATGCATTGCTCATGACAACATTTGCAGTTTTTCTCCCCACACCCGGAAGGGATATGAGCTCGTTCATACTCTCGGGAACTTTTGAACCATGCTCATTTACTAAAATCTCACACAGACTCAATATGTTTTTGCTCTTAGTCTGATAAAGTCCGCAGCTTTTAATTGTATCTATGAGCTTTTTTTCTCCCATTTGCAAAATTCCTTCAGGAGTATTGGCTATTTCATAAAGCTCCTGAGTAACTTTGTTCACCCTCACATCCGTACATTGCGCCGACAATACTGTTGCGATAAGCAACTCAAAAGGCGTAGTGAAATTTAGCATCGGTCCCGCATGTCCATATTCTTTTTTTAATAACTTCAAAACTTCATTGATGTCTTTTTTATTTAATTTAAGCATACTCAATACCTCTAGATTATTTTAACACGAAGTAATAGTTTTGCATAACATTTTTTATAATCTATTATTAGCATGTGAATTCTGATATAATTATTTAGACTTAATGTAAGGAGAATTATAAATGAACACAAAAAGAGCATTGCTTGCAGATATGGGATTGGTATTGACAGCATTTGTCTGGGGAAGTGGCTTTGTAGCAACAAAAAATGCATTGGCATATTATTCGCCTACAGATATCATGATAATGCGCTTTGGATTGGCAAGCATCATATCCCTATTCGCTTTCAACAAAAAAATTTTTCCAATAACTTTCGGTGACATCAAGGCCGGTGTCACTATAGGAGTTTTTTTGTTTTTAGGTTTTGCTTTTCAAACCGCCGGCCTTCAATACACAACGGCGGGAAAACAGGCTTTTTTAACCGGAACAAACGTCATCATGGTTCCTTGGATTTATTGGATTATAAAAAAAGACAGACCGGATGCATACAATCTAATAGCTGCCATTATGATGTTTTTAGGAATTGCATTTTTAACGCTGGATTTTGAAAATGCCATATTTTTAAATAAAGGAGATTTACTAACTTTAATATGTGCCTTCTTTTTTGCATGTCATATCCTTGCCATAGGTTTTTCTTCCAAAAACCATGATCCTGTGAAATTGACTTTTATCCAGTTTGCAACCACTTTTATTTTATCTGTACTATGGAAGCTTACCACTGGAGAACAGGCTTTTTTATTGCCTTTAGATTATTTTGCAGATATTTTATTTTTAGGAATTTTCAGCACCTTTCTAGCTTTTATTCTTCAAAATACAGCTCAGAAATACACCAGTTCCACCCACGCAGCTGTGCTCCTTTCACTGGAGTCATTCTTCGGAAGCATCATGGCCATATTTTTTTTAGGAGATGCCTTTTCTCTAAAGATGATACTTGGCTGTGCAATCATATTCATGGCTGTAATTACGGCAGAAACAAAGTGGGAGTTTGTCAAGCTATTTGCAGTTGAAAATAAATAGGTGCGCTATCATAAACAGAAAGGAGCTTATTAATGAACTATCAACAAGCACTCGAATATATACACGGCACATCAATGTTCGGCATCAAACTAGGCCTTGATAATATCACTCTTTTACTGGACTATCTTGGAAATCCCCATAAAAATCTTAAATGCATCCATGTTGCAGGTACAAACGGCAAGGGTTCAACTAGCCATATGATAAGCAATGTTTTGATAAATAGCGGGTACAAAACAGGCCTTTATATATCTCCATATCTAGAAGAATTTACGGAACGAATACAGATAGACGGCACTAAAATAAGAAAAGAAGAACTAGCAGAAATTACTGAAAAAATAAAAAATGCTGTTTCTAAAATGATGAAAGACGGACACCCATCTCCTTCCGAATTTGAACTTGTCACTGCAATCGGTTTTGAATATTTTAATCAGAAAGCAGTTGACATCGTAGTCTTGGAAGTTGGCATGGGTGGACGCTTTGATGCTACCAATGTTATTACTGCTCCATTAGTTTCAGTGATCACTTCAATAGGAATGGATCATACTCAGTATCTCGGAGACACTCTTGAAAAAATAGCATTTGAAAAGGCAGGAATAATAAAGCCCGGATCCACTGTTGTTCTCTATCCCCAATGCGAAGATGTAACAGAAGTAATCAAGGAGCAGGCAAAAAAAACAAATTCAATATGCTTGTTTCCAAATATATCAGATATCATTTTAGAAGATGCAGATTTAAACGGGCAAGTTATATTTTATGCTAAAAAGGCCAGCCCTTTTAAAGATCTTAAATTTTCATTGACTCTGCTTGGAGATCACCAAGTTCTGAACTGCCTGACGGCATTGACAGCTTTGGAAGCATTGGTGGAAAAAGGATACGAGATATCAAGAGATGCCGTGACTGAATCAATGTCTTCAATAGCTTTTCCCGGACGTTTTGAGCGAATATCTTCAAATCCTTTGACAATAATTGATGGAGCTCACAACTTAAATGGCTTTGAAGCTTTATCAAAGACTCTTTCTAGATACATGAATAAAAAGATCTTCGTGGTCATAGGTATACTTGCAGACAAGGGTTACGGTCCGATGCTCAAAGAAATTGCTCCTTACGCCCGAAAATTTTTCACGGTGACTCCACTAAACCCTAGGGCTCTGCCTGCAGAGAAACTCGCTACATATATAATTTCTAATTTTAATATCGAAGCTGAAGCTCTAGACTCAATAGACTCTGCAGCTGAAATCGCTCTGAATTCACCTGCGGATGATATTTATCTTTTTGTCGGTTCTCTCTACATGATCGGCGAAGCTAGGACTTCTTTAAAAAAACGAATTTAACATCAGAAAAGCCGTCCCGAAAAATCAGCCGGGACGGCTTTTTGTGCTATGCGAGAAATTTTATGTAACTGTAATCATGTGTTTCCATAAACTCGATGCACTGCCTGTGATAATTATCGATGATCTCACCGCTTATCCCAAAAAGCTTCCCCGTAAGAGATGACAGTTTCTTTAGCAAATATTCCAACTCGACATCTAAATTACCTTCACAATAGTTAAGCAAAAGCTCTCTTCTGGCTCCAAATTCCGAGATCATTACACAATCAATATCTATTTGGCCGTAATCAAGCTCAAATTCTTTGGCAATCATTTTGTAAATCCTCTCTACGCTAAAACTCAAAGACCTAAAATTTGATTTATTACGCAACACTTCATAAAAAAACTTTTTATTATGGGTATCGCTTAATATCAATTCATAATAAATCGAGGTGACAATATAAAGTTTAAGATACGAATTTCTTTTGATATTAAGCCTGCTGTTTACAAATTCGTAAACCACAAGAAAAAATTTTGAGTTTATCTCCAACACTATATTATCCTTGGTCTTAAAATAATAAGGTATCAATCCTAGTGGAATATTTGCATTATCTGCAATCTTCTGCACTGTGGATTTTGTATAACCCATATCATAAAACATCTTTTTTGCCACTTTTATAATGCTTTCTTTTGTCTCAAAACCTTTTTTGTATCTCATTAGTTTTATCCTTTCATTTCAACATGCAAATATTTGACTATATTTTATCATACTTGCCTGAACAATAACAGTTAATTTAGCATAGTATAACTGTATTTACTTGTATATCTAAAATAAAAGGTTATTAACTGCATCATTAAATTTTAATCAAACAACTTCTATTCCAGCTTGAGAAAAAGTCCCCATGTCATTATACATTCCCAATGAAGCCTCAACTATGCTAAATGCAAGTGCAGCTCCACTGCCTTCTCCCAGCCTCATATCCATATTTAAAAATGGTTTGAAACCTATAATATCCAATCCTTTCTTGGCTCCTTTTTCAGCTGAGCTGTGGGAACATATTAAATAATCGTATACATAGGGATTCAACCTAACGGCTAAAGCTGCTGCTGCAGATGAAATAAAACCGTCAATCAAAACCGGTACCTTCGCACTTGCTCCTGCGATCATCACTCCTGCCATCGCTCCTATTTCAAGACCTCCAACTTTTGATAAAACATCAATGGGATCCTTTGGATCTGGCCTGTGCAAAGATATCGCCTCACTTATGACTTGTGATTTTCTATCCAATCTCTCAGCCGATAGATTCGCTCCGATACCGGTTACTTCTTCGGGTGGCAACGAGCCTAAAACAGAAAATATTGCTGAACTTGGGGTTGTATTTCCTATTCCCATTTCTCCTGTAGCCAAAATCTCATAACCTTCTTTTATCATTTCAAGAGCTGTCTCTATCCCAACCTCAAGGCTTTTTTCTGCCTCACTTCTTGACATCGCTTCTTGTTTTGCCATGTTATTAGTTCCCATTCTTATCTTTTTGTTTCTCACTTTTGGGTTTGATATCTCTGCGTTTACTCCAACATCTGTCACGCACACTTTTGCCCCTGCTTTTTTAGCAATCGCCCCTACTCCACTTTTGCCTTCAGCGATTAAATTAGTCATCAATGCAGTAACAGGCTGAGGCGCACTGGTTATGCCCTCTTCGCATATACCATGATCTGCTGCAAAAACAAGCACAGCTTTTTTCAGATCGCCTCTCATTAAATCATTGTTTATTCCTGAGATCTGAACAGCGATATTTTCCAACACACCTAGGCTTCCAACCGGTTTGAGCAGTCCATCTACATATTTCCGAGCTTTTATCATATTTTCATTATTGACCGGCTCGATTTTCAAAAGCGTTTCTTTTAAAAGCGACATCTTTTGTTCCTCCCGTTTTTTATTTTTGAATACTTGGGCTAAATAAAAAAAGCTCACGATCTTATCCATATAAACAAGACCGTAAACTTTACCATCATTTACGTTTAATGACTTTAGGCAGGTCTCCTGACTTGGATTCACCGCCGTATGCGCCTTCCCGTTTCCAGTGGCATATGCATAAGCTCATCCTTACAGTGGCGGGTCCGCTCGGAATTTGCATCCGATTCCCTATTCTCCCTTTTGGGCACCTAAAATCTCGTATTCAATTAAGTTAATTATAGCAAACCGATTTCTATTTTCCAAGCAATTTATTATGATTGGCAAATGACAAGTACATTCTTCTTGCCTATCATATCATTTTTTTATGATTCACCTGTGATTTCCAGCAACCTTTCATAAGCAGTAAAAATAAATTCTTCCGGATTTTCAAATTTCATGACACTGCCTGTCACTTCCATTGACAGACATTTTAAATCCGACTTTCCAATATGGCTTCTTAGCACATCCCAATCGACTTTTCCATCTCCAGGCAACCAATGCATATCCTTTAACCCATCATTATCCGATAGATGGGTCACAAATGTCCGTTTTGCCCACTTCTCAAAAATCTTTCCTTTAGTCTGTCCTTCAAGCCAGTCATGAGAAGAATCATAACACAAACCTAGATTGGGCAATTCCAGCTCCGTAAACAGCATATCTAATAGATGTGCATCCTTAGTATTTTCAATAGCAATTTTTACATCTCTTTCCTGAGCAAACTCCGATAGAATCCTAAAGCTTTTAAATCCTGTTTCAATGTCTATGGTTTCCAGGTTCCTATCGCTGCAATGCATTACCAATGTTTGGATTTTGTGATTGCCGCAGTCTTCAATGTAACCAAAGTATCTCTCTAAAACAGTTGATCTCTCTTTTTTATTTAAAGACCACAAGCTGTCAACGTCTTTATAGGGAGCATGGATATACTCTAGCAGAAGTCCATTTTCAAACACAATTTGAGGCATGTCTTCTTTTTTTACCAGCTCAGGCGATATTTCGTCTTCCCACCATAATGAAACGCTTTCAAAACCGGCTCTTTTTATTAATTCAAGCCTTTTTTCGATAGGCATGAAATATCCAAACCAAGAAAATATGCTTTTTTTCATTTTTGCCACCTAGCCTTCATTTGCAATCCTATCCTCTACATCTTTGATCTCATTTTTTGTAATTCCCAGAACCTCAGCTCCATTATTGCAGGCCATTGACAACAAATCTCTTTTACGTATTCCTGATTTGTTCATATATATAAGTTCATCAAAAAAACCGGAGCCGTGATAAACCCTATAAGCTCCGGCATCGCTTCCTACTGCTATCTTTACACCAATATCCCAGGCTTGTTTTACCTTTTCGCATTGTCCCTCAAATATACTTTTAATATTGCTCTTTACGCTTTTATATTTCTTGTCATTAGAGTATATGATATTTCCTAAAGGAGCCAACGTAGGAACCCAAATAATATCTTTTTCTTTCATGGCATATAGATTCTCATAAGTTAAATAATATCCGTGTTCTATGCTATTTACTCCTGCATCTATAGCCATTTTAACACCTTCAGAAGAATTCACATGAACCATTACAGAAAGAGAAGAGTCTTTAGCTTTTTTTACTATATATTCAAACTCTTCTTTCTTGAAACCTATGTCTCCCACTTTTTCATGCTCTTTGAAGGATACTATGCCGCTTAGCACAATCTTTACAAAATCGGCTTTTTTTCTCACCAGATCCTTAAAATGTTCATCTATATCCTTTATGCCATCTACCGGCTTTCCTATTAGCCCTCCATAGTGCCCTTTCTTATACAAGCCATAAATTGGAGTTTTGTATATAACGCCTTCTTCGCCGGCTATTTTCCTAGCCATTTGATAAAGTTCTGTGTTATCTCCTCCATCTCTCAAAGCGAGTATTCCTCTGGCTTTATAAGATGCAAATATTCTCCTTAAGGAGTCTTCAGCAAATTTCTCATCTTCACTGAGCATCCTTCTGTATTTTTTTGAATTGTCTCCATTTAGCGAAATATGCATGTGCGTTTCTATAAACAAGCCTCTCACCCTGTCTTGAATAATACTTTTATTCTTAAGCCAAAAACAAGCGCTCTTTTAATTATTTTGCAACTTACAAGCCTTTATGACGTGCTTTGCCAACACCGATGTTGTAACCGACCCTACGCCTCCAGGTACTGGCGTCATCATTCCCGCCTTGCTTTTGCAGTCTTCAAAATCAACATCTCCGCATAATTTTCCATTTTGATCTACGTTTATTCCTACATCCACAACTATGGCACCCTCTTTTACATAATCTGCAGTAACCATCTTAGCTTTCCCAATTCCTACGATCAATACATCGGCAGCTGCTGCAACCCTGGGAAGATCTTTTGTTTTCGAGTGGCAAATAGTAACCGTAGCGTTCTTTTTAAGCAGTAGCATGCTCACAGGCTTTCCCACTACCATGGATCTGCCTAGAACCACAGTATTAGCGCCACTTAACCCTATTTTATAATAATCCAGTATCTCAATGACCGCTGTCGGAGTACATGGAGCAAACCCTGATTCGTCTCCTTCCATTACCTTTGCTACATTTGTTGGACTAAAGCAATCTACATCTTTTTCCGGTGCGATGACATATTTTATCACTTCTTCGTCAAGATGTCCTGGCAAAGGCCTAAAAACAAGTATGCCGTGTACTGACTCATCTTTATTGACTGATTTCAGCTCTTCGATAAAATCTGCTTGAGTTATATCTTGGGGAAGCTCTAAAACCTCAGTTTTTATATCGCATCCTGCCATTCTCTTCAAAGCACCTCTTTCGTATGAAAGATCGCTTGGATTGGCACCTACCCTTATTATCTTAAGCCTTGGTTCTATTCCTCTTTTTTTTAGTTCCTCTACAGCTTTTATAGCATCTTCCTTGATACTCTCGGCAACTATCTTGCCACTTAGCAATTCGTTCATATTGTTCCTCCCGTACAAAAGTATATTGTGTTGTTATTTGCGATTCTAAATATAATCCTCCATATCGATATGGAGGATTATATAAATTTAAAATTATTTTGAAAGCCTTTGATCTACTTTCTGGTACACCTCATCACAGATCTTGATTCCTTTTGCTAACAGGGGCTTTATCTCATTTTCAACTTTGGAAACGTATCCTCTATCCTTGATGGAGCCTATGTTTATCTGGATATTCATCCAAGCACTGGTTATCCCAGATCTCAAGCATTGCACTCCTACGCCTACATCGCTGATAGCCAAAACAGAGCCCTTATCTACCAACTCTTCGTGAAGCAAAATACCTTCATAGCACTTTTTGACTATGTCTATAGGTACAGAACACGCTTGCACCAAGCATTTTTCCATGGTTTCTTCCCTGTGCTTCTTTTCTTCTTCCGTATCTTTGGCAAGACCATAAGCCTTTGAAAGAGGAAGAAAATTTTCTGCATCCAAGTCTACCATTTCCAGCAGCTCCTTTTGAATTTTTGCAGCTTTTTTCATGATTCTCTGTATATCATCTTCATGTTTTGCATATTTTTTTTTGCCTGTGGTCAAATTACATACCATGCCTGCAAGAGCAGCTCCCATAGCACCGGACATGGCAGCCGCTCCTCCTCCTCCGGGCACTGCATTTTTAGAAGAGAGTTCATCTATAAACTTCACACAGGAATAATCAATCATTTTCATGTGATACCTCCGATTTTGATAAATCTTAAAACAATCCTGATATTACGCCTTTTTCATCGACATCTATCTTTTCAGCAGAAGGCACTTTAGGAAGTCCGGGCATCTTCATCACATCACCTGTAAGCACCACTATAAATCCTGCTCCTGCTGATACCGTAAGGTCTCTTACGGTTATAGTAAATCCTGTAGGTCTTCCAAGCTTTGTCTGATCATCTGTTAAAGAATACTGGGTTTTCGCCATGCAAACCGGCATATTACCAAATCCCAGGCTCTCGAAATTGGCAATTTCTTTTTCAGCTTTAGCGGTAAAGCTGACACCATCTGCACCGTAAATCTTTTGGGCAATTTTTCTTATCTTATCTTTTATTGAATCATTTGAATCGTATGCAAACTCCATATTGCTATCTGTGTCGGTCAGCCTTATGAGTTCTTTTGCCAAAGCCTCTCCACCTGCTCCGCCTTTGCCCCACACTTCTGATAATGCAACGTTCACCCCTAGCTGTTTACATCTGTCTTCTACAAGAGTAAGCTCTGCCTCGGTATCTGTAGGAAATCTGTTTATGGCAACTACAGCCGGCAGTTTGAATACCTGGGTAATATTCTCAACGTGTTTCAACAAGTTGGGCAATCCTTTTTCAAGCGCTTCCAAGTCTTCATCTTGCAAATTGTTTTTTGCTGCTCCACCGTTATATTTGAGCGCTTTTACAGTAGCTACTATTATGACGGCATCCGGCTTAAGCCCTGTCATTCTACATTTGATATCAATAAATTTTTCGGCTCCTAAATCTGCTCCGAATCCTGCCTCCGTTACTACATAGTCTGCATAGTTCATGGCGAATTTTGTTGCTAAAACCGAATTGCATCCATGAGCTATATTTGCAAATGGCCCTCCATGTATAAAGGCAGGCGTTCCTTCCAGTGTTTGAACCAAGTTCGGTTTAAGCGCATCTTTTAAGAGTGCAGCCATTGCCCCTTGTGCATTTAAATCCCCTGCTGTTACCGGCTGTCCTTCTCGATTGTAGGCTACTATTATTTTTGCGCACCTGTTTTTCAAATCTATTATATCGCTGGACAAACAGAATACAGCCATTATTTCACTTGCCACTGTTATGTCAAATCCGTCTTCTCTAGGCATGCCTTGCGCTTTTCCACCAAGTCCATTTACGATATTCCTCAGTTGCCTGTCGTTCATATCTACAGCTCTTCTCCACACTACTCTTCGTACGTCTATATCAAGTTGGTTCCCTTGAAATATGTGATTATCAATCATTGCAGCAAGCAAGTTATTTGCAGCACCTATTGCATGAAAGTCTCCTGTAAAATGAAGGTTTATGTCTTCCATTGGAACTACTTGGGCATAACCTCCCCCTGCGGCTCCTCCCTTGACTCCAAACACAGGGCCCAAGGAAGGCTCTCTCAATGCAACCAATACGTTTTTGCCTAATCTGGAAAGAGCATCTGCCGCTCCTATTGTAGTAGTAGTCTTCCCTTCACCGGCAGGTGTAGGATTTATAGCTGTAGTCAAAATCAATTTCGCTTTTTTATCTGATTTTTTCTTAAGCAGGTTTATATCAACTTTTGCTTTATACTTTCCATACAGATCTAAGTTATCTTCGTTTAAACCTAATTTAGCTGCAATCTCCCTGATATCCTGTGGCGTAGCTTCTTGCGCAATTTCAATATCACTCTTGAAACCCATGTAATTTCCTCCTCAAAGTATTTTATGAACTAAAACTGCTTTAAACAAACAATTAAAGCAGTTAAATCCTGCCTTTTCGAACTGCAGTGTTATATTTTCTCGTATGCCTGTCTCTTCCCAGAAGGGCTTCTGTTGCAAATATCGCTCCCATTATTTCCTTGTTGAGAGGATCCATGATTGCCGAATCCATGCCTTCATATATCGCTAGCGTCATAAAGTTTTGATTTATGATTTTTCTAGACGGCATCCCAAAAGATATATTGCTAAGCCCTGAAGTAAACTTGACATCGGGATATTCGGCCTTAACCTCCTTCATAGTCTGCACAAAGTTAAGCAACGAATTATTGTCTGTAGAAAGGGCCATTACCAATGGGTCTATATGTATTCTATCAGGCGTTATGCCATATGCATTCGCCTTTTCGATTATATTTTTAGATATTTCCACTCTTGTCTCAACGTCTCTTGGTGTTCCGTTTACACTGTCGCAAGTCAAAGCTATCACCTGCCAGTCATTGTCCTTTATCAAAGGAAATATGACATCACATTTATCTTGGTCGCTTCCTTCGATGTTTTCTAAATTTACCGAGTTTATCAATCCTGGTTTTTTAATCAACGGAAATACTTCCTTTATAAAAAATGGATTAGGACTATCTATGCAGATGGGCGTCTCTACAGCATCCTGAACTATCCCTATGAGCCACTTTAGCGTCTCTACCTCCTTTTCTGGCGCCGTGGAAGCACAGACATCTATGAAGTCTGCTCCGGCTTCAGCTTGTTTTATCGCACGATCACGGATAAATTCGTCATCTTTCTCTTCGATAGCCTTTTTAACCACAGGTATCGCGCCGTTGATTTTTTCTCCGATGATTATCAATATAATCTCCCCCCGTTGTTATGGTATCGATTTCAACCAAGTTGTACTCGTTGTACTCATCTTTGAAATCGGTTAACTTGTATATACAAGCCTCTTTATGTATCAATCTTATCAAAGAGTAAAGTCTTTGTCAATAAATTATTTAAACTTGCTACTAAATTTATAATCGTTTAAAATTGAACTATGATAGAGTGAAAATCTCAAAAATAAATAAGGATATATCCATAACCAACAGATATGTTCTTATACAACAAGGAGACTCTTTATGGATAAAAAAATAACCGTTAAATTTCCAATTCTCAATAAGTCTTTAAAGGTGGACGAAGGAATGAAAGTTTCTGAAGCATGCGCATTGGCCGGTTATCCTCTTAACCTTGTCTGTGGAGGAAAAGGAACCTGTAAAAAATGCGCTGTAGAAATAAACGAAAGCGGTCACCTAAAAAAAATCTTGTCATGCCGCGAAGTCGTCTATGACGACATGGAAATAATGCTAAAAGAAGAAGAACAAAAGGCGCAGATTCTCACATCGTCCACATTGGATGAAATTCATTTTAATCCTTCAATTAAATCTATATATTTAAACAGGGATGATCTAAGAACTGAGCTCGGTCAAAATGATTGGGATGTGCTCAATAATAAATTGGGCGGAAACGTCGATTATCCAACCTTGGATATCTTTCAGAAAATGTCTTTTCTCTATCATAATAATGAAGGCATAAACGTTATATTGGACAAAGAAAAGATAATTGACATCTTGCCGGCGCCTCCTAAATCAAAGATCTATGGCATTGCTTTCGACCTTGGTACCACATCCGTAGTAGGCTATCTGTACGATCTTGAAGAAAATATGCTTATAGGCATAGATTCGACCCTAAATAAACAAACTGAACTGGGCGGAGACGTAATCAGCAGAATAGATCAAGTCATAAGCGACCACAAAAAACTTTTGCATTTTCAGAACCTTGCAATAAATTCACTTAACCAAATCATTGAGGATATATGCACTAAACACGAAGTTGATCCCGATGATATTTACTATGTCAGCATTTGCGGCAACAGTACGATGCAGCACTTGTTTCTTGGTCTTTACCCTGAACATTTAGGCAAGGCTCCATTTACAAGCACGACTCACGGAGCAGTAAAAGCCCAGGGAAAAGATTTTGGCTTGAAAACAAACCCTAGAGGAATTGTTTCTTTTCTTCCTTTGCTTGGAGGCTTTGTAGGCGCTGATACAACCGCTGTATTGTTATCCTTGCCAAATGACGGCAAAAACAGGTTAGTAATCGATCTTGGAACCAACGGAGAGATAGCTGTAGGAAAGAACATGTCTTATCATGTATCTTCGACGGCATGTGGCCCGGCGTTGGAAGGAGCAGGCATCAAACATGGCATGCGAGGAACTAAAGGGGCTATAGAAAAGGTTTCTATTAATCAAGGAAAACTTTCATACCAAGTTATAGAAAATTTGAAGCCCAAAGGAATATGTGGTTCTGGAGTAATTGATTTAATTGCTGTACTGTTCTCAGAAGGCGTAATAAATAGAAGAGGCGCTTTTGTTCCTGTGGATAAAATCAAAAATGATGATCTTGCAAAAAGGATGACCGTGATAGATGATCAAAGAGCATTTATCATTGCATTTGAAGATGAATCATCCATAGGTGAAGACATATATTTTTCCCAAAAGGATATTCGCCAAGTTCAACTGGCCAAAGGTGCCATCTATACGGGTTGCGTAATGCTTATAGAAGAATACGGAATCAAGGGAAAAGATCTCTCTGAGATAATAATAGCAGGTGCTTTTGGAAACTACATCGACATTGAAAAAGCTCAGTCAATAGGCATGCTGCCTTGGTTTGAAGGAGTAGATGTAAGCTCCATCGGAAACGCTGCAGGAACCGGAAGTCAAATGTATCTTCTTTCAGAAGAAAAACAACATGAGTGCGATCTAATAGCTGGCGATGCAGTCTTCGTAGAATTAGCCAACAACCGTTCTTTCGCCACCCAATATATGAAAAATACATATTTCAAGGATCTGCGGTCATAAAAAGCAGGCTGCTTCATTTTTAGCACCGAAGCAGCCTGCTTTTAATTTTCTTTAAGAACTCTTTCACCTCTTTGAAGCCCAGTAGCTCCCGACCTTATAAATTCCAAAATCCCAAAAGGTTCCATAAGGTTAGTAAATGCCTCAATTTTCCCTGCATCTCCTGTCAATTCAAGTATCAAGCTCTCATGAGCAACATCTACTATATTCGCTCTGAATATATTTGATATCTCTATTATGTTAGATCTTGTTTCATTGCTCGCTTTAACTTTGATGAATACCAATTCTCTGCTTATCGAGTCGTAGGGCGATAGTTCTATGACCTTGATGACTTCTACAAGTTTGTTGAGCTGTTTTTTTATTTGTTCAAGTATCTGCTCGTCTCCAATGACTACTATCGTCATTCTTGACAGAGTTTCATCTTCAGTTGTTCCTACAGTTAAACTATCGATATTAAAGCACCTTCTTGCAAACAGCCCTGCAATTCTGCTCAATACCCCTGAATTATTTTCAACCAGTAAAGATAATACATATCTTTTCATTGTCTACCTCCTATCACACATAGTCTTTTTTGTTCAAGTGCATTTAATCTATTCTTATAAGGTCCTAACATCAGGATCTATATTACATTGTATCAGACACGGCTCATCTCTTTCCAGCACTTCATCAAATGCTTCTTTAAATTCTTTCATATCACTGACTTCATATCCGGGTATACTATAGGCTTGCGCTATTTTGCGAAAATCAACTTGTAAATTCAAGTCTACCCCATAACTTTTATCTTTGCCGTATAAATCCTGTTGAATCTCTCTTACCAACCCTAGCTTTCTATTATTCAAAAGAACTATTTTGACATTTGCATTTTGTTCCCTCAATACGGCCAGCTCGCCTAGGCACATCTGTATTCCACCATCACCGATGACACACACGACTTGCCTATCCGGATTTGCTATTTTGACTCCTGTAGCGGCAGGGATGCTGTAAGCCATAGTACCCAATCCCCCTGATGTCATGAATTTTCTGCTTTTTATGATCTTATAGTTCAATGCAGACCATATTTGATTTTGTCCCACATCTGCAACCAAGCAGGCATTATCGTCCAGTTTATCTGAAATATGCCTTATCAGCTCTTTTGCATTAATCAACCCTGATTGAGTCTCATAATCTGCATTTGATTCGTGTCTTTTTTTGATTGACTTTACTTCTTCATTCCATGATGAATAATTCATTGAGCTCGATTTGTCGATAAGATCTTTCAAGACTTTTTTTGCATCTCCAACTATAGGCAGAGTATACCCTACATTTTTGCCTATTTCAGCAGGATCTATATCTACATGAATGAACTCTATGTTCGGATTTAATTTTGAAAATCCGGCAGTTGCCCTGTTCGACATCCGAGCTCCAATTGTTATAAGAAGGTCTGTTCTCCCAATGATTTCACTCGAATACGAATACCCATGACTCCCTACAATTCCTGCATAAAGCTCAGAATCTTGCGGGAATCCACCTACTCCCATAAGCGAATTGATTACCGGAATATTCGTCTTCTCGGCAAATTCCAAAATTTCTTTTTCAGCATGAGATGATAGGATCCCTCCTCCCGCATATATGACAGGTCGCTCAGATGCCTTTATCCTGGAAATCGCCCTTTTTATCTGTCCTATATGACCTGACAATGTCGGATTGTACCCCGGTATCTTGATTTCCTTTGGATACTCAAATTTTATGCTGTCTTCTTGAATATTTTTGGGGATATCAATCAATACTGGCCCTTTTCTGCCGGTATTTGCTATATAAAAAGCTTCTTTTATCACTCTAGGCAAATCTTGTGCATCTTTTACCAGATAATTATGTTTTGTAAAAGGCTCAGTAGCCCCTTTTATATCTGCTTCCTGAAAAGCATCCGTTCCTATCAGATCCGTATCTACTTGACCTGTTATTATTACAACTGGAATTGAATCCATATAAGCAGTTGCAATGCCTGTTATGGTGTTTGTCGCACCTGGGCCTGAAGTGGATATGCACACGCCGACTTTATTTGTCTCTCTAGCATAACCGCTTGCGTAGTGCACTAGCGACTGTTCATTTCTGACAAGTATATGCTTAATATCTGATTCCCTAAGGGATTCATAGATAGATATTACTGCTGCACCTGGATAGCCAAAAACAACATCTGTGTTTTCATTTTCTAAACATCTTATTATCGCTTTTGATGCCTTCATCTGCGACCATCTCCTTTAAGTATTTCTATTTATGATAAAGTAACAATTTATCAAAGTCAATATTTTTGTTTTTATTCATAAACATTTGATATAAACATTTGTTTTTTTTATAATAGTTTTAAAGAATAATTTAAATATTAAGATTTCATGGAGGATGCGTTGATAAATATAATTGAAGTCTCAACTAAAAAGCAGCTGCGCGCTTTTGTCAAATTTCCTGAAAGGCTGTATAAAGACAATCCATATTACGTACCAAGGCTTACCATAGATGAACTGTCAACTTTAAATCCACAAAAAAACCCTGCTTCGGAACACTGCGAATCCAAGCTTTGGCTTGCAGTAAAAAACGGAGACGTCGTCGGTAGAATTGCGGCGATAGTCAATTATCGTTATATACAAAAATGGGGATTAAAAAATGGACGCTTTGGATATCTGGATTTTATTGAAGACTTTAATGTGGCCAAGGCATTGCTGGAATCTGCACAAAATTGGTTGAAGTCTCTGGGAATGGAACGAATCCATGGACCTTTAGGATTTTGTGATTTAGATCCTGAAGGAATGCTGATTGATGGCTTTAATATCCCTGCCACATTTACTACTACCTATAATTACAAATATTATCCTTCATTTATGGAGCGCTTAGGCTATAAAAAAGATGCAGACTGGTATGAATATGAAATCACGATACCTAGCACTCCTCCTCCGATATTAAATAAGATATCAACTCGAGTTTTGAAAAGTCACAATCTTCAAATACTTGACTTTAAGAACAAAAGAGATTTAATGCCTTATGTCCCTAAAGTATTTCAACTGATAAATTCTTCTTATTCAGATTTATATGCGGTCACAGAGTTGACTGAAAAGCAAATTGATTACTATGCCAAACAGTATATCATCTTTTTCAGTAAAGATTTTGTAAAACTGGTAATTGATAAAAACGATAACTTAGTTGCATTTGGATTAGCTTTGCCTTCTCTTGCCAAAGCCATGCAAAAATGTCGCGGTCATCTTTTTCCCTTCGGTTTCTTGCATCTGCTTATAGCCTTAAGGCAAAATGACAGAGCAGAGCTTTTATTGATTGCTGTGGATAAGAAGTATCAAAAGACCGGAGTCAACGCAGTTATTTTAAACTCCATTGCGATCGGATGGGGGTCGTGGAGGGGACGGGTGTAGAGT
>DMAW01000095.1 GCA_003446375.1 Eubacteriaceae bacterium | reverse complement strand
TCTGTCCTTTTCCGAAAGGATCGGATCTTTTATGGGCCAGTTTATTCCTATCTCCGGATCGTCCCATCTGGTGCTTCTATCGTGCTCTTTTGAATAGTACTGATCAACTTTGTACTGTACCTCCACATCGTCGGTGAGAGTTAAAAAAGCGTGTCCGAATCCCTTTGGAATAAAAAGCATCCTTTTATTTTCATCGGAAAGTTCCACCATAATCCACTTTCTGTAGGTGGGAGAACCTTTTCTGAGATCTACTGCAACGTCCAATATCTTTCCCCTAGTGCATCTTATAAGTTTTGATTGAGCCATGGGATCGTTCTGAAAATGAATTCCACGAAGTGTTCCCCTTCTCTGGGAGTAAGAGTGGTTGTCCTGAACAAAAACAGCATTTATCCCAAGTTCTTTGAACACCCTGTACGAATAGCTTTCCATGAACCACCCGCGCTCATCTTCAAAGACTTTGGGGTCTATGATCAAAACACCGGGTAGATCTGTCTCTGTTACTTTCATATCTCTTCCTCCACGTATATAATCTTTCCTTCTGCAACTCTTCTCAGGTACCCACCATATACTGAGTTTCTATACCTTTCCGCAGCCTTGAGAAGATCCTCCCTGGTGATCCATCCGTTTCTGAAGGCAATCTCTTCAGGGGATGCGATAATGATGCCTTGTCTTCTTTGCACCGCCCTTATGAACTCCGTTGCTTCAAAGAGCGACTCCACCGTTCCTGTGTCAAACCACGCATATCCTCTGCCCATTATCTTTACATCAAGCAGCCCTTTCTCAAGGTATATCTTGTTCAAATCAGTTATCTCAAGTTCGTTCCTCCACGAGGGCTTCAACATCTTTGCATATTCAGACACACCCGAGGGGTAAAAGTAAAATCCTGTGGCGGCGTAATTGGATTTGGGATTCTTTGGTTTTTCTTCGAGTGATATGGCACGATAGTTTTGGTCAAATTCCACAACACCATACCTTTGCGGATCATCAACGTAGTACGCAAATACCGTTGCCCTCTCTGTATTTTCATTTGCTTGCCTTAATAGTTTTGTCAAGTTGTGCCCAAAGAATATATTGTCTCCGAGGATCATTGCGCAAGGCTGATCACCAATAAATGACTCACCGATTATGAAGGCCTCTGCTAAGCCATTCGGAGATGGTTGCTCTCTATATGAGAAACTAACACCAAATTGTGAACCATCGCCAAGTAGTTCCCTAAACCTTGGCAAATCTTGAGGAGTGGAGATGATCAATATTTCCCTTATTCCAGTAAGCATAAGGACACTGAGAGAATAAAAGATCATTGGTTTATCATATATCGGAAGCAATTGTTTGCTTGCCACGAGTGTCATGGGATACAACCTGGTGCCTGAACCTCCAGCTAAAATTATGCCTTTGCGCATATAGCCACCTCCATCAATTACCGACATATCGCTAGATAATGCACTGAGATTAGTATCTTGATAGATGTCTTAAAAACAGCTGGTATATCATGTAATCTCGTCATGTCATTCGGATTATTTGACAATTAGCGCTATTTCCTTCATCTCACTTAAGCTTGCATACCATCAATAATTCCTTTGAACCAAGAAAGTATTACGTTGAAATTTTTTCTTCCTACAACAATTTGATAAACTCTGTAAGGCGTGTGAAGCAAAAAACGCAATAACACATAGTAGATATAGTAGATAGTGGAAAAATTTTTTTTCCCCAAGGTTATTGAACTCCTAGCAATATTGTACATTGCAAATGAATTTGTCCTTCCGTGAATTATATCTATATCATGCCAAGCAAAAGCATATGGTACCCACAGCATCTTAAAGCCAGATTTTGCCGTCCTCAAACAATAATCCACATCTTCATTATAGAAGAAAAAATCTTCATCAAAAAATCCAACTTTTCCAAAGGCTTTGCTCTTTATCACTAAGACGCACCCCGTGAGAAAGCCTACTTCTCGTACTTCCGCTTGCCTAAGTATATTAGGATCAACCTTCTTGTTCTTCAAAGGCATACTTATTTTCCCCAACAATTTGTTGTAATACCCCCCAGCGCTCCATACTTTGTCTTTATGCTTTTCATAAAATATCGTTGGACCTGCCAGTAGCGATTGTTCATGATTACTCAGAGCATAGATTAAAGATGGGATGCAGTTTTTATCAACATATGCATCGTCATTGAGAAGTAAGACGTAGTCCGCCCCCTTTCTCAAAGACAGCCTTATCCCTTGGTTAACCGCTTTAGCAAACCCTACATTTTGCTCGTTTCTTATATATAATATTCTTCCTACATGTCTCGCTTCTAATTTGCTCTTCAAGGTGTTGAAGAAATTATCGTTACCACTGTTATCTACCAAAACTAATTTAAGTTCATCGTAAGAAACAATAGCTGAGTCTATGGCTCGTAACGTAGATTCAATTCTGTTATATGCAACAATAACAGCATAAACACTCATTTGCTTCATTTTAAGCACTCCTACATCAAACATAAAAGAAGTTTATTTCTCGATCTTCGATCTATTATGTAAATAACCAATATATTTTGCATCCAAAAATGCTGGAATAAACCATAACGCCATAGAACTATAGGGACCAAACGTATAAAATGTCATTGCCAATAGTGTCCATATAAAACCTTCCGAGTATTTGCTTATAATGTTTTTTCTGCTAAGTATTCTGCTCGTTTTAATGAGTTTCATGAAGTAAAACAAGTATAAAGTCATACCCGCAATTCCGGAATATACGTACACTTTACTAAGAGCACTACTCAAGAAACTTCCGTATCCTTTAACACTAACTATATTTGCATATATTCCCCTTGGCAATAACTGTGCTATTCTACTGTCGCTCCCCATTCCAGAACCAAAAAATAAAAGCAAGAAATCTTTTGCTTCTATCAATTTTATGTCTGACATCATTATGAGCACCTGAAGCCTATCAGTGACTGACACAGGGATCTTTGTTAAGTCACTAAGATTGCCTACAGTCGCCATTAAAATTCTACTAACATAGCTTTCGCTGAAGAGTGTACAATATACGATTATTGTAAAAAGCATAAATAACGTTGTGAGCAACAAATGTTTAATCTTAAACTTAGCCAAGAATTGGACAAATAACACAGTCAAAAATATTAACAAAGAAACATATCCACTCCCGGAATAGGTAAGAACGAAAACAACACTCCAGAGAACGAATAAACATACCTTCAATCTTCTGCTTTGAAATGGCATGTTGACAAGAACAAATAAATAAATAGATACAAGATCATAAGCAAGATGAGAGGGCTCAGTAAATGTGGCCCTTATTCTATAAAATTCTCCGCGTAAAAACTCCCCACGAGAAACCGCAAATAGTATGATCACAAAAAACGCAGCTAGAATGCCTTTATAAATATCGCTATCACGCGAAAAAGTAAAGATATTTCTCAGCGCTACAAATGTTAGTAAACCGATTATAAGACTCATCAATTGTCTCAAGAATGCTTTGAAGCTAATTATGTCAGGCAGAAAAATTAGTGCAATAAGGCTCACAAACACAAGATATATCGCATACAACGCTAGAGAGGAAGATATTGGTGTAAAATAAATTTTCTTTTTCCGAGAGATCAGAAAGAGCAGTATTATCGGCAATAATACTTTAAAGAGATACAAAGTTTGAGAGGCTTTATAATTTATTCCCAAGACCCTAGGGCTTTCTATGGCGATAAACGGGAGGAAATACCACATATTGTTATTTTACCCCTTTGCCAATATTAAATTGCATAGAAAAGTCATA
>DMAW01000142.1 GCA_003446375.1 Eubacteriaceae bacterium | reverse complement strand
ATCTATTTCTGCCTCTTATAGGCTTCATAGATAACTCCGGCGTTTTGCTCCTCGATTGGTTACGGGGCAGATTGTGGTAGTTTCTTTTTATATTGATTTATGGCCTTTGCCATTTCAACCTGATAGACAATATCCTTCCAGGGGGCTTTTTCACACTTATTCTTATCTGACTTTTCTCAAGGTAGACCTTAACATCTTCAATCACCACATCCCAAAAAACGACGCAGTGTCGGTTTTTCACTGCACAGGTTCTTTGATAATATTGGACAAGTCATGTCCGTTTTTCGCAAAAAAAATATTTTTAAAGTTCTACCCCATAAGGCGCCAAGTACTCTTGAATCGCCCATAATGGCTCCGGATACTTTAGCAAAAGAGCTTCTTTTATCCATTGGTGCTCAATTTTCATCGGTTGTAACTTACAGTTCAACACCTCCAAAAGTTTTTCACTTAAGATAGGTGGTAATTGTAGTCCAAAACAAATAAGTGCCGCTGTCTCGACAGATGGAGCGGTTTCACCCCTAATAGTACGGCTTATTGTTTTTGGATCACGATCAATTGCATCGCCTAAATCAGTATATTTCATATCACGCCAGTCTAAAAGTAGCTTCATACACTGTTCAGGGTCATCAGTCATCTGCTTTCGGATAGCAATGTACTCTTCCTGTTGCTTTCTCCTCATAGCAACTTGACGCTCCTGTGGTGCGTTCTGGTATCCGTTATGATATTTGATTTCGAACGTTATATCACTCGACTCACGATTCAAGAAACACTCTGTATGATATTTATCTGAAACCCTGCTTGTAACAGTCATGTCAAATACAAGGCAGCATTCATCCATATGGGAGCGTGCATAATCGGTTAGGTCAAGTTTGCCGTTTTCGCCAACCTGAATGTACAGCGGAGCATTATAGACATAGTGGTTATCAATAAACAGATAGTCACCATTATCAGTTAAAGCACGAAGTTCAGGGTTAACGATACGTTCGACCGCTGCGTCCTGAGCAGATAAAGAGAAAGTCTGATTTCTTTTGAGAGCACCTTTTTTAAATCCATGAGGTTTTATGTATCGTCCATCCAGGTAAGTAAATGTACCTATAGCCTCTTCATATCCGGCATCAATCATTCGAATTTTTGCTGCTATACGGGATACGCAGAAAAAAGTTGCCAAAGCATCAATAACTGGTTCCATCACATCAATTAGTTCGGTGGTTCCAGATTGTTGTCTATACTGCTTGATAAACTCAAAAGCCTTTGTCTTAAACATAGCTAAAGGCATTTGGATTCTTGGCGCTAGTGCATTTGCTTGCCATTCCATCCAATCAGTAGCTTCCTTATTGCTATTTTTTATTCCTCCAGCTACCTGACACTTTATCTTAGTAGCACTGCTATTATAGAGCCTTTCCAGTTCAAATGCTTTTCTATGCTTGTCCCAATGTACACATTCATGAACGATGGTATTATTTACAGCACCTAAATTACGAAGAAAATAGGCTTTAGGATCGACAAAAATAGTCCGGGCTCTGACTGATGTGCTTATGCACTCACATTCATCTGGATCATAGAATTCCGCCTCACAGTCGTGAAAAAAAATCTGCCCAAAAACGGATAAGTCTTCTGTAATATCCCTTAGGATAACTTCTAAGCCCATTTTTTCAGCAAGTACTTCTGGTTCAAGTGGCATAGGTTTTTTCAAAGCCTCAGGATGATGTCTCTTCAAAAAATCGTGTGCTACAGAATCGAGCTGCTCCCTTTTAATATAAGGAACCAACGAATCTGATAACAGTTGAGGGTTCTTGTTCTTTTGGCTATAGAGACATATTTCACTAATTGCAAAATCATCCAGACTACATTCTAAATCTCCAGAGCACCTCAGCAAAAACCACTTATTAAACAAGTCGTAATCATCATAGTGGTAATCACCCTCAGTAACCTCAATCTCTGCATCTACGATAACATCAAACTCAATCTTAAGTTCTGGGAGATCTCTCACGGATACAAATTTGACTTCAACTTCTGAGAGAGAGATTTCTCCGATATGCTTTACATTTTTCAAGTCTAATCTATGTTGTCAGGGTTTTCTTCAATATACTTTTCTATAGCAGAGTAGAACTCATTGTAGAATCTGCTTGAAATGTAGTCAGTAAAAGAACGCTTTGCCGACATAGCGCGCCCCCCTTCTTATTTTCTAAACTATAATACATTAATAAAATATACGATTTGTCATTAGGAAAAAATATAATATTTCACTTTAGGTACTAAATACACAACTAATTCACTATTAGTACTAATATCACATTTTCGCTGTGTTATTATTATATCATAAAGTCATAAATGGAGGGGGGGATAATAGTGGAAATAAAACAAATGACTACTATGAGATTATTTGTCACTAATCTAAACAACTACATATCTTATAAACAGCTTGATACAGTAAAAGATTTGTCAGTTCATCTTTCTATTAATTACAATCGATTAGTTTCATGGTTAAACTTCCAAAGAACCCCACCTCTTGTCGTTATCGACGAAATAGCAAATATATTGCAAGTTTCCTCAAGAGATTTAATCGGCACCCAAATTGATTTTAATAGCTACACATTTATTCGTAGGATAAACAATATATCAAATGAGAAGTTTTGTGTGAATTTGCGGAAATATTTAAACAAATATGATATTAAAACCGCAGCAGATTTTGTCACTTATTTTGACGGTGAATTCTCTGAGCACACTTATTATTCGTACTTTAAAAATAAAAATAATAAAACGCCCTCTTTAAAATCTCTAGAAATTTTATCGCAGTTCCTAGAAGTAAGTCCATTTAAATTAATTGAATGAAACGGAGGAGAAGTATATGCAAAACAACTCTTATAACGCAAA
>DMAW01000110.1 GCA_003446375.1 Eubacteriaceae bacterium | reverse complement strand
GTGGTCAGACGGCCAATCTCGGCGTACAAGTCCTGGATCTGCTTTTCGTAGTCTTTTTTCATGGCTTCTATATTTCTTTTATCAAAAAGTTGGGGCAGGTTTTCAAGCGCTTCTTTTTTCCAATTCTTTAACTGAGTGGTATGGACCCCGTATTCCGATGATAGCTGTGAGAGGGTTTTCTCTTCTTTGAGAATTTACAGTACGATCTTGCTTTTGAATTCCGGCGAATATTGTTTACGAACAGACATTTGGTTCTAAAAAACCCCTTTCTCACTGTCTAAAATCTTGGGTCCATTATATTCTTAGAAGGAAGCAGCGACAAGAGGCGGCTCGTAAACTTTCGCAGCCTGCAGTATCCCAATTACGGTACAAAACTAATACCGTGAGCCAAAAAATTCACGACAGAAAAGATGCTGAATTTGGCATTTTAAGGAACTCATCAATCCACAAGAGTCTCTTTAGATCGCAAACTGTAAGATTTCATCGCCTCCGCAGGCGCGATCAAGAGGATAAGTTATCCCACGTCTCCTTTGGCCCAAATATGCTTGGTTTTGCCAAACATTTGGATTGACCTTACTTCCATTGGCTGGAGATTAAGAGATTCTAAGAGTCAATTGAAGTACTCTCAAGTAGTGCCTCCTTATAAGTTCGGATAAACCTCTCTACAATGTTATCCCACAAGAAGCGTTTGCCCCATTCCCTAGCGTTTCGTGCTAGTTGAAGCCTAAGCTTGGCATCATACATAATCTCTATCATGGCATCTGATAAGTTCTCTACATCATTAGGCTTCACTAGTATCACGTTGTCTCTGTCTACGAGCCCCTCTGGCAAGAAAGACCCGCTGGTAGTAATTGTAGGTATTCCTAATTGCATACTAGCTATAAAGGTTCCCCTTCTTTCCGTTACTCCATCAATAAAAGGGAGAACACAGCAATCCGATTGAAGCAAGTACTTCACCAATGTTTCCTTGGGTAGGTAGCCTATTACTTCTACCCGCTCAACTAAATTTTCCTTCTGAATAAGTTTACTGAGCATCTTGTGGTACCTATCTTTATTAGATAAGTCTGCCAAAAGAATTAGCTTTATGTTTCTCTGCTTGCTTAGTTTAACGACTCTACTGAAAGCTTTTAGGAAAACATCCACACCTTTACCTCTACGAATAAATCCCCAATACGAGAAGATAAAATCTGCTCTATTTGGCATTTTCGCCGTTTCTTTTTCTCCTATTTTCATCAATATTTGATTTCCTGTTGGGATAGAGTTAACCTTTTTTTTTCTAAATCGTCGCTTTACTTCATTTCTGTTTCTCTCATCTGCCGTGATAATGTAATCACTCCATTTCACCAAGGGGTATATGCGCATTTTGCCAAGAATGGTATAGCTAGCATATTCATGAAGAGAGAGAATTATTTTAACATCCTTCATTAAAATCTTCAGAAACAAGGGAAGGAAATTTATCATGGGATGTCTACCGTATTTCACTGTTGGATACTGTATATGGACAATTTGGGGTTTATGCAGTTTAATCACGCGTATAATTTTAGGCAAAGAAGCCCAGTTCCAATTTCTAATTATTGGGTAAATCAATTTATTATTGGGATCATTTTGCACTTCTTGTGATGTCAACAGAAATATGTCAATTTTGTTGTCTTGCGAACTTACTTTCTCAAGTAATATCTGGACTCCATCCCCTACCCCATCTTTGATAGGAGGATAAGAGCCACTAATCATACATATTTTTATTGGACCATTGTTTTTTATTGCATTGTTGTGGGCATCTATCTTGCTTTTTTTATTGGTCATTTCTATCACTCCTCTCTTTCATAAATTTTTGCACCAGTATTAACTACCCCTGACATAAATCCAAAAAGGAAAGCTATGTTGGGCTTCCACACAGCATGTAAGAGAGCAACCGGACAAAAGAAAAGCAACCAAAGAGCTATATTGTATTTCACTCCCGCATTTATCATTAGCCTTGCTTCCCTCAAAGAAAGCAAGAAAATACATAAAATTGTTACAATATACCACCCTAAACCTATTAGGCCGCCCTTCAGCAACCAGACATTGACAAAATCATGGGGATTGAAGAAAATTCCAATGCTAAGTTCCTCAGAGCTATATGCACTTATATCCAGTTCAAATGGTGGCAAGTAATGGGCGAAAGTAAAGTATCCACCAGCTCCTTTGCCAAATAGCACACCTACAAGACCCAAGTCGTAATTTTCCGCAGAAATGTTCTTGAATTCATAAATTCTAGTTAGAGGAGAACTTGTTAGATTTCCTGTAAACAACTCCCTAAAAAACGATAGCTTGAATAGGATAAATCTACATAAGTTGGGACTCAAAATACCCATAATAATAAAGACAAGGAGAGCAATTACAACGAAGCTTGTGAACCTATGTATAACTTGTTTTCTTACTAAAATAGTGGAGGGTTTCATTCTACAAACAAAAAGCACAAACAAAACAACGCTATTCACAATAAGTAAAATCCAAGTGTTTCTTCCTGTGGGTAGAATCACGAGCCAAGACAAAACAAGGAAAACGACTAATTTGAATCTGCTGTCAATAATTTGTCTTTCTGCCAAGCATGCAAAAACAAAGGGGTTGAATATTACCTCCTCAACTCCTAATTGTAAACTCATGCTCCCTCTAATGTAATCAGATACCAAGAACAAGACAGCTCTCAAGCCGCTAATTATGAAAGCGAACCAAAACAATTTGTAGAGAATTTTTTGGGTTCTCTGTTTACCGACTTCTTTCACAAGTCGGCATCCAACTAATGCACCCAGAGGGACTAATATAGAATATTGGAAGGATGATAGGACCTGCCGCCAGTAGATTTTATCCTGATATAAAAGCCCTATGATCAAGATTGGTATGCCCAACAAAACAGTAATGATTATTATATAAATGTCTCTTGAAAGCCTTTCTTTCCTGCAATATAGGTAGATAATCCCGTTCATTCCTAGCAAGACATACAACCAGTTTGCTAATGTTATTCCTAAAAAGTTGACAGTAAAAGGAGTGTGGTATAATTCGCTCCACACACCACCCATTTGGTATATTTGGTATATCTGACGGGCATAAAACGGGATAATTGCGGTCACGAAAATTACTACAAATACAGCGCTTGAGTAAGAAAATAGAGACATAAGGAGAATAAGTAACGCAATAGCCCAGCTTATTATAACACCTACCCCACTGTGGGCGAGAGTATCAATATAGTAAGCTGTTCCAATTATTAAGACGGCTCCAGTGATCATTTCGAGCAAGTAAAATGTTCTTTTAAATAGATTTTTGCTAGAAACGCGTGATTTTGAAGAAACGTTCATCGTTTTTATTCCTCGTTGCCCTATCT
This sequence comes from Eubacteriaceae bacterium, assembly GCA_003446375.1. Taxonomy (GTDB): domain Bacteria; phylum Bacillota; class Clostridia; order Eubacteriales; family Alkalibacteraceae; genus Alkalibacter. Next base: position 4,326 of record DMAW01000110.1, on the reverse strand, counting down.
ATTGTAATTCGTAATTCAGATGATCAGACTATTGTCTGTGATTGCTTTAACATCCTTACTCCAGAAGTCCTATGCGTTCTCGAGCTCCATCTGGAGATCGAACGCTAAAGTCTTCCATTAATCCATCTCTAATCCCGCGTACCACAGTTCTGAGTCGAAGAAGTTTATGGTCTAGGCGGAGCAAGATATTCGGAACTGTAACACACAACGTTCTTGCACATAACGCCACAATTCCTCGCCAACCTTCAAAGTTTTTAACCATAAAGGTTTTATTGCGAATCCCAAAGTAGCATTTCCAAAAGCTCGTAATTGGCAAAGATCCTCCTTTACGATCGTCCTTGTGAACGATAACCGCATCTACTAACACAGATAACGAATATTTTCGGCTAATTCTATACGTATACTCTGTATCATCCCCCCATATGAAAAATTCTTTCCTTGGCAAACCTACACTATCTACAACTTCCCTGTTAATAAGAATTCCAAGAAATGCATTAGCATCAATTAGAAACACCTTTTTGCTTGATTGTTGCTGGGTTTCAAGGACTTTGATGGCAGACCTCTCTTTTAGGATGGGAGGTTTTAACAGCTTATGGTGATAGCCCTGTAAATGGCCGTCTCGACCCTTAATAAGTGGACAAATTACCTTTAACCTTTGTTCTTTTGCCCCCACCAAGAGTTTATCAAGCGTGTCACGTTCAGGTTCTGCATCATCATCCATAACCCAGATCCAATCATGGCCCTTCTCGTAGGCTAGTTTCATGCCTTCATGGAATCCCCCAGCTCCTCCAATGTTTTCAGGCAATCTTACATAAGTAACCTGAGGGAACTCCGCAGGAACCATTTCGTCCGTTCCATCAGTACTGGCGTTATCAATCACAATGATCTCGTCTAAAGGTTCTGTCTGAGATAACAAAGCTTGCAAGCACTCTCGTAATAAGTGCTTTCTGTTATAGGTAACTACTACTGCAGCTACCTTTTCTCTTTTTGTCTCCCCCATAATCAACTTCCCTTCCCAAAGTCACTTCGTCTTGATAATCTCTTAAATAAATCCAAACTTCTCTTCACTGCATCATCCATATCGTAATACTTATACTCCGCAAGACGACCAACGAAATAGACTTTCTCGTTTTCCAGTTCCTTTGCTTCCTCCCAGTACTTCTGAAAAATTTCTTGGTTCTTTTCGTTCAAAACAGGCCATGCCATGAAGCCATCTCCTCCTGGGTACTCAACGCCGATTGTTGTTTTGGCACATTGTTTCAGCGTGAATTTTTTGAATTCCGTGATTCTCGTGAAGTCGTATTCATTCGGGTAATTGACTACTGCCGCCGGCTGAAAGCTTTCTACATCCAGGTTTTTTAATTCAACCCTTACGCATCGATAATCGAGCTTGCCGAACTTGTAATCAAAGAACTCATCAATTGGCCCAGTATAACACATGATGTCATAGTGCAACTTATTCTTGACAGTCCTGAAGTCTGTGTTCAGCCATATCTCAATATTTTTGTTGTTCAGCATTCTTTCAAACATTTTTGTATAGCCTTCAGATGGAATGCCTTGGTATTTATCCCGAAAATACCTGTCATCTCGGGATATAACTACTGGCACCCTTGCAACAACTGAAGGGTCTATTTCCTCTGGCGCTAGTCCCCATTGCTTTTCTGTGTAATGCAGAAATATCTTGTTGTAGATAAAATCAGCTAGAAACTTCAAGTCTTTATCTTCTACATTCTTCAGGCTTAAAATCGAAACCCTCGTGTTATAGCCAAATGCATTGATAAGTTTCTCTTCTAACCGTGAGGCAAGCACCGGTGGCAAAAGTTCATACAGCGTATTCAGGTTGAAAGGAATGGGACCATACTTGCCATCAACAAATCCCAATACTTTGTGCTGATAGTAAATCCAATCAGTAAATTGCGAGAGATATTCCCAAACTTCTTTGCAATCTGTATGAAATATATGAGGTCCATACTTGTGGACTAAAATCCCATTCTCATCTTCAAAATTATAACAATTCCCACCAATGTGGTTCCTCTTCTCGATAATTAAAACCTTTCTTTTCAACACGTTTGCAATCCTTTCGGCGATGACAATTCCTGAAATACCTGCACCTACTACGATACAGTCAGCCAATGTTTAAACCCCCAACCACTTTTAGACCTTTTGAACGGAGATAGAAAAACATCGCCAGCGTTACGAACACCTCTGTCACCAAGACTGATATCGACGTCCCCACATGCTGGTATATCGGCACTAAAATCAAAGAGAGCAATATATTCAGAATACCCGCTGATACAAGTATTTTTGAGAATGCTTCCTTTAAGTTAAAAGTAAGCATCGTCTGTATCCCGAATACATTACTCAATGCAATTACGAACGGCAAAAATGCCAGTATCTTCAACACAACTATCGAGCCTTGATATTGAGTACCCAAAACTCCATTAACGATAGGACGAGCAAAAATAAAGGTTAACGAAGAAATAACAAAGCTTCCACTCCCTACTAAGGCAACTAATTTCCTTATAAACGCAAGTGCTTTTTGTTTTGACTCACTTGCAACTCTACTTATATAAGGATAGACGGCCTGAGACAATGGCGTTAATGTTCCTTGAAGAGCTTTAACAATTTTTTCTGCTGCAGAATAATATCCTATAATCGTGTTGCTTGTAAACAATCCCAAGATAAATGCATTACTTGTAGTATATAGACTGATCGCCACAGTTGATAGGAAGATATACCAGCCTTCTTTTAACTGGTGTTTGATTCCTTCAATTTTTGGAATTGTTAATTTTACGCCAAACTTACTAAATATAATCTGTAAGCTCAGCCAGCCCACAAGTAGATATCCAAAAGAATTTATCAGAGGCACATAAATGTAATCAGATTTCCCTCTGATAAAAACGAAAATACAGGCAGTAAATATCAGCTTTGCAGTGATATTTAATATCGTGATGTATTTCATGCTTTCCATTCCCTGAAAAAACCACACCGGAAATAGTATATTACCTACAACTATCCCAAAAGTGAGAGCATAAATTAGCCATTCACTTCTAAACTTTGGGATAAATACTAAACTCAATGCCAAAACTATAAAACTCAGAATACCAAGCAGAAACTTTGACACTATTACCGAGGAAAATATTTCTGAAATCTTTTCCTTATCATCCCTGTTTATCGAAATCTCTCTTGTAGCTGAAAGATTAAACCCATAATCGGTTAAAATCACAAAGTACTGAATAAACGACTGGGCAAAGGCAATCAAACCGTACTTCTCGGGCCCCAAAACTCTTACCAAATATGGAAGCGTAATAAGAGGCAATATGTAATTTGCTCCCTGAAGAATCGAAAGTGAGAAAAAGTTTTCGAGTAGCCTCTTTTTTGCAGCGTCTCTCAATAAGTCCGTAACTCTCCCTATTGCCACTTTTGCCTCCAGAATTTTGAGTTTCCCTATTCACCATCTCCATAAACCCTGCGGTAGTAATCCTTATACTCGCCAGTTACCACGCTTTCCACCCAATCCTGATATTGAAGATACCAGTCTATAGTTTTTTTCAATCCTTCCTCAAAGCTCACCTGGGGCTTCCACCCAAGCTCTTCCTTGATCTTCGTGCAGTCCAGGGCATATCGGAAGTCGTAAGCAGCCCCCCGGGGTCCTTGATGAAGGTGATGAGTTTCTTAAGTTCATTCGTCCTTGTTAAGCTTTTCTGTCAATATATCACAGATCAATTCGACCACCTCGATATTGCGCTTCTCATAACCGCCGCCGATGTTGTAAACTTCTCCTACGCGGCCCTTCTGCAAAACGAGGTCGATCGCACGGCAGTTGTCCTCGACGAAAAGCCAGTCCCGGACGTTTTGGCCGTCCCCGTAGACGGGTAGTGGCTTTTCTCCCAGGGCGTTTATGATCATCAGGGGGATAAGTTTCTCCGGGAACTGGTACGGCCCGTAGTTATTGGAGCTCCTCGTGATCACTACAGGGAGACCGTATGTCCTGTAATAAGCCCGGCACAAGAGGTCCGCCGCCGCCTTGCTGGCGGAGTAAGGGCTGTTAGGAAGGAGGGGACTCTCCTCGGTGAAGGGCGGATCGTCAGGGCCCAGAGAGCCGTAAACCTCATCGGTGGAGATCTGGACGAATTTTTTTATTCCAAACTCCCTGGCCGCTTCCAGCAGGACCTGCGTCCCCTTGACGTTGGTCTCGATAAACGGGGAGGAGTCGAGGATGCTGCGGTCCACGTGAGACTCGGCGGCGAAATTAACAACCACGTCGAACTTCTCCTCCTGGAAGAGATTCTCCGCCAGCTCCCGGTCGGCTATGTCCCCGCGCAC
>DMAW01000017.1 GCA_003446375.1 Eubacteriaceae bacterium | reverse complement strand
ATGTCCACAGACTCCTTGTCCTAAAAATGGGTGCAAGAAATCACGGTGGGTGCATCTTCATTCCAAACACAGTCTTTATCACTGTGTTCTGAACTCTTTATGCATCCCGCCGTCCGTATGCGCACTAGGACATTGAGATTGATTTGATTAATAGATAGAATTTTTCACTAAAATCAGACCTTACAAAGGAATTCTTTAGATCCTTTGATTTATGGATCCTTTGCCAAATTGGACATCATTTCATGCCTTCTATGGCGCAGAGTTTCTGTTATTTCCATGCGTCTTTCATTTGCCCTTATCGCTCTCACACCTCCTTCTGTTGCTCTGTGGTTAAAGAATAAAAGTAAAATAGGCAGGTTCTTTTCCTATTAAGAAAAATTTTTCGTGAAACTTCATTCAAAAAAAGACAGCCAGGAGAATACCTCAAATTCAGGTATTATTCCCGGCCGTCTAGCAGCTCAATTGAATATGCTTTATATTTTTGTTTTCCTATGTTTAATATTTAATATTTCAGCGCTATCATCAGACAAAAATCTTATTTTAGTTTTTGACCCCTTATATAAAATCTCGACAATCTTTTCTTTGGGATCAATTTTACACACTGTTTTACCTTCACCGTTTTTAACACTTTTCAATATTCGCCCTCCATTTGAAATGTTTTATGAGATTTGCTACCTATCGACAACTTGGTTACCATATGGTAACATTGGGAGTAAAAAAAATTTCCTTTGCTTCTCTACATATAGTTGTAAAAATTCTTTCCGCTCCTTTCGCATGTTCCCGTTTGGTAACTTTAATTATAATATAACAGCATTTTGTACCTGTGTCAATAATAATCAAATCATTTTGTTGCCATTTGGTAGCTAATGTATTATAATATTATTTGAAAGGAGGGTGATCTATAATGAGTTTAGGTGATTATTTAAAGACCCAAAGAAAAAATAAAGATTGGTCTCAAAGAGATTTAGCCGAAGCATCGGGAATCAGTAATGCTGAGATTTCTCGATTAGAATCTGGAGTAAGAAAAGAACCCTCTCCTTCTATTTTGAAATCTTTATCATCCGCTTTAGGGATTCCTTATGAAGATATGATGAGAGCCGCTGGTTTTGCAATTGATGAATCCCCATCGTTACAACCCTCATCAAAATCGCTTCCACAAGATTTGACAGAAGAGGAACTAAAAGATGTATACAAATACATTGAGTTCATTCGTAGTCAGAGAACATAATGTGATGACCAAGAAGCCAATCAATCGACTGGCTTCTTTTTTTGCATTATCGCACCTTAATTCTTACATTGTTAATTGGTTGGAACCTTCCTGCTGTCTCTCTTATGATTTCAGAGTATATGTTATTTGTTTGTGTTAAATCCTCAACAGTAACTACTAAAGCGTATGGTATTTCATCATCATTTTCAATCCCCCAACGCGTAAACAGCTCAAGCCAAACTTCCCAACTACCCGCTGAAAACCCTGAAAAGGTGTTTGAAAAATGATAACAAGTATCCCATTTATTCATGTTATCACTGACTTTAGGATTAGCTCCAACATTTTTCCCATTCTTATCTAATTTATGGACAGATGCTCGTACATATGCTCCTAAATAATCACTACCTTTAGTTTTATCTATTGGTGGATCAGTAATACAGGTAATTGTAACTCTTGTTGTATTATTTCCGCTTGCTTGTGCTTGTACAGTTGGGACGTGAAATTTAACTCTCTGTTTAGTAAGGCGATTTAGAGATCCTGTTCTTAAAAATGAAACTCGATGAGGAGAAGAATACTTACTTATATGTGGAGCCGATATTCCCCTGCCGTATAAATTACCGATATATTCAGCTTCTTCTTTTGAGATTTTTTTAGTACTCCAAAGCTGTTGTGTTCCATTATAAAGTAGTGCTTGAGCTAGTAATACATCATTATCAGGTACAATGGATGATAACTCAGCCAAATCTCCAGCAACAACGGGGGCTGTATAACTTGTCCCGCAATCTGAAAGAAAACCTCCACCTGGGCTTAATATAATCGAGAAAGGATCTCTCGGTATACTCTTATCTGAATATTGCGTTGCACCAAACGCTACCAAATCCGGCTTATAAAATCCAGCAAAACCCGGACCAATTCTAGAGTACGGCGCAACTTCATTCAGCTTGCTTACACTTTGAGCATGGTTAGCTCCCACTATTGAACCAACTGTAATTCCAAGCATAGCATCTGCAGGTTCCGCTATACGAGCATCATCATCTTCAAGAATTTCTTCAAGCGTAGAGCAACAAGTTACAAGCTCATGATTACCTGCTGAAATTACAAACTTAATTTTAAACTTCGACATTAAAACATCAAGTTCATAACCCATAATACTTAGCTCATCACCTTCGATTGGACGCTGTATATTAGATGACAGGTTGAAAATTGAAGTAATCGAAGAAAAATTTTCCACTGCTTCTCTTATTCTTTCAATCATAGCATCTACAGAGTTATTATGCTGATCATAAATCTTACAATCGATAACTTTTGCTCTCGGTACAAGATACTCATTTGTCAGTTGCAAACCTATATGCGAAAATATAACCTTACTCGCCACTCCTGTTCCATGATAATGCTCATGTCCATTACAATTAGTTGCCTCCCAATGAATTGGAACAAGCTCTTCTAATTGAACTGGAAAATCAACGCCTGTATCTAAAACAGCAACCGTAGGTAATGAGTCTATATCTATCGTAGGGTCAATTTTAAAGGCACCACTAAATGGACTTAGTCCACTTGGTGTCATAATCTGAAAAAAGGCAGTTTGCTCAATTCTATAAACAGCGGCGTCATCCGCTAAATCGCTAATACTTGACATTGGTACCAATGCTCTTATAACCGCTGTTCCATCAGATAACTCATAAGGTTCTCGTTGTAATTTTCCTTCTATTCTCCTAATCTTTTCACCTAACTTAGTAACGGCTTTTAATTGTATTTCTTTACTGAGATGGGGGATAAACATCATCTGAATGTCAATTGAAAAATCTTCTTTATGTTGATCAAGATATCTTTTTAATGATGAAGCTTGCTTTTCATCCCCAGTATAACGCTCAAACCCTTCAATGTATTGATATCCTTTTAATTTATTCTTGTCTTTGTATGTACCCACACGACCGCGAAGTCTATCAAACATTGATTTGCTAGAAGTAACAATCGCATGGCGGCTATCTTTTACAGCATTAATCTTCATTCCTTCATCTTCAATAAATTTCTGTTGCCCTGCTACTGTTTCTCCTTCAGGAAGAACTAGCTTAAAAACCATGATATCTTCATCACTCAAAGAATCCCCAGCTTTAAACTTTTCATAAGCAGACATAATGTCTAATAAGCCTTGTGACAGCTTCGATCCATGCTCACTATGGTCAATTCCCCGTTCTTCAGTAATTTTCATAGGTTTTTTAGGTATTTCTTGAACTTCTTCAAAAGGAATCCATAAGTGTTGTTTTTGATTATCATTATCCATCTACTTGCTCCCCCCTAAACTTTCTAATCCTATAATCCAATGTTGAATGAGTAACTCCAACGGCTTTCGCTAACGTTCTAAGCGAAACACCTTTATTGTTTATCTCACTTAATAACTTAATTGTGTCATCTGCACTTCCTGAATACATCGTTTGATGTTGTATGAAAATTTCGATTATATTTTCTGTTTTAAGATCTTTACTCATATAGAATTTTTTAGCTGCAGACTTTGTAAGTTCTTTAATTTGAGCTCCATTTAGTCCCTCGGTAATTTTTGATAAAGTATCATAATCAAGAGCCTTATTTATTGAATACTCATTCATCCACTTTTGAAGCAAAGAAAATCTTTGACTTTCATTAGGTAAATCCAAGGTTATTGTAAGATTAAATCTTCTCCATATTGCTGGATCAAGTAGATGTTCATGATTTGTTGCTGCAATCAACAGTATATTTGTTGGCATATTATCAAAGTTTTGTAACAAGGTAGTTACTACACGCTTCAATTCTCCAAGTTCATTAGAATCATCTCTCTTCTTAGCTATAGCATCAAATTCATCTAAAAATAGAATAACCCTTTGATTTCGAACAGAATCGAACACCTTCCTAAGATTAGTACTGGTCTGTCCTAAATAAGAAGAGACAAGACCATCCAATCGAACATATGCTATTGGCAAATTCAATGCATGACCTATCGCATATGCTGTCATTGTCTTACCACAACCCGGAGGTCCGCAAAGCAGAAGTCTATTTGCTGGTTCAATATTATGCTTGATCAAATCATCTGAATTTTTTTGTTCTTCAACTAGTTGCTCCAATGCAGCTTTTTGGCTATCCGGTAAAATGATATCTTTTAAACTCACTTCT
>DMAW01000020.1 GCA_003446375.1 Eubacteriaceae bacterium | reverse complement strand
TCATATGTAAAAAAACAATTAAAGCTTATTGAAGAGCGAGAAGACGGCTATACTCAGATGGTTCAAAATAAAATCTATGAAACTATATTCAACGATCCTGAAATACTGGGTGATGAAGTAAAGCTAAAGGATAGCTCAAGAGAGATCATAATAGATAAGAATGATTTGAGCGAAATAAGAAAAATGATAGAAAAAGCAGTTGAAGAGGAAATGAATCAGCAAATATGAATGAAATATTAACAAAGGAATTTTATCTAAGACCTACATTGCAGATTGCTAAAGATTTATTGGGTAAAGTGATAGTCTATAATGGATTGAAAGCTCGAATTATCGAAACTGAGGCATATGTAGGGAAAATAGACAAAGCGTGTCACTGTTATGGAGGAAAAGTTACAAAGAGAACACAGGTCATGTTCAAAAGCGGAGGGAGAAGCTATATTTACCTAATCTACGGAATGTACAGCTGCCTGAACGTGGTGACAGAAGGGGAAGGCGAAGGTGCGGCCGTACTGATTAGGAGTATGGAACCAACGGAAGAAAGCAAAGAAGAGTTTTATGTGAATAGATACGGGATATCCGTTAAAGAGGCTACGCCATACCAACAAAAAAACCTCATGAACGGCCCCGGGAAAATATGCATGGCTTTTGGCTTGACTGTTGAACAAAATGATGTAGAGCTTGTGAGAGAAAACGGGTTTTATATTGAAGATGAAGGATTAAGAGTAAAGCAGATCATTGAAAATACTAGAATTAATATAGACTATGCCATGGAAGCAAAGGAATTTTTATGGCGATTTGGTGCATCTGAATAAAGGAGATGTTTGCAACTTGAATAAGTATATTGCCATTGGAATATTGGCGTTGATCATGTTTTTTTCAATGGGCTTTCAAACGGTCGAAGCCATCAAGGAAATTCCGGAACAAGAAATTGCATTCAATAGCCCGGATACAGGTCAGAGAGACAGGGATAGAACCAATGTGTTTGGTGGATTGATCAAAAACTATGAAGATGGATTTGGAAAGTATTTGGGATATGCAATTGGAGCTGCTTTAATTATATTGATATCTTGGATTGTGATTGAATTAATAAATTGGATTAGAAAAGCCATTAATAAAAATAAGCATCCTTGAAATATTATACACAATAATATATAATATCTTTTGCTGTAAATAATCACAGTGAGGCATAAATGCCGGTTTGTTGACAAACCGGATATAAAATATAGAGGAGGATTTAATTTGGATAGAATCGAAGCCGCTAAGGAGCATTTTGGAAAACTTATAGAGGAGCAATTCATACGAATTGAAAAAATGAAAGAAGAAAAAGATTTTATCGACTACAACGCGCTGGATAAGGTTATAATAGGCGTAGTAGGAGGAGATGGAATCGGACCTTACATAACATCTCAAGCACAAAGAGTCCTTGAGTTTTTACTTGACGATGAAGTCAAAGCAGGCAAGGTAGAGTTTAGGACAATAGATGGGTTGACTATTGAAAACAGGGCGGAGCACAACAAAGCTATTCCTGATGATGTTCTAGCTGAAATTAAAAAATGCCATATAATTCTTAAAGGCCCAACGACCACTCCAAGAGCAGGAGATCCATGGCCAAATATTGAAAGTGCAAATGTTGCCATGAGAAAAGAACTAGATCTTTTTGCAAACGTAAGGCCTGTAAAAGTGCCTGAAGAAGGAATCGACTGGATGTTTTACAGAGAAAACACTGAAGGCGCATATGCGCTTGGAAGCAAAGGCGTAAAAGTAAATGAGGATTTATCCATCGACTTTACGGTTACGACCCACGAAGGATCCCATAGAATAATAAAATCTGCTTTCGAGTATGCTAAAAAATCCGGAAAAAACAAAGTAACTGTCGTAACTAAGGCAAACGTAGTAAAGGCTACTGATGGAAAGTTTTTAGACGTAGCGAAAGAAATCGCAAAGGACTATCCGGAAGTGGAATGGGATGATTGGTATATCGATATAATGACTGCGAAGCTAATTGATCCGAAAAGAAGGACAAATTTCAAGGTAATGGTTCTTCCAAACCTTTATGGAGATATCCTTACAGATGAAGCAGCTGAGTTTCAAGGAGGCGTAGGAACGGCAGGAAGCGCAAATATCGGAAAAAGATACGCTATGTTTGAAGCGATTCACGGATCAGCTCCACGAATGGTTGAAGAAGGAAGAGGAAAATATGCAGACCCCAGCAGCATCATGAGGGCCGGCGTGATGCTTTTGGAGCATATGGGTAAAATCCAACAAGCAGAAGCTCTAGCCAATGCTCTTGATAGATGTGGAGTTTACGAGAAGAAATTCGTGATTACCGGCAGGGAAGATGGAGCTACAGGAGCAGAGTACGCAGACTATGTTATGGAAACTCTTGAAAACCTGTAATACATAAATAAAGGGGGCATACGCATGCCTCTTTTTATTTGCCAAAAGGAGCGGGTTAAGTGAGAAAGTTCATGAAAGAAGCCATCAATGAAGCAAAAAAGGCGTATGAGATGGGCGAGGTGCCAGTAGGTGCCGTAGTGGCAAAAGAAGGACAAATAATAGCGATGGCTCACAATATGGTGGAGGCAAAGAAAGATGCGACGGCACATGCGGAGATTCTGGCAATTCAGAAAGCAGCAGAAGAGATTGGAGACTGGCGCCTTGATAAATGTGAAATATATGTGACGTTGGAGCCATGCATCATGTGTACAGGCGCAATATTTAACAGCAGGATAAAAAGGCTGACTTATGGAGCAAAAGAATCCAGCGAAATGGGTTTGGAAATTATAAGGTGGGAGCTAAAAAAAAGCAATAAATCCGGGATAGAAATCTACGAAGGAATAATGGAGAATGAATGTAAAAAGCTGCTAGAAGATTTTTTTAAAGAGAAGAGAGATAAATAAGAAATGGCTGCTATCAAAGGATGGCAGCCATTTTTAGTCATGTGAGTTTATGAATGAATATGCCGCTTCTAAGCTTCGGTTCAAACCAAGTTGATTTGGGAGGCATTAAAAGTCTTGCATCAGAAATTTTCATTAGCTCATCTATAGATGTAGGATACATTGCAAAAGCTAGTTTCATGTCGGTTTTGCATCTGCGCTCCAGTTCTTTGAGTCCCCGGATGCCTCCTACAAAATCTATTCTTTTATCGGTTCTGATATCTCCGATTCCAAGTATCGGCTTAAGCACTGACTCTTGGAGTATAGATACGTCCAAAGAAGAAACAGGATCATCAAAATCTACGTTGTCTTGATTTACGGTCAGCTTGTACCATGTATCATCTAAAAACATGCCTATTTCGCCTTTTTGAGAAGGCTTGCATGGGGTTGAGCCAATCTTTTCAATAGATGCGACAGCCTCAAGCTTTGAGATGAATTCTTTTGATGTCATGCCGTTCAAGTCTTTGACAACTCTGTTATAGTCCATGATGTAAAGCTGATCATGAGGAAACAGAACACTTAAAAAATAATTATATTCCTCATCTCCGGTATGGCTGGGATTGGATTCTCTTCTTTTTAGCCCTACTTTTACAGCTGAAGCAGTTCTGTGATGACCGTCTGCTATATAGGTTGAAGAAATAGATTTGAATTGGGCAGTCAATGAGTTTATCGTGTCAGTATTGTCTATAACCCAAACCTGGTGGGTGATTCCATCTTCTGAGACAAAGTCGTATTCTGCTGGATGGCTTACAGTCCATTTTTCGATTATGTCGTTTATAGATTCTTTAGACTCGTAAGTCAAGAATATAGGGCCTGTATTGGCGTTGCAATAGTCGACGTGGTTGATCCTATCTTGTTCCTTGTCTTCTCTAGTCAACTCATGGCGCTTTATGGTGCCGTTTATGTAGTCGTCGATAGAGCTGCAACAGACTAGTCCTGTCTGGCTTCTACCGTCCATGATGAGTCTGTAGACATATAGGTTGTCAGACTCATCTTGGATGAAGATTCCTTTTTTCGAGAATGAATCCAGTGTAGATTGTGCTTTTAAGTAAACATCTTCGCTGTACGGATCCGTATCCGATGGAAGATCGATTTCTGATTTGTCTATGTGCAAAAATGAATAAGGGTTGCCTTTCACGGCTGCGGCAGCTTCTTCGGTATTGTAAACATCATATGGAAGAGCCGCTACTTTGTCTGCAAGGCTTTTTTCAGGTCTGATTGATTTAAACGCTTTTATTACAGCCATTTATTTCTCCTCGATTAATTGTTTTTTATTACTCTTACCTTTAGGACGCCTTCGATATTTGCAAGCATACCTACAAGATCATCGGAAATATGTGAATCGACATCGATAAGGGTGTATGCAAAATCACCTTTTGACTTGTTGAGCATGTCTCCGATATTGATGTTGTCTTTTGCCAAGACGCCTGTGATCTGTCCTACCATGTTGGGGATATTCTTATGGGTAATTCCAATTCTTGCTTTAGTGTTGCTAACTCCCATGTAGCAGTCGGGATAATTGACGGAATTAACGATGTTTCCATTTTCCAAGAACTCCTTTATTTCGTGGACAGCCATTTTTGCACAATTTTCTTCAGATTCTGCGGTGGATGCTCCAAGGTGCGGAATGCCTATTACTCCATCCATGTTCAATAACTCTTGATCCGGGAAATCAGTTACGTAGCAGGCAACCTTGCCACTGTCAAGTGCATCCTTGATGTCCTTGTTGCTGACTAACGCCCCTCTGGCGAAGTTGAGAATTCTAAGTCCGGGTTTAGCCATCTTTAGCCTATCTGAATTGATCATGTTTTTTGTCTGATCTATTAAAGGAACGTGAAGAGAGATGTAGTCACAGTCAGTCATTACCTCATCGAGGCTTAAGGATCTCTTAACATCGCAGCTTAATCCCCAGGCAGATTCCACAGAAACGAAAGGATCATAGCCGTAGACTTCCATGCCAAGAGCTAGTGCGGCATTTGCAACAAGAACTCCGATAGCTCCAAGGCCAATGACTCCAAATTTTTTGCCGGTAAGCTCTTGTCCGGCAAATTTGGATTTTTCCTTTTCGATGAGCTTTGCCACTTCCGGATCGTCTTTTGCTGATTTTGCCCAATTGATGCCTTGTACGACTTTTCTTGATGAGAGCAAAAGGCCGAGTATTACCAGTTCTTTTACTGCATTCGCATTTGCTCCAGGAGTATTTACGACTATTACTCCTTTTGCCGCATAATCTTCTATAGGTATGTTGTTGACGCCTGCTCCTGCACGTCCTATGATTTTAACGCTTTCCGGAAGTTCCATGTCGTGCATCTTGTAGCTTCTCAGAAGTATCGCATCCGGATTAGGATCTTCGTCTGTTATTCTGTAATTTCCACCAAGAAGAGCCAGGCCTTCCTGAGAAATATTGTTTAGTGTCTTGATTTTATACATTTCAAACCTCCGATTATTTATTTTTTGATTCAAACTCCTTCATGAACTCTATCAATGCTTGTATGCCTTCTACAGGCATTGCGTTGTAAATGCTCGCTCTCATGCCGCCTACAGAACGATGGCCTTTAAGATTTACAAAGCCTTTTGCCGCAGCTTCCTTTATAAAGGCTGCATCTAAAGCGTCGTTGCCTGTAACAAAAGGAATATTCATCAAAGACCTGTCTTCAACGGCAACAGTGCCCTTGAACATCGTGCTTTGATCAAGGTAATCATAGAGTAGTTGAGATTTCTCCTTGTTAATCTTCTCCATAGCCGCTACTCCGCCTTTTGCCTTTACCCACCTGAAGACGAGCATGCACATATAGATAGAAAAACACGGTGGTGTATTGTATAGAGAGTCGGCATCAGCATGTGTTTTGTAATCGAGCATCGTAGGAGTTATGTCCATGGCATTTCCTATCAGATCATCTCGTATTATAACTGCTGTGACTCCTGCAGGACCCATGTTTTTTTGAGCGCCTGCATAAATCAGGCTGAATTTATTTACATCGTAAACTTCTGACAGTATATTTGATGACATGTCTGCGACAAGAGGGACGTCTCCTGTATCCGGCAGGTTGTCAGGCAAAAACCTAGTGCCATAAATAGTGTTATTGGTAGTTATATGAAAATAATCAGCATCTTTTGTAAATGTTGACTTATCAAGCTTAGGAATATAGGAATAAGTGCTGTCTTTTGATGATGCCAACACGTTTACTGTTCCGTATTTTTTTGCTTCTTTGATGGCTTTAGCCGACCAAGCGCCGGTATCTACGAAATCGGCTTTTTTGGTATTTGAAAAAAGATTTAGCGGAATCATGGCAAATTGGGTGGAAGCGCCACCTTGCAAGAAAAGGATCTTGTAGTTATCAGGAACGCTCATCAGTTCCCTTAAAAGCTTTTCAGCTTCTTTTGCTATACCCATAAATTCCTTTGATCTGTGGCTCATTTCCATAACGGACATGCCGCTTCCTTTATAATTCAACATTTCTTTCGATGCTTCTAAAAGCACTTCTTCCGGCAAGACTGAAGGTCCGGCAGAAAAGTTATAAACTCTTTCGTACATTGTAAATCCTCCTTGTAATTTATTAATGATTGCATTGTGCATTTGTGACAATAAAAATAGGTATTCTTGTATTTTAATTTATTTCTACTATATTATCAAGTCCAATCAAGGCAATTGCATAGATGGGATTGATTTTTAACAATATTTGCAATAGAATGGTTTTGTAGCTTTTTAAATTTCGCATAAAGCCTATCAACTCAATCACTGTAAAAAGTATTAGTACTACTATACAGTATCGTTATATATTTATCAATAAGTTTTGTGTTGATAAATCAATCTGACGTTCGATTTCATAAAAAGGAGGCAGCTATGTACAAGGTATCGATTGAAGGAATTGGAGGATCTTTGTTTTTGATAGTCATTATAGGAGTCGGGGCATTGCTGTTGATAAAAGCGATCAAGGCGATAAAACAAGAAAAAGCTGATAGAAGATCGAAAAAAGATTTATTGGATTTAGGAATCATGGTTGCAGTAGCTTCCATAATAGGAGGACTCTTTATTGCAATGAACTATTTAAACGTCGTGCGCGTAGAAGATGGCTCTTTAAAAGCTATGTTTTTAACAGGGTTCAAGAAAATAGAGCTAACTGGAGATGAAATTATCGAGGCGTATGCTGTAGACTGGAGCATAGACAGCGATCATGCGCCGGTAAGAAGGACTATGGGGACTTCTATAGGAACTTACAAAGAAGGTCGGTTCACTTTGAAAAACGGAAACAAGGCGTACTTGCTTGTATCCGGAAGCAAAGCATTGGTTGTAAGGACTTCAGATGATATTTTCATGTTAGGTCCTGACGAATTTGACGAATTCGTTTCTGATTTTGAAACTAACGTAATAAAAATTGAAGATTAAAGGGGAGAACACAGCATGCTTAAGATTAAAGGCTTGTCAAAATCATATGGGTCAGGAAAAATAAAAGCAGTAGACAACATCGAGTTTGAGGTTAAGCCCGGTGAGATATTTGGGTTTTTAGGCCCAAATGGAGCAGGAAAGACGACGACTATTAAAATGATAGTAGGGTTGTTGAGACCCGATCAAGGAGAAGTTTATATAAACGGAATAAATAATCAAACTAACCCTATGGACGCCAAGAGACAATTTAGTTACGTTCCGGACAATCATGAGGTTTTCGAAAAGCTAAAAGGAATAGAATATTTAAACTTCATGGGTGACGTATACGGAGTAGAAAAAGATAAAAGAAAAGAAGAAATAGAAAAGTATCTTAAGCTTTTTGAAATGGAAAAGGCAGTAAACGATCCAATTAGCAGCTATTCTCATGGGATGAAACAGAAGATAGTATTAATAGGTTCTCTGCTTCATGATCCGATGGTATTCATCCTGGATGAGCCGATGGTAGGACTTGATCCAAAGTCTTCATACAACTTGAAAGAGCTTATGAAGCAAAGGTGTGCAGAAGGTAAAAGCGTATTTTTTTCGACACATGTGCTGGAAGTGGCAGAAAAGCTCTGCGACAGGATCGCCATAATAAACAAGGGAAAAATAATAGCTCAAGGAACCATGGAACAGCTTAAGGGAGATGCTAAGGACAAGGAAAGCCTTGAAAAAATATTTTTGGAGTTGACAGAGCTATGAAGGAAATACTGATGCTTACTAAAACTCTCCTTAATGCCAATTTTGGTTTTTCCAAGATGGTTCATGACGTTAAGACAGATACGAAGAAGATATTGATGCCACTGCTTATAATTTTGGTATTTGCTTCTTTAGTGCCGGTTTATATTATGTATACAAGACTGTTGAAGACTGTCTACCTGCAACTTTTTGTCCTTGGGCAGGAAGGAGCTTTGTTTGCAATGACTTTTTCAGGAGCTGCAATCGTGGTTTTGTTTTTTGGGCTGATATATGCTATGTCGACATTCTATTTTTCAAAAGATCTTGACAAGCTGCTGTTTTTGCCATTAAAAGAAGAAAGTATAGTAGCTTCAAAATTTATTAACATGGTAATCTATGAGTATATGATCATAGTGCCTATTCTAGCGCCTGTATTTTTTATTCCTTTCGAAGAGATGGGCGGAATCCTGTATTCGGTGTTTTTTATATTTGGTGTTTTATTGTTGCCGGTGATTCCATTAAGCATAGGAACGATTTTAGTGATGCTTGTGATGAAATTTATAAACATCGAAGGGAAAAAAGATATCCTTAGAACCATAAGCTTGTTTTTGTTTTTAATCGTCTTGATAGTATTCCAGCTATTGGTTAACAAAGCGGCTACTTCAATACCTCCCGGGAGCGAAGGAGAATATATAGAAGCTCTCTTAAGGAATCAAAACAGTTTGGTCAACATAGTAGGAAGAACATATCCTCCGGCAATTTGGCTAAGTAAGGGACTATTTGCATCAAATTCTCTAATAGGGATTTTTAGCTTCTTTTCTTATGCTGCAGTTTCAATTGCTTTTGGCATCGGAGTGGTATTTGTCGGAAAGAAACTTTATGTACAGGGGTACTTCAACAAAAGCGATAGCGCTAAAAAACAAGTAGCGCTTGAGTACGACAAGGATGTAGTGTCGAGCTCACCTTGGAAGGCAATATTTTTAAACGATATGAAAATGGTCATGAGAACCCCCATTACTTGTTCAATTGCGTAAGTATCGTGGTAATTCTACCGGTGCTGATGGTAGCCATTCCCTTTATAAACGGAGGAGGGGAACTTGATGTGTTCGTAGACCTTTACCAAAACTTTAAGGATTTATTTGCTTTGGTTTTAGTAGGGATATTTGTATTTGTTGCAGGAACAAACCCTACACAATCTACAACGGTATCCAGGGAAGGTAAGGCAAGTTGGATCAACAAGGTGATACCTGTTGCAAAGAGAGATTTCTTTATAGGCAGGATGGTATTTCCGATGATTCTCCAGATAAGTGCAATGGTATTTTTTATAGTACCATTGATATTTATTCTAAAACTGGAAGCATCGACAGCATTATTTGCCTTTACAGGTGGATTGGCAGGATCATTTCCTGTGATAGGCTTTGGTATACTTATTGATACTTTAAGACCAAAATTAGACTGGGACGATCCTCAAAAAGCTGTAAAGCAAAATTTAAACGTGCTTTTCAATATGCTTGGAGCAATGATATTTGGAGTAGTTATGGGCTTTATCATGTTGTTTTTGTTTAACACAGCAGGATTAGCTATCGCGTATTTGATCGCAATGCTCATTGCGGCGAGCATCTTGCTTACATTCCTTATTTATAATCTGTACAGCAGATTTAATTAGACAGAAGGTGAATTCATGAATATGTTTGAAAGTAAAAATCATAGAAGCGGATTATGGCTTTTTTTGATGCTTTTTATAGTATTTGTAACAGGGAATCTGATTATAGGTGCGTTTTTTTATGAAAAATTCGCACTTTATCATCAGTTGGTCGATGTGCTGATTCCAACTCTCGTGTATTTGATAGCCACGCGGCAACCTATAATATCTACTCTGAAATTGAACGTAGGACTTTCGGGCAAAAGCATATGGAGGATATTTCAGCTGTTTTTGATAAGCTTTTTGATTAAATACGGAGTAAATTATCTCGTAGCCGTATTTACTAAGGTGGACTCAGGAGAAGTGACCATGAGAGTCTTTGAAATGGTACCAAGCCTATGGGTATTTTTCATTGCTGTTGCCGTTATTCCGGTAATATTGGAAGAAGTATTTATAAGAGGAGTAATACTTGACCATTTTAGAGACGTAAGCCTCTTGCAAGCTTCAATTGCCACAGGGGTTTTGTTTGGCCTGATGCATATAGATTTGGGGCAGTTCGGCTACGCGACTGCGTTAGGAATAATAATGGCGGCCATAGTAATGATCACAGGGTCTCTTTGGGGAGGAATATTATTTCATTTTTTCAACAACTTTACTTCTTTTGTGGTGCTAGCGGCTTTCCAAAAAATGTCTGAGGCTTTTCCGGAGTTATTTGACATCCAAGAAGTAATGGAAGTTCAGGCTGTCGAGTCTTCATTTTCGGATAATTTGATTATGATAATCATCGCGATGTTGGTTCTTTTGGTGGGTATATACATGTCTGTTCGATACATAAAAAAAATGATCGTGGAGAATAATTATGAGATGCCGGAAAGCCGTGTATCATGGGTTGGACTTTTTGTAAATATGCCCATGGGGATTTTATTGGCTATTTATATTGGATTGAATGTAGTGATTTATCGATAGATTTATGTTTTTGCGCATAAAAAAAATCACCTTGGCGGTGATTTGTTTTTATATATGGCGGAGAGAGAGGTCTGCAAAGCGCTGCTTTTCAGTGTACTGCGCCCTGCTTTCTGCAAGGCTTGGACTTCGTGCCGGTCAAAGTGGATTTACCACTTTGCCTGATCGGCCCTCACCCCCTTGGGGTTCAAATCCCTCTATGATTTTGCGCATAAAAAAATCACCTTGGCGGTGATTTGTTTTTATTATATGGCGGAGAGAGAGGGATTTGAACCCTCGGTACGCTTGTGACGCACACACGCTTTCCAGGCGTGCTCCTTCGGCCGCTCGGACATCTCTCCGGATGTTGTTGTGGCAAGATATTATTATACAGATGTACGGGTTGATTGTCAATCTATGTGGCATAATTGGAAAAATATAATTTTTGTTGAAAACCCCATGTTTCTCCGTTATCATATAACGTGTGAAATTAATTTCAATAAGGGGTTGTGAATATGATCAAAATAAGCGTGTTGGGATCTACCGGTTCTATCGGTACCCAGACTCTTGATGTAGCGAGAAATCATAGGGATAAGATATCTGTTGCAGCGATTACGGGTAATAGCAACATCGACTTGCTTGAGAGACAGGCACTGGAGTTTAATCCCGAGGTAGTAGCTGTTTGGGACGTCAAAAAAGCCGGCGAGCTTAGAAAAAGGCTTAAAGGAAGATTTGAAGTCCTTGGAGGGCTTGAGGGCATAACAGCTGCAGCTTCTTGGGACAGCGCTCAACGCATAGTCACTGCAATACCGGGCATGGCAGGACTTATTCCTACGATAGAGGCAATAAAAAAGGGAAAAGACATCGCTCTTGCAAACAAGGAAACTCTTGTAGCGGGAGGAAATGTAGTAATGAATCTTGCAGATAGATGCGGCGTTAAAATATATCCGGTTGACAGTGAGCACAGTGCCATATTTCAATGCTTGATGGGGAATCAGCGCAAGTACCTTTCAAAGATAATCCTAACGGCATCCGGTGGGCCTTTTAGGGACTACGATATAAAACAGCTTGAGGGGGTTGCTGTAGAGAAGGCTCTAAAGCATCCCAACTGGTCTATGGGCAAAAAGGTAACCATAGATTCATCAACCTTGATGAACAAAGGGCTGGAAGTCATAGAAGCCAAATGGCTGTTTGACCTTAAGCCTGCAGAAATCGACGTTGTGATACATCCGCAAAGCATCATTCATTCTTTGGTCGAATTTAAAGATCACTCTTCCATGGCCCAACTGGGAGAACCTGATATGAGGGTGGCAATACAGCTGGCGCTGTTATATCCAGAAAGGCACGAAAATAACACGAAAAGCTTGAACCTTGCTGAAATAGGGGCTTTGGAATTTAGAAAACCTGATGTAAATAAGTTTAGGTGTCTCAAACTGGCTTACGATGCGCTTGAAGCAGGAGGAAGCATGCCTGTAGTCCTTAACAGTGCCAACGAGGTAATGGTTGACAAGTTTTTAAACAAAGAAGTATCTTTTTTGGACATACCTAAGATCATCGAATCCGTAATGAACAAGCACATCCCTGTAAGAAATCCAGAGCTTGAGGAAATCTTGGAAATTGATGATTGGGCAAGGAAGGCTGCAAGTGAAAAGTCGACAGCCATCGGCAAAGTTGTAAAATGAAATGACCGA
>DMAW01000141.1:14457-22529 GCA_003446375.1 Eubacteriaceae bacterium | reverse complement strand
TTTTTAGATTACCATAAACAGTTTAATGATATAAATAACGTGTTGAAATTAGAGATTGAAGATGGGATAATAAGGATAAAGTTGAGAAAACGCATTTTGAGAACAAGATGATGTATAAAGCAGGTGAATTGCATTGAAAACAAATCTACCCTTAGGAATCTATGAGCAAGTTATAAATGAATATATCCATCAAGAACTGGAAAAATTAGCTCATAATCCTAAACTTTATATCGATAAAAGCTATATAAATGCAGTAACATCCCAGGATATGCTAGCTAATTACTTGGCAAAAATTCTTAGAGAAGTATTCACAGCTCTTGATCACAAAAACCATAAAATTGAAGACAGGTTAAGCTTGGCCAATGAGTTGATTCGTTATATGGCGAATTTTTTGTCTCGACAGAAAAATCCTGATGTGGATTTAATTAAGCGGCTAGATAATTATTGGATCCAAAAAGAGGGCGAGATGCTTTTGGCTATTGCTGAAAGGAAAGCTGATCATCTAGTTAATAAATCAAAAATGGAGTTAGTAAGACCTTCAACAAGCGTGGCAACTCAGAGTTTATTTACAGGTGCTGCCCATGAACCAAGAATGGAATCAGAAATCCGCAAGGAAATAGTTAGTTGCGAGCGAATTGACTGGTTGATATCCTTCGTAAAGTGGACAGGTTTGAGATTGGTTATGGATGAACTTAAGGAATTTACGGAGCAAGGTGGAAAACTAAGGGTGATAACAACTTCGTATATAGGAGCTACAGACTATAAAGCGGTTGATTGGTTATCTAAGCTTTGCAACACTGAAATAAAGATCTCTTACGATACTGAAAGAACTCGACTTCACGCAAAAACATATGTGTTTTGGAGAAAAACAGGATTTAGTACGGCATATATTGGATCATCAAATTTATCTGAAAGTGCCATGACTAGTGGTCTGGAGTGGAATGTAAAACTTTCAGAATATGACTCTAAACCTTCTATGCAAAAAATTGAGGCAACATTTGAGACGTATTGGAATAGCCCTGAATTTATGATCTTTAACCGTGAAACAGACGAAAACAGATTAAAAAATGCACTGCTAAAAGGAAAAGGAATCGAATCAAACGGTAATTCTGCACTGGATGTTCACTATTTTGATATATCACCACATCATTACCAACAGGAAATTCTAGATAAGCTAGAAGCCGAGCGACAGGTGCACGGCAATTTCAGAAACCTGGTAATTTCTGCCACGGGCACAGGCAAAACCGTGATTTCAGCATTTGATTACAAACGTTTTAATAAAGAAAATCAAAGAGCCAGGTTGCTATTTGTAGCCCATAGAAAAGAAATATTATCTCAGAGCTTGCAGTGCTTCAGAAATATATTAAAGCAGCCTAATTTTGGCGGTTTATTGGTTGATGGAATAAGACCTGAAAGCATAGAGCACGTTTTTGTATCGATTCAGTCTGTTAATTCGACAAAGTTTATTGAAACATTGCCAGAGGATTATTATGATTTTATAGTAATAGATGAATTTCACCATGCAGCAGCACCATCCTACCAAGATCTGCTGAGGCATTTTAAGCCCAAGATACTCTTGGGTTTGACTGCAACACCTGAGAGAACAGATGGTCAAAGTATTTTTGATTACTTTGATAATTCGGATGCAATTCAGCTGAGGTTGACCGAAGCTATCGAAAGAAAACTATTAAGCCCATTTCATTACTTTGGTGTAACTGACAGCATAGACTTTCGCCATGTTAGATGGCAAGCAGGAAAGTATAATACGGAAGATTTAGAAAACCTAATAGTCTTAAGCGAGCGAAGTGCCAATACCCGTGCAGAACAAATAAAAATTGCAATAGAAAATTACGCCTTGGATTGGGAAGAAATTATAGGTATCGGATTTTGTGTTACGAAAAAGCATGCTGAGTTTATGGCTAACTTTTTTAATGACTCAGGGATTCCTTCAGATTTTTTAACGTCAGATTCCGACTTAAAAACAAGAGAAAGCACAAAACAGAGACTTGTTTCCAAAGAGATTCACTTTGTGTTTGTAGTAGACCTATACAATGAAGGGGTAGACATACCGGAAGTGAATACTGTTTTATTTTTAAGACCAACGGAAAGTCTTACAGTTTTTTTACAACAGTTAGGAAGGGGACTTCGATTATCAGAAGATAAAGAAGCGCTCACAGTAATTGATTTTGTAGGGCAACAAAGGGCTGAGTATAATTTTGAAGAACGTTTTAGAGCTTTAATGAAGCAGACAAAAGGATCTGTCAGTCAAGAAATAAAATCAGGATTTGTCCATGTGCCCAAAGGATGTGCTATATATCTGGAAAAGGTTGCACAAAAAACAGTTTTGAATCATATTTCAAATGCGGTCAACAACAAAAGGCAGGTACTTCGCAAGATAAGAGACTGGAAGGGGAAAGATTTCACAAATAATTTCTTGGATTTTTTCATTCACTGGAATGTCAGTCCTCTTGAGTTGTATAGAATCGATTCGAAAAAAGCTACATTATCTGGACTTTCCAATATGCCTGGTTCAAGCGGGGAACATGATAAAATGCTAAGCAACGGTTATGCGAGGCTTTCTCAAGTCAAGGCTGTGCATTGGTTGAAATGGCTATTGGATAACCTGCCTGACATTTATGCTGATGGATTTGCTTTAAGTGATATAAGAACATCTCATGTGTCCAGTTTATATTTGGATATGCTTTATTACACATTTGTGAATGAAGGTATAAATATACTCGGAAAGAAATTTAATGAAATTTTAAACATGCTGTTTGGAAAACAGTGTTATTTTGATGAGCTTATGTCGGTTATACAATACACTTATGATCAGCAAGATCAAGTAACGATGCCCATAGCTGAGCTTAATGGAGCACTTGAACTTCACGGGACTTATACGGTAAATATGGTACTCTCCGCTCTTGGAAAACACAATTATGAAAGACGGTATCCATTAAGAGAAGGCGTTCTCTACATAAACGAAAAAGAAATGGATGTGTTTTTTATAACTTTAAATAAGAGTGAGTCTGACTATAGTGAAACTACTTTATATGATGACTACGCTATTAGTGAAAAATTATTTCACTGGCAAAGCCAAAGTAGAACTACGGTTGAATCGCCTACTGGTCAGCGTTATATCTCTCAGAAAAAAAGTGGGCGTAAAGTCTTGATATTTGCTAGAAGCTATAAGAAACAAAAGGACTATACATGCTTATATACTTGTTTAGGGTTTGCCGATTATGTACGGCATGAAGGATCAGCTCCAATTAATATTATTTGGGAGCTGAGAAATCGGATGCCGGCAAAATTATTGGAGCTAGCCAGTAAAGCAGAATAAGAGAGTAAATATGTATATTAGCAATGGAGAAAACAAAAAAGCAAAGAAAATGAATAGTCAAATTTTTTTCGTGGAGACAAAATCACTCGGAAATAACCCTGTCAAGTGGCACTAGACAGGATTTGTAAGACAAAGCATAATAACTGTAATGTAATAAAGTTTATTTAAATACAGTTAGGAGGTACCACGTGTTTATTGGAAGAGAAAAAGAACTCGAGATTCTAGAAATAAAGATAGACTCAAAAGGGTTTGAGTTGGATTGGTCTATGGATGGAGAAGAATTTCACAGCACCATCTTGACAGTAGAAACCAATAATTTCAAGCGCATATAAAGGAGAACTGCAGAAATGGCAAAATGCAGAAATTGCTCACACCAATTTAGTTGGGGTGAAGCTTTTGGATCTAACATTACCGGTTTCAAGGATATAAACTGTGAAAATTGTAAAGCTGTAAATCATCCTAATAGCATCTATAAGGTTGCAGTGACACTTTTAGACGTAGGACCTTTGTTATTATTCGGGTTTGTTCCTGCATATATTCCCATGGCATTGATAGTGTCTGTGTTGCTGATATCACCGTTTTTTGCTAAATATGAATTAAGATAATTAAGCTTTATTGATATTTTTATTAAAAACGTTTACTCCGATAAACCAAGATTTAATATTAAATCGGATAAAATATCAAAATATGATGATCAGAATTTCCCTATGCAAATTCAAGACAAATGTATTTGAATGCATAATAAAGATATATATATAAATTTCCCCAACTTAATTGACATTGACGTTGCGTAATGGTTTATAGTTGTTTGCAGGAGGAGATAATATGGAATATACCATAAACAGACTAGCAAAATTGGCAGGAGTCAGTACGCGGACTCTGCGGTATTATGATGAATTAGGTCTGCTTTGCCCTGCTCGCATTAGTTCAAACGGATACAGGGTTTATGGGCAAAAAGAAATTGACCTACTAAAGCAAATCCTTTTATATCGGGAATTGGGAGTTCCGCTGGAAGAAATTAAAAAGATTTTGTCGTCAAAGGACTTTGATGAGCAAGTGGCATTAGAGAAGCATTTGTCAGCACTACTTTCTAAGCAAAGACAACTAGACTTATTAATTGCAAATGTAGAAAAGACCATTAAAGAACTAAAAGGGGAGATTATAATGAACGATCAGGAAAAATTTGAAGGCTTTATTAAAAAGCAAATTGATGATAATGAGAAAAAGTACGGCAAGGAGATACGAACAAAATACGGCAACGATAAAGTTGACCGAGCCAACAATAAGCTTATGGGAATGAGCAAAGAGCAACATTCCGAATTAGAAAATCTGACAGATGAGCTGAACGAAACATTAAAAGCAGCTTTTGAACAGGGAGATCCATCTAGCGAGATGGCACAAAAAACTTATGAACTTCATAAAAAATGGCTGTGCTTTTATTGGGATAGCTACAGCAAAGAGGCACATAAGGGAGTGGCTCAGATGTATGTGGATGACCCGCGATTCACCCAATATTATGATAAAATAGCGGTCGGATGTGCTGCTTTTTTAAGAGATGTCGTGTTCGTATTTTGTAAATGAGCAGGCTATTTAAAAAAAACTTACAGGAGGAATTCGCTATGACCAAACCTAAGATATACTCGATGAGTTTTGCAAGCGTATACCCGCATTATGTCGCAAAAGCAGAAAAAAAGGGGCGGACTAAATCTGAAGTAGATGAAATCATCCGTTGGCTGACTGGGTATAGTCAAGAAGATTTAAAAGAAAAAATCGAGAAACAGGTAAACTTTGAAACATTTTTTGCACAAGCGCCAAACTTGAATCCGTCAAGAGCTTTAATCAAAGGAGTTATATGCGGCATAAGAGTAGAAAATATTGAAGAGCCGCTTATGAAAGAAATTCGATATTTAGATAAGCTGATCGATGAGTTGGCAAAGGGAAAAGCAATGGAAAAGATTTTGAGGGAGCAACCATAGGGCGGACATGCAAACCGCCCATATAACTTATGCGGCTCGATTAATCAATGATTTCCTTTACTCGGCCTACCTGGCCATCTGTCAGCATGACTTTTATCCCGTGAGGGTGGCTGCTGCTGTTGGTTAGAATTTTGGCTACGACTCCTTCCGTCAGCTTGCCTGAGCGTTGGTCAGCTTTCAGCACAATCTTCACATGAGATCCAATGGAAATGTTGCTTCTATTTTGTCCGTTCATAGTTCACATCCTTGTATTATAAGAGCATAGTGGATTATCACGGCTATATTCTTATTTATTTTGGTACTAAAAGAAAGCAAGTTTCAATTATGTTTATATTATAAACGAAGATATGCGATGATTCAAAGCATTTGGGTAGGCAAGACCATATGCCCAAAAATTTGCCTAGTGAAAAGAAAACGTTTTTATGGTATGATTATCTCATGGATAACCTGGATATTTTTGAGTTCAGGTTATCTTTCTATATTTATAGATATACGCAAATAACAAGGGGGAGTAGAAATGTCTAGAAATATTTACATAACAGAAAAGGATAAGAACCGAATTTTAGAACACATAGCGCACAAAAGAGAGTTTGGAGGGGGCAATAAGCCCAATCTGGATATATTGGAAAAAGAGCTAAGCCGAGCTTATGTCGTAAATTCAAAAGATGTACCGCCGGATGTAGTTACCATGAACTCTGTGGTGCAAGTGAGCTACGCAGATGAGCCTGATGAAATAGAAAACTACACTTTAGTTTATCCTAAGGAAGCGGATGTTATGGAAAACAAGATCTCAATTCTTGCTCCAATAGGAACAGCATTGCTAGGATTTAAAGAAGGTTCGGACATTTCATGGGAGACTCCTGGAGGAGTCGTGAAAATGGTAGTAAAAAAGATCATTTATCAGCCTGAAGCTTCCGGCGATTTTGAGCGTTGAAATTAAATCTTTTCTTTTTGATAGGGAGCATCATTGATATAATAATGGTAAGGACTATAAATGATCTAAATTGAGGTGATGGTGCTGGATATAAAATATTTTCTAGCTGCCTTTTCGGCGTTTCTGCTTTCAGTAGTATTTCCCATAATGCTTCTGATATTTATCAAAAAAAGATATAAGCCGGGTTGGAGCTACATTCTGTCAGGAGCTGTGGTGTTTTTTCTCTTCCAAATGGTGATTAGGATTCCACTGATCTCTTATTTGCAAGGGAATGTATGGTTTTATGTAAATATAGCCAGCAGTCAGGTTTTAATGGCAGCATTTTTATCTTTTACTGCAGGGCTAGTTGAAGAAATAGGAAGGTATCTGGCTTTTCATCTTTTAAGAAGGAAGGTCTCATACTCAAATGCATTAGGTTATGGAATAGGTCATGGAGGATTTGAATCTTTGGCGATCGTAGGCATCTCTTCAGCTGCAAATTTTGTTGCGATATCAAATATGAGCTTTGGTTGGTTTGACAGCTTAATAAGTTCATTGCCCAATGTCTTTGCTGACATGGATTCTTTACGGAACCTTTTCACAAGCGTTGAACCTCATTTGTTTCTAATTGGAGGCATGGAAAGAGTTTTTGCAATTATGCTGCATATAGCATTGTCTGTAATGGTTGCTAAATGCGTAGCCCAAAAGAAGCCTATGCTGTTGATTGGTGCCATATTGGTTCATGGAGGGGTGAATTTCGTAGCGGTCATGTTGCCAAATGTTTATTTGGCTGAAACGTTTTTACTGATCATAGCAGTATTGTCTGTTGTATATATAAGAAGACAAAAGAAATTTGCAGACAAGTTTTAAACGGATTATCACAATTGATTTTTTTGTCACGGTTTCTTAAATAAAGGGTAACAGAAAAGGGGATATAACTATGAAAAAGACTATATTTGCAATGATTTTTATTTTGATTTTTTTATCAGGATGTTCATCGTCACCGGATAAGGATGATGTGGGTGAATACGGAACTCCGAAAGTAGAGAGCCTTCTTGTTGCAATGAATAGCGGAGATTATGAAGGATTCAGCAAAGATTTTGGCCCTCTTATGGAAGAAGCTCTGACGGAAGAGGTTTTTAATGGAATAATTAAAACTCAGATAGTAGACGTGATAGGTGCATACCAGGAAGGAAGTTTGGAACTTGTAAAGACGACTGAAGAAAGCCACAACGGAAAAAATTACATAAGCGCTATATACAAGGGCCAATTTGAGCTTGAAGAAGGAGAAGTTGCAGTAACGGTGTGGTTTACCGACGATGAGGATAGAAAAGTCGAAACGCTAGTTTTTAACTCTCCGAAACTTGCGAGGGAAAATGGATAAGCTTCTATTGTGCCTAATGCTGATTTTTACCGGGGTCCTCATCGACCTTTTTACAAAGAGAATCGCAAATGAAAAACTTATTATAAATTATCCGGTAAAGATCGCTAAAAGGCTATATTTTGTATTATTGCACAATAAAGGTGCAGCGTACGGTTTGTTAAAAGGAAGAAAGACGCTGTTGAGACTTTTGTCCACGTTATCTATTTTATTTTTGTCGGTTATTTATTTTTTTGCTTTAAGGGCAGGGTACAGCTACGATTTTTTGATTTCCCTTAGTCTTGTCATATCAGGAGCCCTTGGTAATTATCTTGAAAGAATGAACAGTGGGTATGTTACGGATTTTTTGTATATTAAGATAAAGAGATTTCCTGTGTTTAATCTTGCAGATGTGTATATCATCGCAGGAACTATATTGGTTTTTATAAATGCGTAAGAGAAGAAAGCAAGCTTTAGACGTTAAAT
>DMAW01000141.1:0-14118 GCA_003446375.1 Eubacteriaceae bacterium | reverse complement strand
GTTAAATTATTCCTTTGATGCTGTTTCTCAGCTTTTCGCGCAAAAATATAAAGAGGCATATGCCTCTTTATACTTTACGTCAGGAACCACGATAAATGAAAAAATCATTATTATCAGAAAAGGGAAAAGGGGGTTGGTTCCGTTTAGTATTCTCTTTAGGTATATAATAAGGTACGAAGCTTAACGTAACCTTTAAATTTATAAAGGTAGTAAAAAAATAATTTAATTATTTAACGAAATGCTGAAACGGAGTTGAATCTTATTGAGAGTTCTATTAGTAGAAGATGAAAAGGCTTTGGCGCAAGCGATGGCGAAGATATTTGAAAAAAATAAAATACTGACTGATGTGGTTCATGATGGGCTGGAAGGGCAAATGCTTGCAGGTGAAAACATATACGATGTAATAGTGCTGGATATAATGCTGCCAAGCGTTGATGGACTCGAGATACTAAAAGCTATAAGAGAAAAAGGCAAAAACACGCCGGTTTTGATTCTAACGGCTATGGATTCAACTAAAGATAAAGTAAAAGGCCTCAATATGGGAGCAGATGACTACATGGTAAAACCTTTTGATACCGAGGAGCTGGTAGCTAGGGTCAGGGCACTTGCCAGAAGGCCTAAAGAGATTTTTCACGACAGCTTAATTAGTTTTGGCGATGTCTCTTTAAATATAAACACCGGAGAAGCCACTGTAGCCGGAAGCCCAAAAAGCCTCACTGCAAAAGAATCCCAGCTCTTGGAGATGTTTTTAAGAAATCCTGGAATGATAGTCTCAAAGGATCAAATAATCGACAGGATATGGGGCTTTGATAGCTTGACAGCTGAGAACAGCGTGGAAATTTATGTGCATTATCTTAGGAAGAAGCTTTCCAAGTCAAGCACTATGATTCAGACACAAAGAGGCCTTGGGTATGTTCTTAAGGAGCGGGATTAGATGTTAAACAAACTTAGGCTTAACCTTACGTTGCTTAATACTTTTGTTCTAGTAGGGATTTTAATTGCGATCTCTGCATTTTTGTATTTCACAATGAGGCTCAATCTTGCTAATGACGTAGACAGCGAACTTTCTATGGCTTCCGAGCAGTTAAGCACATATATAAACTACTTTGACGAGATAAGCGACGGATATCCAAGGGATGCTGAAAAAGACGAGGAGTACAATGATCTTATTCAAAAGCTTTTGAATCAAAATATAACTACGGTGGTCTGGAATGAAGACTTTGATGTGATGCGAAGCTCCATATACCTGCAACTGCCGAACAATATATTAAATGACCTTATACAGTATAATTTTCAAACCGGCAATATAGGTGGCGAAGCTTTAAATTACAAGTATGGTATAATAGATATGAAAATATTCACCAACGTCTACGTAAGTCAAAGTGGAGAAATGAGAGTCGTTCAAACAATAAAAAACATGAACGCCGAAATCGGGTTTTTAAATTGGCTTTTAAGAATACTCTTGATCGCAGTGTTTATGGGTATGACGCTTTCACTGGCCGGAGGGTACATAATATCAGGCAGATCCATAATTCCGGTAAAAGAATCTATAAAAAAACAGCAGGAATTTGTCGCAAACGTCAGTCACGAACTGCGGACGCCGATTGCGGTAGTGCTTACAAACCTAGACGTGATAAAGACCTCTCCCGAGGAAACTGTGCGTCAACAATGGGAGTGGCTAAATAATGCATATAATGAAACCAAGCGTATGGAAAAGGTGGTAACTGATTTATTGTTCTTGGCAAAAGTCGATGCAGGACAGATTAACCTAGAAAGAGAGAAATTTAATCTGGCATATTTAATAACAGATACCAGCGAAAAACTCATGCCACTGGCAGCAAAGAAAAACATAAGCATCTACAATAGCATCGACGACAAGATAATGCTAAACGCAGACAGGCTGAAGATGATGCAGCTGGCGATAATACTAATAGACAATAGCATAAAATATAGCGCGGAAAATTCGGCAATTACCATATCCTCAAAAGAAGACAAGGGATATTTTATACTGAAATTCAAAGATCACGGAATCGGAATTGCAGGAAAGGATCTGGAGAAAATATACGAAAGATTTTACAGAGCAGATAAAGCAAGATCCAGAGATATGGGAGGAACCGGACTTGGACTTTCAATAGCTAAATGGATTGCCGATGAACATGATTGGCACATAGAGATTACAAGCAAACCAAGCAAGGGTACTACGGCTTCGGTTTTCATACCAATGGAACAAATTTATTACGAGGAGGAATAGCTTTGAACAGATTAAGACTACACGGAGAGGAAATTGTAACAGGATCTGGGAGCCTGAAAAGCATAGGCGGCCTTGAGTTTAAAAGATTCTTTATTATTACAGGACAATCTTCAATGTTTAGAAACGGGACAATCGAAAAGATCGAGAATATCTTAAAAGAAAAAGGAGCGGAATATGAGGTTTTTTCAGGTATAGGTGCTAATCCTACAACTGATGAAATAATTAAAGGAGTAGAAAAGATCAAAGGATTCTCACCGGAATGCGTTGTCGCAGTAGGGGGAGGATCGGCTATTGATGCGGCAAAGGTTATTGCCATGATGTACGAATATCCTGAAATTGATTTTGAAAAAGCCAAGACAGACATAGTCAATATCAAAAGAAAAAAAACCTATCTTGTTGCGATACCTTCAACAAGCGGCACCGCAACGGAGGTAACAAGAACGGCGGTCGTGACTTTCAAAGACATCGACTTAAAAATTGGACTGAAATCATACGGATTTATTCCCGACATGGCAATTTTGGACGGTGAAGTTACCATGTCTATGCCAAAGGCAGTTGTAGCTCAGACAGGTATGGATGCCATGACACATGCTGTGGAATGCTACACAAACCACAAGTTAGAAGACTTTAGCGAGACGCTTTGTATCGGGGCTATAGAGGGGTTGTTTGAATTTTTGCCATCATCTTATAAGGAAGGAGATCTTAATAGCAGGCAAAAGGTTCACAACTACCAGTGCATCGCAGGGACTGCCTTTCACAACATAGGTCTTGGCATGGACCATGGGATATCCCATTCATTTGGAGGTAAATTCGGCTATGGGCATGGACTTTTAAATGCAGTAGGTCTTCCTTATGTCCTAAGGTACAACAGCAAAGACAAGGTGGTAAAGGCAAAGTTAGAAAAACTTGCAAAGAGGATCGGAGCGGATGACTTTGCAGATGCCATAGAAAAGCTCAACGAAGCTTTGGATATACCAAAGTCATTTGAAGAAATGGGTATCACCGAAATAGAATACAAGGAAAATTTTGAAGAACTCTTAAATAACAGCATGCTTGGGTCTACTAGATCCAATCCGGTTGAAATGAACAAAGATGAAATGAAAAAGGTGCTTGATTCCATCTTTTATGGTAAAATATTATTCTGACTAAATAAAAGAAATTCATCATTAGATCGATGAATTTCTTTTACGTTGACTAAAACGGCAATATGTAAAAAATGGAGGAAATGATGAAGCTTATCGAAGGACTGAACGAAAGAC
The DNA here is from genome assembly GCA_003446375.1 of Eubacteriaceae bacterium. Lineage (GTDB taxonomy): Bacteria > Bacillota > Clostridia > Eubacteriales > Alkalibacteraceae > Alkalibacter. The sequence goes on along the minus strand of DMAW01000141.1, from coordinate 10,608 downwards.
AACAACAAGGCGTTCTGGCAACAGACGGACCTGTTTTGATACTGGCGGGAGCCGGATCTGGAAAGACAAGAACAATTATTCACAGAATCGCTTATATTCTAAAGGAAGAAAAGGCGAAACCCTGGCAGATTCTTGCCCTTACTTTTACAAACAAAGCGGCGGAAGAGATGCGAAGCCGTATAAAAGAGATGGACATAGATGGCACAGAGGATATATGGATGAGCACATTTCATTCCATGTGTGCCAAAGTTCTGCGCTTTCATGCAAACTTGATGGGGTATGACAGAAATTATGTGATTTACGATACGACAGACGTAAAGAGCATACTAAAAGAAGTTTTGACAGAGCTGAACTTGGACGAAAAAATGTACCAAGTATCAATGTTGATCGGGAGGATTTCTTCTTTAAAGGAAAAAGGAATAATGCCTGCGGATTTTGAAAAGGACAGCATGGGAGATTACAGAGAAGAAAAAATAGCTTCAGTCTATAAGCTTTATCAAAACAAGTTGGTATCAAATAATGCTATGGATTTTGACGACTTGCTCTTAAACACTGTAAGGCTCTTCGAAGCTCATAAGGAAGTTTTGGAATACTATCAAAACAAGTTCAAGTATGTTCTGGTAGATGAGTACCAGGATACAAATCCAATACAGTTCAAATTGACGGATATGCTGGCTAAAGGATACAAAAATATTTGTGTGTGTGGAGATGACGATCAAAGCATATACGCTTTTAGAGGAGCAGACATCCGAAATATACTTGAATTTGAAAAAAATTATCCTGATGCAAAGATAATAAAGTTGGAGCAAAACTACAGATCTACACCAAATATAATCGAAGCTGCAAACCACGTAATATGCAATAATGACTACCGTAAAGACAAGAAGATGTGGACTGATCGAAATGCAGGAGATATCATTGAGGTCTTTGAACTCAATGATGAAAGAGATGAGAGCAATTATATCACCAATGAAATCAGAACATTGGTAAAAGACGGAAAGTACGATTACAGAGATTTTGCTGTTTTGTACAGAACAAATGCCCAATCCAGGGTATTTGAAGAATCTTTCATGGCTGCAAGAATTCCATATAAGATGGTCGGAGGCACAAAGTTCTACTCGAGGGCGGAAATCAAGGACATAATAGCGTACTTGATAGTCCTTGATAACGGCAGAGATGACTTGAGCCTAAAGCGGATAATAAACACGCCCAAAAGAGGAATCGGTGGGGCTACTATCGAAAAACTGGAACAGTTTGCAAAGTTCAAGGGATGGCCATTGTATGAAGTAATCAAAAACTTGGATGAGATGGTAGGATTATCTGCTGGAGTCATGGGAAAGCTCAAGGATTTTGCAGAGATGATGAACAGATTCGCAGAACTTAAGGAAGAAGCCAGCGTAAGCCGACTTATAGAGAGCGTTATTGACGAATCCGGATATATGGATATGCTGGAAAGCGGAAAGATGCAAAATGCCCAGTCTAGAGCTGAAAACCTTAAAGAGCTGGTGTCGGCGGCAGTAGAATTTGAAAAAAATTCAATGGACAATGATCTTACTTCATTCTTAGAAAATGTATCCTTGTACGCAGAGACCGACAATATAGAAGAATCAGGTGGAGAAGTTCTTCTTATGACCATACACAATGCAAAGGGTCTGGAATTTCCGGTGGTATTTCTTCCTGGAATGGAAGAAGGGATATTTCCTCATGAAAGATCTAAAGACAATGATGTAGAGCTTCAAGAAGAAAGAAGACTTTGCTATGTAGGCATAACAAGAGCCTGTGACAAGCTGTATATGACCCATGCCAAATACCGTACAGTGTACGGAAGGCTTAAGTACAATATGAAATCCAGATTTTTAGATGAAATCCCGCCTCATCTTGTTAATATAAATGAAATGGAAAAGGAGGCCGTTCAGACAAAACCTAAGCGAGGGGCTCAAAACCAAACGTTTAGCATGAACAGCCAAATGGGCAGATTTATAAAGACCGGCCATCCTTCAAAGGCTACGGTTTCATCAAAACCCGATGAAGCCAAAGCTGGGGATAAAATTTCTCACAAAATATGGGGCGAAGGAACTGTCATTAATATAAACGGAGATATTGCGACTGTTGCGTTCCCACAGATGGGCATTAAAAAGATCGCACTGAGCATGGCTCCAATCAAAATTTTGCAGGGGTGATCTTAAATGGTCAAAGATCCAAAAGAAGAGATTATAGAGCTGGTTGAAGAAATCGAAAAACACGACAAACTTTACTATGAGCAGGATGCTCCGGAAATAGAAGATGTAGAATATGACGATCTTATAAAAAGACTGATTGAGCTGGAAGATAAGTATCCAATGTATGCTCTGGAGTATTCTCCGACAAAAAGAGTTGGAGGGAAGGCTCTTGAAAAATTTGACAAGGTGGTATTTGACACGCCGAAGCTCAGCTTGGCAAATGCATTTGACGAAAATGATCTTACCGCTTTTGATGCTAGAGTAAGAAAAGCCGTAGGAGACTTAAAATATGCTATGGAATACAAGTTTGATGGCCTGACAGTGGTTTTGTTTTATGAAGATGGCGTCTTTGTTCGAGGTGCAACAAGAGGAGACGGTGAAACAGGAGAAGATGTGACTGAAAATCTGCGCACGGTAAAGAACATCCCGTTAAAGCTAAAGCAAAAAGCTACTTTGGAGGTCAGAGGAGAAGTTTATATGGAGAAAGCCGGATTTTTTAAGCTTAATGAAGAGCGTAAAAAAAACGGGGAGAACTTATTTGCAAATCCTAGAAACGCTGCAGCGGGATCCATCAGGCAGCTAGATTCAAAAGCGACTGCCAAAAGGCCTCTGGATATTTTCGTATTTAATTTGGAAAGATGTCAAGAAAGAGAATTTACATGCCACTCAGAAAGTCTGGAATATCTAAATGATTTAGGTTTTAAGACCAGTCCGCTGAAATTTGCGCGGAATATAGATGAGGTCTTAGAGTTTTGCAGAATTGCTGAAGGAGAAAGGGAAGATCTCCCTTATGAAATAGACGGCTTGGTTTTGAAGGTGGATGAATTTGACAAACGCGAAGCTTTAGGAACTACAGGCAAAAGTCCAAAATGGGCCATTGCATACAAGTTTCCGGCAGAAATTAAGGAAACGCTTGTAGAAAGCATACAAGTGCAGGTAGGCAGGACAGGAGTTTTGACGCCTGTAGCCCACCTTAAACCTGTTTTGATTTCCGGGTCGGTCGTAAGCAGAGCTACTCTTCACAACGAAGACTATATAAGCGAACGAGACATAAGAGAAGGGGATTGGGTTTTTGTAAGGAAAGCAGGAGAGATAATACCTGAGGTAATCAAGGTCAACATGGATAAAAGAGGACCGGAGACACAGCCTTATACATTGCCTAATAAGTGTCCTGAATGTAATGGACCTACTCATAGGAATGAAGGCGAGGCCGATCGAAAATGCCTAAACGCATCTTGTCCGGCGCAGATTAGAAGAAAGATGGAGCACTTCGTATCCAAAGGGGCAATGAATATAGAAGGACTTGGGCCAAAGCAAATCAAGAAGTTCATAGATAATAATATAATAGAAGAAATAAGCGATATTTATAAGTTGGAAGAAAAGAAAAACGAGATACTCTCTCTTGAAAACAGTGGAGATAAGTCTTACGAAAAGCTTGTTACATCAATAAAGCAGTCTAAAAACAGGCCTCTTTCAAGGCTTATATACGCCTTAGGAATCCCCTTTGTCGGAGAAAAAATTTCAAAGATCCTTGCCTATAAATACAAGGATATATGTAAGCTTGCAGATGCAGATATAAAAGATTTGCTGTCAATTGACGAAATAGGAGATGTCATAGCAGAGGAGACAAAGGCGTTTTTTGAAAACCCTGACAACATGGCCTTGATAGAAAAGCTTCAAAAGCTTGGACTTAACATGAAGGAAGAGGATAAAGCTACAAAATCCGATATATTTAAAGGAAAAAAATTCGTCTTGACAGGGACTCTTCCCACCATGAAGAGAGACGAAGCAAAAGCGATTATTGAAAAAAACGGAGGATCTGTAACAGGCACGGTCAGTAAAAACACAGATTATGTTTTGGCAGGCGAATCGGCAGGAAGCAAACTGGATAAAGCGAGAAGTCTTGGAGTTGAAATAATCGATGAACAAACCTTTCAGTCCATGCTGCAATAATCGTTGTAATGAATAAACACTTGAAATATAATATAATGTAAAATCCGGATGGAAAATACGATACTTACGAGGTGATTGTTATATGAAGTTGACCAAGGAAGATGTAATGTACGTGGCAGACCTTGCCAGACTAGAATTTAATGAAGAAGAAATTGAAAAATACGTCCATCAGTTGGGAGAAATCTTAAACTATGAAGAACAGTTAAATGAATTGGACACTACAGGTGTAGAGCCCACTGCCCATGTTTTGCCCATAAAGAATGTCTTGAGAGAAGATGAGCTCGTCGAGTCATTGGATAGGCAAAAGGCTTTGATGAATGCTCCGTCCCAAGATAAGGGATGCTTTAAAGTGCCTAAGGTTATAGAATAGGGGGAAGGACATATGGATAGAATCAGCACCATACATGAGATAAATGAATTGATTGAAAACTCGGAAATAACTTACGAGGAAGTAACAAAAAAATATTTAGATAGAATTGACCAGGTAGAAGGAAAAGTTGACAGCTTTGTGAAGGTGATGCAGGAAGAAGCGCTGGAAAGCGCTAGAAAGGCAGATGCCCAAAGAGAAAAGCCTCATTCTATGATTTTTGGAATACCTTATGGACTTAAAGACAATATTTGCAGCGAAGGAGTGGAAACCACCTGCGCCTCAAAGATCTTAAAAGGATTTATTCCGCCATATGATGCAACCGTAAGTTCCAAGCTAAAGAAATCAGGTGCTATAGTCTTGGGCAAAACGAACATGGATGAATTTGCCATGGGATCGTCCAATGAAAATTCATCTGTAAAAAAGACTTATAATCCTTGGGACATAACCAGGGTACCCGGAGGCTCAAGCGGCGGCTCGGCAGCTTGTGTAGCGGCTGACCAGGTTGTATTCTCGTTAGGCTCAGATACAGGCGGGTCCATAAGACAACCGGCTTCTTTTTGCGGCGTAGTGGGTTTAAAGCCTACATACGGGCTTGTCTCAAGATATGGTCTAGTGGCATTTGCGTCTTCATTGGATCAGATAGGCCCGATAACAAAGGATGTCAGAGATTGCGCCATAGTGTTAAATCACATTGCAGGCCATGATGAGAAGGACTCTACGTCAGTAAAAAAAGAAAAAGAAGATTATACCACTTACCTAAGCCCTAAGATAAAAGGCATGAAAATAGGAATAGTAAAAGAATACTTTGGAGAAGGCCTTAATCCGGAAGTTAAAGAAAGGCTCATGGAGGCAATAGAAGTTTACAAGCAACTAGGAGCTGAGTTTGTAGATGTTTCTCTTCCAAACTCAAAATACGCGCTATCTGCATACTACATTATATCTTCGGCAGAAGCCAGTTCAAATCTAGCTAGATACGACGGAATCAGATATGGCTTCAGAGCTGAAAAGTTTGACGATTTATTAGATCTATACAAAAAGACCAGAAGCCAGGGATTTGGAGATGAAGTTAAAAGAAGGATCATGCTGGGCACCTATGCATTAAGCTCAGGATATTACGATGCATACTATAAAAAAGCTTTGCAAGTCAGGACTCTTATCAAAGAAGATTTTGACAATGCATTTAAATCATGTGATGTTTTATTATCGCCTACATGCCCGACGACTGCTTTTAAGATAGGTGAAAAAAGCGAAGACCCTCTTGAGATGTACTTGTCTGACATATATACAGTGCCTGTAAACATAGCAGGCATCCCTGCGATCAGCGTTCCTTGCGGCTTTGACGATACAGGATTGCCGGTGGGCATGCAGCTTACTGGCAAAGCTTTTGGAGAAAAAGACATCATTAAGGCAGCATATGCTTTTGAACAGGCTACAGATTTTCATCATAAAAGAGCAGAGCTATAGGAGGGGATAATATGGATTATGAAATAGTTATAGGACTGGAGATTCATTCGGAACTTGATACAAAGACGAAGATATTCTGTGGCTGCAGCACAGCTTTCGGAGCTGAGGAAAATACCCAGACATGTCCTGTCTGTCTAGGACTTCCCGGTGTTCTCCCTGTTTTAAATAAAAAAGTAGTCGAATATGCAGTTAAGGCCGGAATAGCCACTGACTGTAAAATTGCAAGATACAGTAAAATGGATAGAAAGAACTACTTTTATCCTGATTTACCTAAGGCATATCAAATATCTCAATTCGATCTTCCCATATGCGAGGCTGGCAGCGTAGAGATAGATCTTGGAGAGTATAAGAAGACCATTGGCATTACAAGGATACACATTGAAGAGGATGCAGGCAAGCTTATCCATGATGCAGGTTCAGGAACCTTGGCAGACAACAACCGGTGTGGAGTGCCCCTAATTGAGATAGTAACAGAACCGGATATGAGAAGCGCGGAAGAAGCAAGGACATTTGCAGAAAAAATCAAGTCCATTTTAGAATATACTGAAGTTTCAGACTGTAAGATGCAGGAAGGATCCCTTCGATTCGATGTGAATTTATCTGTTATGAAAAAGGGCGCCAAAGAGTTTGGAACACGAACTGAAATGAAAAACTTAAACTCTTTTAGAGCTCTGGAAAGAGCTATCGAATACGAGTCTAAAAGGCAGATATTTGAAATTGAAAGAGGAAACAGGATAATACAGGAAACGAGAAAATGGGATGATGACAAGGCTGAAAGCTTCTCTTTAAGAAGCAAAGAGGAAGCGCACGATTACAGATACTTTCCGGACCCGGATCTTGTCCCCGTAGTGTTGACTGAAGATTACATAGATAATGTAAAAAGACATCTGCCAAAGCTTCCTTGGGTAAGAAAAGCTGAGTACATGGAGAAATGGAATCTTTCGGAATACGATGCCAACGTGCTTACCGCATCTAAAGATATAGCAGAGTTCTTTGAAAAGACAGTAGAAGCCTGCAATGATGCAAAATCTGCAGCAAACTGGATAATGGGAGAAATATCTGCTGTATTAAATGAAAAGTCCCTGGGAATAAATGAAGTCGCATTTGCGCCGGAAGATTTAGGAGAACTAATCAATTTAATCAACAAGAATACTATAAGCGGAAATATTGCCAAAAAAGTATTGAAGGAAATGTTTGAAACAGGCAAAGCGCCAATGTCTATTGTAGAAGAGAAAAATCTTGCCCAAATGAACGATGTTTCCGAGCTTAAAAATATGGTGCTCGATGTGATGAAGGCAAATCCTCAGTCTGTGGAAGATTTAAAAGGCGGCAAGGAAAAGGCGATAGGATTCTTAGTTGGTCAGATAATGAAACAAACAAAGGGAAAGGCTAATCCGGGAATGGTAAATAAGCTTATAAAAGAAAACCTGGAGAAATTCTAATTAATTTTTTAAAAAGAAGTTTTCGAAGTAAAGAAAACTTCTTTTTATATTGATTTGACCAAATATATGTCTGGGTAAATCAACTATGTTATAATAACAATAGTTTAGGTATTGGAGTGATGGAGATGGAAGTTGGAAAGATATCGAATGAACTTTTGGAGCAGATTGTCTTCTCCAAAATAAAATACCGGCATCCGGACGTACTTGTAGGATCCGGTCTTGCTGAAGATTGCAGTTTGATCAGTTTCAATGATGAGATATGCGTCGTCTCAACAGATCCTATAACGGCTACGGCTAATAACATAGGAAGGCTTTCAGTGCTCGTTTCTGGAAATGACGTCGCGACAAAAGGCGTGAAGCCCTTTGCCATAATGGTCACTCTTTTGATTCCTCCTGAGGCATCCATTGAAGATGTAAAAGGCGTAATAGAAGAAATCATCGAAGTGGCAAACGACATGGAAGTAGAGTTGATCGGAGGGCATACGGAAGTTACAGATGCTGTGAACAGAATCGTGGTAAGTGCCACGAGCTTGGGAAAAGGCAAAAAAAATCAAGTTGTATACGGAAAAAAAATCGTTGCCGGAGATAAGATAATTATGACAAAGTACGCCGGTTGTGAAGGAACTGTAATCTTGTATGATGATTTTAGGGAGCAATTGGATGAAATCTTGACGGGCAGCGACAAGGATGAAGTGGAGATTTTAAGAGGCTCGCTTAGTGTATGCGACGATGGCGTAGTTGCAGGGCAAAGAGGAGCAAAGTATATGCACGATGTAACTGAAGGAGGTGTGCTGGGAGCGGTCTGGGAAACTGCCCAAAAATTCGGTTTAGGTGCTATGATAGATCAGGAAAAGGTGCCTGTTATGGAATCGACTCAAAAGATAGCAGAGTATTTTTCTATTGATCCTCTTAAACTTATAAGCAGCGGAGTCATGCTCATAGCTGCCGGCGAAGAAGACGCCGAGAGCATACTTAAAGGATTGGACGATAAGAATATAAATTGTGGCATAATAGGTGAATTTGTCAAAGGCGAATGCCTGATTATTACCCCAAAAGGTACAAATACAATTAACCCACCAGAGAGCGATGATTTATATAAAGCATACAGTTAGGAGAAATTTTAATGACAAGAATTGATGGAAGAAATAATGAAGACTTGAGACAGATAAAGGTTACAAACGACTTTACCATATATGCAGACGGGTCTGTGTTGATAGAAGCAGGAAACACAAAAGTGATTTGTACTGCCATGGTTGAAGAAAAAGTGCCCATATTTTTGAGAGGGGAAAATAAAGGGTGGGTAACTGCCGAATACAACATGATACCTAGTTCAACCATGATCAGAAAGACCAGAGAGATGAGCAGAGGCAAGGCTGATGGAAGAAATGTAGAGATTCAAAGGTTGATTGGGAGAACGCTTAGATCAGTAGTAGATTTGGAAAAGCTGGGTGAGAGGACTATTTGGATTGACTGCGATGTCATTCAAGCAGATGGAGGAACCCGTACAGCATCTATAACAGGCGCATTCATTGCTTTGATGCATGCACTTGAAAAACTTAAGGACAAAGGACTTATTAAAGATATACCGGTAAAGACTTCAGCAGCAGCAGTAAGCGTAGGGATAGTTGGGGGAGAAGCGATGCTGGATTTATGTTATGAGGAAGATTCTAGGGCTGAGGTAGACATGAACATAATTATGACCGGAGAAGGCGAAATTATTGAGATACAGGGTACAGGAGAAGAAAGGCCTTTTACTAAAGATGAATTTGCAAGGTTGATGGAGTTGGCGGAAAAAGGAATTGAAGAACTGACAAAAATACAGAAGGAAAACATTTAAGGCGTAAATGGAGGAATTATGAAAATCGTTTTAGCTACGGGTAATATGCACAAAAAAAATGAGATAGAAGAAATACTAAAAAACAAAAATATAGATATCTCAACTATGAAAGATGAAGATATTTTAATAGATATCGTTGAAGACGGCGATACATTTGAAGAAAATGCGCTAATCAAGGCAAGAGCTGTAAAAGCTTATACAAAGCATGCAGTCATGGCTGATGATTCCGGACTGGAAGTAGCGTATTTAAAAGGTGCACCGGGAGTCAGATCGGCTAGATTTGCCGGTGAAACGGCTACGGATGAAGAAAACAACGATAAGCTCTTAAGTCTACTGGAAAACGTCTCTAAAGAAGACAGACGTGCTAAATTCGTGTGTGTCGTTGCTCTTATAGATGAAGAGGGGAAGGAATACGTCTTCAGAGGAGAATGCCAAGGAACGATAGCCCAGGATCTTATGGGAGAATGCGGGTTTGGATATGATCCTTTGTTTTTTGTGAATAGCTTAGGAAAGACCTATGCACAACTTACTAGTGATGAAAAAAATAAAGTAAGCCATAGGGCATTAGCTTTAAAAGCAGCTGGTGAGATCATCGATTTATTATCACAAGGAGGTCAAGGGTGAAGATTTTGATATTTAGCGATACCCACGGCAACAACAAAAGGATGATGGAAATAGCCTTGCAAAATCCTGATGCCGATCTTGTGCTGCACTTGGGTGACAATGTAAGGGATGCGATGAAACTTAACGAAAGCACTCCCGTCAAGGTCTTGTGGGTAAAAGGAAATACAGACCATGTAAATGAAAAGGAAGACTTGATTTTAGAAGTAGAAGGATATAAAATATTTTTAACCCATGGGCATTTATACGGAATAAAATCCGGGCTGCAAAATCTTTACTATAAGTGCAAACAGGAAGGAGCAGACATTGCATTGTTTGGTCATTCACACATTGCCGTAAATGAAGAGATAGGCGGGATAGTGTTCTTGAATCCTGGAAGCATAGGAGATAAAAGGTCTCAAAAGTATCATAGCTATGGGATGTTGCAACTTGAAAACGGGGTCATAGATACGAGAATAGTATACGTAAAATGATCTTGAAAAATTAAAATAAAAAAAATGATGTTTTCTATTGACTTGAATTAATTTGTGCTGTATACTAATGCTTGTCCCTGAGAAACGGGGAAAAGAAATTCAAAAAAAGCTTGACATAAACAGCCAAGCAATATAAAATATCTTTTGTTTGCGGGTGTAGCTCAGTGGTAGAGCCCTGGCCTTCCAAGCCAGTCGCGAGGGTTCGATTCCCTTCACCCGCTCCAATATA
>DMAW01000102.1:10995-16064 GCA_003446375.1 Eubacteriaceae bacterium | reverse complement strand
TAGTGCCAAACTTGACACTACGAAATTATGCTAGGGGGAATAGCTATGAAACAAGTAATGTATTACAATCCAAAAGACATTAGAGTCGAAGAGCATGATATACCGGTGCCGGGTCAAGGAGAGATCGTTATCAAAAACAAGGTATCTTTAACCTGCGGCACAGACGTTAAAATCTACATGAGAGGGTACAGATGGGATCCGCCATTTTCATTTGGGCATGAAGCGGCAGGCGTAGTTCATGCAGTTGGAGAGGGCGTGACAAAAGTAAAAGTAGGCGACAGAGTGGTAGCCCACAATTCAGCTCCGTGCCATGAGTGTTATTTTTGCAAAAAAGCACAACATTCCTTGTGTGAAAATCCGATATTTAATAAAGGGGCTTTTTCAGAGTATCAGCTGATCCCTGAAAGGATAGTCAGGCAAAATCTGTTTAGCATTCCGGATGATATGGAATTTAAGCAAGCAGCACTTCTTGAACCCTTTTCCTGTGCGGTCTATGGCACATCAGAAGTCCCGGTTGAGATGGGCGATACGGTGGCTGTAAACGGTTGCGGGCCTATTGGGCTTATGTTTGTGAGGTTATGTCATCTAAGAGGGGCGAGGGTAATTGCTTGCGATAAATCTCCAAGCCGGCTCGAAATGGCGCGAAAGCTTGGAGCCGGCCACATTGTTAATATTTCTGAAGTTGAAGATCAAGCTGAAGCTGTGAGGAAGCTCACAGAAGATGACAGGGGGGTGGATATATCGATTGAGGCGGTGGGATTATCTAAAGTATGGTCCATAGCAATGGACATGGTAAGACCGGGTGGAACTGTTCTTTGCTTTGGAGGAACTCCCAAAGGGGATAAGGTGGAGATAGATACGACGCTGCTGCATTATTCCCAGATCACAATAAAAGGGGTATTTCATACCACGCCTAGACACGTAAAGGAAGCGTTTGAGCTCCTGAAAATGAAGGCTATAAGCGCTGATGATTTTGTGGATAATGAATACGGGATAGATCAAATAGAAGAGGCTATTTTAGATCATGCAAAAGGCGAGGTTATTAAAAATTGCATCATATACGGGTAAAAGTTGTAAGATTTAAGTCATAAGTTGTAAGTGTTAGTGGATTCCTCCGGGGTCATAGATAAATGCCTGAGTCTGTCATTTCCAATGAAAGGAGAGACTCAGGCGATTCTATGATAAGTAATGGTATTTGTCGTTGTATAGCTTGCGCTTTCACTTGGCACTTCAGATTTTACTGAGATTTCTACGTTACTTTCTTTTAATTGCATTCGAGGGCTTGAACCGAAGAGCGGACCAGTCTTCATCCAAGGCAACCTGTCTGACGGGCTCTAGGCCCAATTCCTTAAAAGCATCCCAAAAGTCATCTCTGCTTAAATCTGAAGCGTATCGCTTTGAAGATTTTTTGGGATATGATACCCATATAAGTCCGTTAGGGTCCATGCTGGTTTTTAATGTTGGCTTTATCTGTTCTAACTGAGCCTTGTCCTTTGCAAAAATTAGCACAAATTGATGGGGTTCAATGGGGCTGTTTTCGTGTACGGATAAGGCGTCTTTCCATAGTGCAAGCACATGTTTGAATTCTTCAGGTGGATTTATCACCAGCACAGATTTTTGGTCCTTCACATTCAATTTTCTTAATACTTCCATACGATTTCACCTCTCGATTTATTAATTCAGATGTTCCATTATTACCCTTTTGCAAGGACTTGACCCATTGTATTTAGCCTATTTTTTCAGTTTCCTTAATAATGTAGTCCTGTGTACGCCTAAGAACTTTGCCGCTTCTTCCATATCTTTTGATCTTTCCAAAGCATCATTTATTATCTTTTTTTCATAGGAAGCTACCAAAGTGCCAAGGGTATTTGACTTGGCATTTTCTTTATGCCCATGGGCAAGCTCTACTTTTTCGGATATGGACTTTGGAATGGTATCTGAGCTTAAAGAGTTTGTCGGACTTAAGACCAGCATGTTTTCTATGGTGTTTTCAAGCTCTCTTACGTTTCCCGGCCAGTGGTACTCCAAAAGCATTTCTACGGAATCCGAGTTTATATTTTTGTTGAAGCTGTACTTTTCGTTAAATTTGCTTATAAAATGGTAGATCAGTGGAATGATATCGCTTTTTCTCTCCCTGAGAGGAGGAATGGTTATCTGCACCACGTTTAACCTGTAGTAAAGATCCTCTCTGAAAAGACCCTTTTTAACCATTTCTTCTAAGTTTCTATTTGTAGCGGCAATAACCCTCACATCGGTTTTGGTTGCCTTGACATCGCCCACCCTATAGAATTCGCTATCCTGCAAGACCCTTAAAAGCTTGACTTGAAGAAGAAACGGAAGGTCGCCTATCTCGTCAAGAAGCAGCGTGCCTCCTGTGGCTACTTCAAAAAGTCCGGGCTTGCCCTTTTTGGATGCTCCGGTGAATGATCCTTCCGCATATCCGAAAAGCTCAGATTCCAGGAGGTTTTCGGGTATGGCACCGCAGTTTATCTTTATAAAAGGACCGTCCTTTCTTTTTCCTTCGCCATGGATTATTTTTGCGATCACTTCTTTTCCTGTTCCGGATTCTCCACTTATAAGCACGGTTGTATCTACCTGGGCGACTCTTTGGGCAAGGTCGATCACGTTTTTCATAGCATCGCTTTGAGCTATGATATCAGAGCTTTCAGTCATTTTTCTTAAGAGCTTTAACTCTCTGTAATAGTTGCTAGATAGCCTCTTTATCTGTTCCAACTCATTTTTCATCTCTACAAGCTCTGTCATGTCACGTATTTTTGTGACCACGAATACCACATCATCATCTTTAAACATCGGATAAGATGATATCATGACATGTTTGTTATCATCCAAGGTTTGCGTAAGGGTTATCTCTTTTTTTTGCTCTAAGCACATCAAAGCGACGCTTTCCGGGAATATGCCCCCTTCCTTGAGATCTTTTAGATTTTTGCCAAGAATCTTGGAGGTATCCACCCCTAGGATTTTTGCCAGCATGCTGTTAAAGCGCAAAATGATGCCATTTGAGTCTATGGTATATATGGCATCCGGTGTGGACTCCATAACCGCTCCAATCTCTAAGAGCAATTCCCGGTATTTTTTTTCGTAGGAAGAATCGATTTCAACGTTCATACTTTACCCCCTGGTTATTTACTTAACATTTGATTATATTATACACCATAAAAATAAAAATGACATAAATAAATAGCGTTAGTGCACTTTTTCTGTGCAAAAACGCACTGAGTTAAATCCAGCAACAGGTTAGGGTTTGGATGAGAAGAAAGAAATGCAGTGCATATATGCACAAATTGAGATTTAGATATTCCATATGTTTTTTAAATCAGGACACAAATAGAGGTACAGAAGCGTTGATGAGGCTGAGTTTGAGATATTTTTAATTAATCAAGGCAAGTTGGCACGCAAGTTGCATTAATATTTCATATAAGCGTATGTTCTTTAAGTTCTACTATAAAAATCTAAGGAGTTGATCACATGTATTACGATCCAATCATGTTTACTTGCATGGAAGGGCTGGATTTGGAAGAGCACATCATAGCTACCTACTATATGAGAGCGGAGATGCCCGTTGAAGCCATAAAATTTGCTCAAGCCATCGCAGCAGAGCAGGCCACAGGAACATGGCTTAACGTGCCATTTGAAACCCCGGAAGTAAGAAAAAAGCATGCGGCAAAAGTAATGGGAATATATGAAGTTCCTGCCTATGACAGAGAATTGCCTAAAGACCTTAAGTATAGGGATTTTATAATCAAGATAGCTTTTCCCAGCATCAACATAGGAAACAACTTTCCCATGATATTTACGACGCTTATAGGCAACATATCAGCAGGGAGGATAAAGCTTGTGGACATAGAGTTTCCGCAAAAATACCTTAAAAAATTCAGCGGACCTAAATTTGGGATAGACGGACTAAGAAAATATCTGGATATAAAAGAGCGCCCCCTTACCCTTGCTATGATCAAGCCTGATGTGGGCTGGACGCCGGAGCAAGGAGGGATCATGGCTTATGAAGCCTTTAAGGGTGGAATCGATATTGTAAAAGATGACGAGCTGGTAGTTGGAGATTCAGATTTTTGCCCGTTGGAAGGCAGAGTGAAAAAAATCATGGATGCGGCAAAAAGAGCTGAAGAAGAAACCGGCGAGAAAAAGATGTACACTCCAAACATCACCGATGATATCATAAGATTAAAAGATAATGCATACAGGGCTTTGGATGCAGGAGCAAATGCACTAATGATAAACACCTATGTAGTCGGGTTTTCAGCATTTAGGATGATTGCAGAAGATCCAAACATAAAGGTGCCCATATTGTCTCATCCGGACTATGCAGCAGCCCAGTCTTATGCTCCAGACACTGGCGTAGCAATCTATCTTCTATGGGGCAAGCTTGTGAGGATGGCAGGAGCAGACCTTGCCGTAACTACAAACTATCACGGAAAGATACCTGTGATGAAGGACAGGTATATTCAAAGCTGCATAGCCCTTACGATGCCTTTTGGAAACATCAAGCCCTGCTTCCCGGCGCCGGGCGGCGGAGTATACCCAGGGATCATACCTGAAACCGTAGAAGAAATAGGTAAAAACGTAATCCTTGCGGCAGGAGGAGCGGTGCACGGACATCCATTGGGAGCTGTTGCAGGAGGACAGGCGATGAGGCAGGCAATAGATGCGGTTATGCAAGGGATAAGCTTAAGAGAATACGCAAAGGATAAGCCGGAGCTTGAAAGTGCGATTAAAGCTTGGGGCATATCTAATGAAAAAGAAGACCTTTTTGATATGAAAAAATAAGGTGAATATTAAAATCCTGATTAAAAGCTTGTATTGGCTTGCAATCAGGATTTTTAACTTTGATCACTTTTTTCTTTCGCATTCTTAATATTTTATATGATTATACCCTTTTGACATGTTTGCAAACGCCATATTATGGGAATGAAAAGAAATAGGCACTTGACATGTATGAATAGTCATATATAATAATGGTATACCCCCTATACAGGGGGGTGGCTAATAAAGTTAAGGAGCGATGAGATATTGAAAAAAGAAACCTTGAATATAAC
>DMAW01000102.1:0-10751 GCA_003446375.1 Eubacteriaceae bacterium | reverse complement strand
GGTACAATCTGCAAATGTGAATTTTGCTACAGAAAAGCTTAGCGTTGAATATGACGAGAACAAATCCGATTTGGATAAAATCAAAGAAGCTGTAGAAAAAGCAGGCTACGGAGTACAGGAAGATGCCAAAGATAATATACGAGAGGTGATGATACCGATCTCGGGCATGACATGTGCTTCGTGCGCAAATGCAGTTGAAAGAGCAGTAAAAAAACTGCCGGGCGTCAACGAAGCAAGCGTCAATTTCGCAACGGAAAAAGCGATGGTATCATACGATTCTTCAAAGACTAGGATATCTGAAATCAAGGATGCGATTTCAAAAGCTGGGTATAAGCCAATGGAAATCGAAACCGGAGAGCAGGTTGACTATGAAAGGCAAAGAAGAGAAAAAGAAGTAAAGACCCTTTGGGTTAAATTTTTGATAGCTACTATATTTTCAGTGCCGCTTTTGTACATAGCCATGGGGCATATGTTGGGGCTCCCGCTGCCTGATTTCATCATGCCGGAGATGCACCCTTTGAATTTTGGAATAGTACAGCTTTTGCTTACCCTGCCCATTGTAATAGCCGGACATAAGTTTTATACAGTAGGCTTTGGAAGGCTTGTGAAGCGAGAGCCGAATATGGATTCATTGATAGCTGTAGGCACAAGCGCGGCATTTCTCTATGGAATATATGCTATTTTTCAGATTTCGGCAGGGCATTATGAATATGCAAAAGACCTTTACTTTGAGACGGCAGGAGTGATAATAGCCCTTATAATGCTTGGCAAGTACCTTGAAGCAGTAACCAAGGGAAAGACGTCAGAAGCCATCAAGAAGCTTATGGGCTTGGCTCCGAAAACGGCAACGGTAATACACGACGGAAAAGAGATGGTAATTCCTATAGAAGAAGTCGAAACAGGAGACGTCATACTCGTAAAGCCCGGAGAAAAAATCCCCGTGGACGGACAAGTAATCGAGGGAAGGACATCTGTGGATGAATCCATGTTGACCGGTGAAAGCATACCGGTAGAGAAAAATCCCGGCAGCAAGGTTATCGGTGCAAGCATAAATAAAAACGGAACTATAATGTTCAAGGCAACTAAGGTAGGAAAAGACACAGCGCTAGCTCAAATAATTAAGCTTGTAGAAGATGCCCAAGGCTCAAAAGCGCCAATAGCAAAGATGGCAGATGTAATTTCAGGTTATTTTGTTCCCATAGTAATGGCTATAGCTGTCATATCCGGGATCGCTTGGTATATCTCAGGCCAGCCCACGATATTTGCACTTACGATATTCATATCCGTATTGGTAATTGCATGTCCTTGCGCCTTAGGACTTGCTACTCCTACAGCAATCATGGTAGGTACGGGCAAAGGAGCAGAATACGGAGTTTTGATCAAGGGCGGCGAAGCGCTGGAGTCCACCCATAGCATAAAGACCATAGTATTCGACAAAACCGGAACAATAACAGAAGGAAAACCGAAAGTTACAGATATCATTTCAACCGATATTGTAGATGAAAAGGAGCTTTTGCAATTGTCGGCTTCTGCAGAAAAAGGATCAGAGCATCCATTAGGCGAGGCTATAGTCAATGAAGCCGTTAAAGAAAAAATGGAATTTTTGAAAGTTGAAGGCTTCCTGGCTATCCCGGGGCATGGGATAGAAGTACAGATAAAAGGCAAGAACATGATATTGGGAAACAAAAAGCTTATGGACGATAGAAACATACGGCTGACGCTTGATGAAGAGTCTGATAAGCTGGCGAAAGAGGGCAAGACGCCGATGTACGTAGCTATAGACGAAAAGCTTGCAGGCATCATCGCCGTAGCAGACGTAGTCAAAGAAAGCAGCAAGAAGGCCATAGAGGTGCTTCACGGCATGGGAATTGAAGTGGCGATGATCACCGGAGACAATAAAAGAACGGCAGAGGCGATTGCCGCCCAGGTAGGAATAGACAGAGTGTTGGCGGAGGTATTGCCCCAGGACAAGGCTAACGAAGTCAAAAAACTTCAGGGCGAAGGCAAAAAAGTCGCCATGGTGGGCGATGGCATAAACGATGCGCCAGCATTGGCTCAAGCAGATATAGGCATAGCAATAGGCTCAGGCACCGATGTTGCCATGGAGTCGGCAGATATAGTCCTTATGAGAAGCGATCTCATGGATGTGCCTACTGCCATACAGTTAAGCAAGAAGACCATAAGAAACATAAAGCAAAACCTGTTTTGGGCATTTGCGTATAATACGGCAGGCATACCCGTTGCGGCAGGACTTTTATACCTGTTCTTTGACGGACCGCTACTGAACCCTATGATTGCGGCAGGAGCTATGGCCTTTAGCTCGGTATCGGTTTTGACAAATGCTCTGCGACTTAAAAAATTCAAGCCGCTGCATTAATTAAATGACACTATTTGGGAGGGATGAACATGAACAAGAAAATTTCAATTCAAGGTATGACCTGCGGGCATTGCGCAAGCCGAGTTGAAAAGGCATTAGAGGAGCTGGAGTGCGTAAAATCGGCTAAAGTCAATCTAGAAGGAAATTATGCAGTTGCAGATCTGTCTTGCGAAGTCGAAGATTCGAAATTGATAGAGGCTGTGGATGATGCAGGATACGACGTAACAGGAATTGAGTAAATATAAACACCAATTTAAAAGGCAAGTATTAAATTAAATTTCATATTACCGATATACCAAGTAGCACTACATTTGCTTGGTATATTTTTTTGAAGAATTATTTGATTTGACAAGGACTTTTTTATGTTTTATGATGAAGTTAACGATATCAAAAATCTGTAAAATGCTAAAAATTATACTCCCGTTAAGAGGTATGAAAATGAATGAAAAACGAAGGCTTTATATCATATTATCCACAATAATTTTCTTGTTTGCAACAATCGTTCCAACTATATTTGCAATAGAGACATCTTATAAAACCATACGCGTGAGGATATCCATGAAGGATGATGCTCCCAAGACGATAAACGTGGTTTTATCAGGTGCATACTATCTTGCGGAAAATCCGGATATTAATCTTCCTGAAGGAGAATATGCCGTATCCATTATAGACACCAACAAAGTTAAGATAAAGGGCAATGGTGTAGATAAAACCATAGGCACTTCCCTGACCTTCATACGTCAAAAGTACAGCGGAACAGGTGACCATCATCTTAGGATAAACAACACTTTATATGGAAGCATAAACTATCTTGGTGATATGAAGTTTAACGTAAGCTCAGGAAAGCTTGTAGTGACAAATCATGTACCTTTAGAGCAGTATCTCTATGGTGTTGTAGCACATGAGATGAGCAATAATATAAGCGTTTTTCCTTTGGATGCTCTAAAAGCTCAAGCGGTAGCTGCAAGATCTTATGCTATTCAATATATGAAGCAAAGTGGAGAATATGATGTCTTGGACACAACGGTTCATCAGGTTTATAAAGGATATAATGCTAACAATACGAATGTGATTAAGGCAGTAAATGATACTCAAGGTCAGGTTTTAATGTATGATGGTAAAATAATACCAGCATATTATGCAGCATCTAATGGAGGGCAGACAGAGCTTATTGCAAACCCATGGTATGGGCCAAACTCTAAATACCCTTATCTAGTCCAAAAGGACGACCCATATGATTTGAAAAATCCATCAAGCCTTTATCAAGAAGTATTTGTACCTAAAGCTGTAGATGGCACTAAGTATGTTGCTGCTGAAAGCAGTCTTGATGGAGATTACATAGTAAGAATTGTAGGGGTAACCAATTTTGCCAATATTAGAAGCGGGCCTGGAACAAATCATTCAATTGTAGGGACTGCGCCACTTAATGCTATTTATAAATGGATATCTACAACCACTACAAAAGATTCAGCAGAGTACTTTTGGCATAAAATATTGTTTGACGGAAAAGAAGCATACATCAGAGAAGATTTAGGCCAAAAAACTGATAATGGAAGATTTTTGTATTCGAATTCAATACTTGCAGACATTCAAAACCAGGTTTTTGAAAAGATAAAAGATAACAAAAATATAAATAAACCTACAGATATAAAAATAAACTCGGTCAATACATTTGCAAACGGAAAAGAAAGATGGCCGGATACGGGCAGCAGAAGCTATGTCACCGCCAAAGCCGGCGTGACAGTGCAGTTTTATGCAGATGGATCCAGCAGTTTAAGTTCAAAAATAAATGAGAATATCGAAATTGAGCTAATGAAAAAAAACAGTAAAGAAGCCTATATTCTGAGTCATCCATATCTAAACCCTTTGCTCAGCATGAGAGGTGTAAAGATTACAAAAGATAAGGACGGGGTGGACGGGTTTGCCATAACAAATGCAAGATTTGGACATGGCATCGGCATGAGCCAGCGTGGAGCCCAACAGATGGCAAAAGAGGGCAAAACCTATAAAGAAATACTTGCATTTTACTATAAAAATACTGAAATTAAATTCATAGACACAACAGTGCCGGAGCTGCCAAGCAGGGGAGATTCCACGGACACGACCCAGCCGGCGCCTACCATATCAAGCAGCAAGCATAGCTTGCAGTCAAACAGCGTCACGGGCATAGCCGAGAAAACAAGCGTCAGTGTCTTTTTAGGTAACTTCAGCGTCAATAACGGATCTGTATCATTAGTTACAGCAGATAAAAAAGCCAAGACATCAGGCAACGTAGGCACAGGGGACGTATTGTACTTAAGGGATGGTTCGGGTAAAACAGTGAAAAGCTATAGCGTGGTCATTTATGGAGATGTGAATGGAGACGGAGAGATAAATGTATTTGATATTGCGGCAATAAGAAGAGATATATTGGGAGCAGTAAAAATACAAGGCACTTATAAATCGGCAGCAGATGTTACTAGCGATTTAACTATTGATATTTTTGATGTATCGGCAGTTAGAAGACATATTTTAGGAACAACTAAAATAAAGCAATAAATTACAGATGATTGGAGTCAATATGAAAAAACGAAGCACTATAAAAAAGTATCTAATTAATGTCATAAAAATCATGATAGTAATGGTAATATTGTCAAGCAGTGTATTTGCATCAAGCGTAAGTGTAAAATCGAAATCCACATATAATCCAGGAGACAGCGTGACTATCAGCGTTACTTTCAGTGGAAATCAAATTATAGGTGTTCAAGCAGATTTTAGCTACGATAAATCAATTTTGCAATATACTGGGGGTCAAAATGTAATATATTTTGACGGTAGTCCTGTTAACTCCCATACTGCTAAATTAACATTTAAGGCTTTAAAAGAAGGTAGTTCTTCAGTTGTTATAAATAATATTAAAGTAAGTACCATGGAGGCAGATGAGACGTTGTCTTCGAAAACTGTTAAAGTTTCAGTCGTTAAGCCTGCGACAACATCTTCATCTAGTTCCGGATCTTCGTCAAATACGAGCTCGACAAATAAAACACCGGCACCGGCACCAGAGCCAGAGCCTGAGCCTGAACCTGAACCGGATCCTATGGAAAAAGCTGTAGAAGTAAAGATAGGCGAAGAGACAAAGTACCTTTGGCCCGAGCTTTTAAAGGTTAAGCTGCCGGAAGGGTTTGAAAAGAGCAAAGGGGTTTACGGCGAAGATGAAATTGAGGTAGCGTCTTCAAAGGATGAAAACACAGACATAGTATTAGCATACTTTACAGATAAAAATGGAGAAAAAGGCGCGTTCTACATATTTGACGAAGAAAAACAGGAATTTTATCCTCGCGTAAATTTAAATGCGAAATCAAGCTACACTATCTTGAGGCTAAACGATGCCCAAGAAATTCCCCAAGGCTACGTGGAGGCAGAATTTGAAATCGACGGAAATAAGGTAGAGGCCTGGATGTTAGAATCCGGCAAAAGCGAAGATTTCGTGCTTTTATATGCTATGAATGAAGAGGGAGAAAAAGGATTCTATACTTACGATAAAGAAGAAGGAACCATGCAGCGCTTTACTGATAGAGTCGTAGAGGTAGAAGTTTTAATCGAGCCTGAGCCAATGGGCGTGTTTGAAAAGATTTTTGGAGATCCGTTGCTGGCTTCAATTTTCGGCGGACTTGGCCTTGTAGCTGCCGGCCTTACGGCAGGGCTTGTAAAGCTAGGCAAAAACAGCAGAATGTAAGATAAAGAAAAGCTCTCGCATATGCGAGAGCTTTGTGCATTATAACGTACGTTTGTAGAATTTATACTTCAACAATATATATCAATAAAAAAAGAATAAAACGAAAACTATAGGGGTATAAAATAAGTGCAAATAAAAATTTGGGAGGGATAATAGTGAAAATGAAAAGAGCACAAGACATAAAGATTTACTTTGATGACGAAACCGGAAAGATAATCCTGGAAAACGAAATAGACAAATATCATCTTTCCCAAATGTTTGAAGAATCTCAGATATTCTGGGGAGAGCACGGGGGCTATTTTGTTCATATAGAAGATCAGTACTTGCCCCTTGAAGATTACGTGCTGTAAAAAGCATCATATTTCGCATGCCATTCCTCTCAGCCGATCTACCTGGTCTTCTCGACCGAGCACTACCATGGTATCGCCGTCTTTTAAGATTTCGTTGGAACTTGGGTTGAACCTTAAGCGGGTATCGCCCTTTCTTTTGATGGCAAGAACTATCAGGCCGGTCTGTTCCGGTATTTTTGCTTCCATCAAGGTTTTGCCTACAAATTCAGATTTGGCGCAAATCTTGACCTCCTCCAAATCCAATGTAACATCTCCTGCTTGAGTTATCACATCTAAAAACGATATTACCGAAGGCCTTATGATAAGAGCGGCCATGCGCCTTCCGCCAATTTCGTTTGGGGATATGGTATTGTCGGCACCGGCTTTTTTAAGCTTGTTGTGGGCATTTTTAGCAATAGCCTTTGAGACGATGTATGCTTCGCTGTTCATTTGCCTTGCAGTCAGCACGGTAAAAACGTTGTCTGCATCATTTGACAAGGTGGATATCAATCCCTTGGCCTTTGTGATATGCGCGCTTTCCAAGACATCTTCGCTTGTCGCATCGCCTATTATCGTAAGAACTCCTTCGTGTCTGAGTTCGCTTGCCCTGCGGTGGTTTTTTTCTATGACAACAAAAGAAAGCCCGTTCTCTATGAATTGCTTGATTACTGTATGTCCTATCTCTCCGGCTCCACAGACAATATAATGATCGTTAAGTTCTGCAATCTTGTTTTCCATCTTTTTTCTCCTCCAAGCATCTTTGAGTTCGCCTTCGAAAAACAATGCCACAAGGCTTGTAAAGCCGTAACCTGCAACTCCAAGCCCTGAAAATATTATAAATATGGTAAATATCTTGGCCGGAGCTACCATCTCGCCTACTTCTCCGTATCCGACGGTAGAAATGGTTATGGCTGTCATGTAAAGGGCATCGATAAAGCCCACGTCAAGAAGCTGCATATAACCAATTACCGCTACAACGATGATGATGGTAAATGTAGCAATAATAAATATGAACTTTCGTTTGTTCTCCATAAAATCGCCTCTCTTTTCTTAGATTATATCAGCTAATCGTTTGACATTCCACCGTATGTTTTATATCATTTAAATGATTAAATAAAAATTTAAAGGCAGTAAGTTAGATGAATCCTATAAAAATCTTAAAGAGCACCACTATATTTTTCTTGTTTCTTTTTATATTCTCAGGTTATGCCTTTGCACAGGAATCCAGTATAAGTTTGACTACCAGTCCCCGGACCATTGAAAAAGGGGATGTTTTTAGCGTGATCATTAAAGTTTCTTCTTCTGGAGAATCCATAGGCACGGTAACGGCAGATCTTTCTTATGATGAAGCTCTTATGGAATACTCCTCCGGAGGCGGCAATTCCGTAATGGTATCCGAAGGCAAGGGAAAAATATCCGACTTTAATGCAGGAAGAAGAAAAACCGTTTCTTACGAACTTTCCTTTATTGCAAAATCTTCAGGCAAAGGAGGTTTTAAAGTAAATGAAAGCGAGATAATAGGAAGCGAAACGGGAATGTTTCTTGGCGATCCCACCGCAAGCCTTAACATTTCAGTAAATGAACCGATAATAAAAGAAGAAATCGAAGCTCCCAAGATAGATCCGGATGAAGATCCCATAAAGATAACTATAGGTGAGAAGGATTTTTATATATTAAGGGATTTATCAGCAGTGGCGCTTGAAGATGGCTTTGAGGAAAAAGATTTTTATTACAAAGGCAGCAAAGTAAAAGCGGCGACTGACAGCAGCGGAAAGATTACATTACTGCCGGTGATGAACGATAAAATGCAGTCTTTGCTTTATTTTTACGAAGAAGAAAATGACATGCTATATCCTTTCTCATTGATTAAGATAGATAAGAGCCATTTGATCCTTCCCATTGATATTGAGGCAGAAGGTTATGAAAAGACATCCTACTTGGGACTTGGGGCTTCTGTAGATGTTTTGATGAGCAAGGATGGTGAAAAAGATTTCTATCTTTTAAAAGCCGTGGCAGCTGATGGAAAAGAAGGATATTATTTATACGATATAAAAGAAAACACCATGCAAAGAGCGATTACAAATAAAGGTGGAGCCGTTATAAAGGATCGGTCCGGCATGATTGATTTATTGATGTCTGATAAAGAAGTTTTTTACTCATTTGCAGCCATGATTATTATATGCTTAAGCCTGGGAATGACCTATGGATTTAAAGCAAGGAAAAAGTAATTCGCGTGTAAAATCATTTACATATCTTTCTTTAGATGGTACTATTAAAAGGGAATATTTTCATACGATACTTTTGGAGTGATGCACATATGACAAGACAACTGAAGATGCTTATATTAATGTGGATGGATGCATTTTTGATAAGCATTTCCTTTTATGCCGCATTGGCCCTTAGATTTGACAACGTGATACCCGGCATTTACATGGAAAGCCTAAGAAGCAATATAATAATATTCGTAATGATAAAGCTGATGGTTTTTGTGGTGGGCAAGATGTACCATAGCCTTTGGAAATATGCCAGCATTTCAGAGCTGGTTCAAATTATGTTCACCATTTTTTTTGCAAACCTAATGGTGGTATCCTATGCCTATTTGATTGGCGATATAAATAATGTGATATTTCCAAGGAGCGTATACGTAATAGCTGTGATTTTGGACATATTTCTTATTGGAGGCGTGAGGATTGGATACAGGGCGCTTCCTGCAAAACTGAAAAAGTACAAAAGTTGGGGAGCCAAAAAACGTGTTTTGATAATAGGAGCCGGCGATGCAGGCGCTATGCTCGTAAAGGAGATCAACAACCACAGCGCATTAAATAGCAAGATAGCAGCCTTCGTGGACGATGATCCGACCAAATTAGGGCTTAGAATCGGCGGAGCCCCGGTCGCCGGAAACACTGAAGAAGTGCCGAGGATAGTCAAAAAATACGGTATCGACGAAATAATCATCGCCATACCTTCGGCGGGCAGGTCTCAGATTCAGGATATCGTAGCCAAATGTAAAAGGACAAAGGCCAAGCTTAAGATCCTGCCGGGAATTTATGAAATAATAGGCGGCAAGGTGACTATAAGCCAAGTAAGGGATGTGCAGATTGAAGACCTTCTCGGCAGAGAGCAGATAAAGCTAGACACCAACGAAATACGCAAGTTCATTAAATATAAAAAGGTAATGGTCACAGGTGCAGGCGGTTCCATAGGCTCGGAGCTGTGCCGTCAGATACTGCATTTTCAACCTTCGGAGCTTATACTTGTAGAGATATACGAAAACAGCGTTTACGATCTACAAAACGAATTAAATAGAAAATACGAAGATTTAAACTTAAAAGTAATAATCGCTTCGGTCAGGGACAGAGACAGAATGGAAGAAGTCATAGGGACTCATAGGCCGGATGTAATATTCCATGCGGCTGCCCACAAGCACGTGCCACTTATGGAAAGCAACCCTAAAGAAGCTGTCAAGAACAACGTGTTCGGAACTTTAAACGTAGCACAGATGGCTGACAGATTCGGCGTTCAAAAATTTGTTCTCATTTCCACAGATAAGGCAGTCAATCCTACCAATATAATGGGAGCAACAAAAAGGCTCTGCGAGATGATAGTCCAGTC
The DNA here is from genome assembly GCA_003446375.1 of Eubacteriaceae bacterium. GTDB lineage: Bacteria > Bacillota > Clostridia > Eubacteriales > Alkalibacteraceae > Alkalibacter. The sequence goes on along the minus strand of DMAW01000102.1, from coordinate 718 downwards.
CATCGATAAGGAAAGCAAGACGGAATTTGCAGCAGTAAGGTTTGGAAACGTCCTGGGAAGCAATGGCAGCGTGATTCCATTGTTTAAAAGACAGATATCTCAAGGAGGACCGGTGACATTGACCCATGAAGATATCATAAGGTATTTTATGAGCATACCCGAAGCGACGCAGCTTGTGCTTCAAGCAGGAGCCATGGCCAAAGGCGGGGAGATTTTTATTTTAGACATGGGCGAGCCTGTAAAGATCATCGATCTTGCAAGAGATTTGATAAGGTTATCGGGATTCGAGCCGGATGTGGACATACCCATTAAGATAACGGGGTTAAGACCGGGAGAAAAGCTATACGAAGAGCTGTTGCTGGATGAAGAAGGAATCAGCAAGACTGTTCATGAAAAGATATTTGTAGGAAAGCCGATTTTTACTGATTATGAAAAAATGCTAAAGCATATCGATACCCTTTATGAAGGAATAAGGACTCCAAATGCAAATTTAAAACACATAATGGGAAGGATAGTCAAAACCTACAAAGTATACGAAGAAGATGAGATAAAATCAAATGCTCAGGAAAATAAAAACATGGAAATAGAAAATTAATCTTTCCGGTACATTTAGTACCGGAATTTTTAATGCTAAAAACGTGCTAAAAAAAATCTTGTAAGAAATAATCAAATTAAATATAATGGGTGTGATAAAAAGAAGATAAAGTCCGTATAATGG
>DMAW01000168.1 GCA_003446375.1 Eubacteriaceae bacterium | reverse complement strand
CAAAACACCTAGACAGGTGTTTTATTTTGTAATAAGATTTTTTAATCTGTCGTTTTTGTCTATGAACAATAGCAACGGATATCCAACTCCATATACCGCTATTGTCTGACCCAATCCTACCCATAAAACCGAAGGCAGATACGGTATGCCAAAAGCCTCATATAGCACATAAGGTATCACCAATGCATTTAATATAATGGATGGCAACGGCACAAGCCTTTTGTTTTTTATCTTAGATGCCATCCAAGCTGCCACTAGGGTAGTTAGGCTACCCAAGACAACATCCAATATTCCTAAAGGACTGCCAAAGAAGTTTGCCAAGAGGCACCCAACAAACAGACCGGGCACAGCTGAAGCTGTAAAATACGGCAATACTGTCAGTGCTTCAGAAAATCTTACCTGCATGCCTCCATAGCTTAAAAAAGGAAGCATCAGAGTCAGGGTTGCATAAAGAGCAGCTATTATGGCTGCCTTCATCAAGAAACTCGTTTTGTTATTCATTTTTTCCTCCGTAGTTTTTTTTATTGACAGGATATTGCGAACTGTCATGGTTTCTTATTATACGTCAGTTTGCTGTATTTCTCAATATAATTTTTTGCTATTTGCTTATCTTGTACGAAAGTACATTATAAGCTTTATTTATGATATAATCTACTAAAACAATTAAACGCTTTCAGGGAGTGGTGGATTATGGAATATGGTTTGGTTTTAAGCGGAGGCGGTGCCAAAGGATCTTTCGAAATCGGAGTATGGAAAGCCCTTAGAGAAATGGGCATACAGATCAGCGCTGTGGCAGGAACCTCAGTCGGCGCATTAAATGGAGCTATAATAGCTCAAAATGATTTTGATTTTGCACTGGAATTTTGGTCCAATTTATCCATGGATCAAGTTTTTGCCTTCAACCAAAAAATTACCGATAAATATATATCCGACTGGTCTCGCCAAGATTGGAGCACATTTGCATCTTCTTTTAAAGATTATGTTTTCAACGGCGGCCTTGATATAACGCCGTTGAAAAACAACCTTAAAAAGTACATCAATGAAGATCTCATCCGAAAATCTCCCATCAAGCTCGGACTGGTCACAGTTTCACTTAACGACTTAAAACCCTTGGAGTTGATGATAGATGACATCCCAAAAGGAAAGCTTTTAGATTACCTTCTTGCCAGTGCGGCATTCCCTGCATTCAAAAGACACGAAATAGATGGAAAGACTTATATAGACGGTGCCGTTTACGACAATTTCCCAATAGATCTTCTTGCAGACAGAGGGTATAAAAACCTGATAGCTGTAGAACTCCCTTCTCCTCCAGGACTTAAGCTGCGTAAAAAGAGAGATGATTTAAATATCATTAATATTACAAACTCCGAATATCTTGGATTGATTTTAGAGTTCGATCCAGACCTGATGAAAAAAAACATCCAGATGGGTTATCTTGATACATTGAAAAAATTTGAAAAAGTCAAAGGGAAAAATTATTATATCGACACCTCTAAAGACAACGCAAATTTCACAAATTTTCAAAAACGATTAGGTTTTCCTATACCTGGTGATGATGGCATGAAGCTGCCATTGCTTTTAGGAAAAGATCGCCTTTTAGGCAAGGAAGAAACCCTTGATGAGATTACCAAACTACTAGGATACACTTCTTTTAGAAATCATGATATAGGCCTTAGCATGCTTGAGATAACTGCAAAAAATCTTGATATTCCTAGGCTTAAAAAGTATACTCCCGATGAGCTCACCAAGGAAATCTTCAAAGAGGTAAATACGTTGATAGATGAAAATCTATCAATTATAAAAAATCATAAAAACATATTGGATATTTTCAAAGGCGAAGACGAAGATGCAAGCCCCATGAACAGTTTGCGTTTTTTAACATACTACATGTATTTCTTGAGTCTCAATGTAAATTCAAAGTTTCCTTTAGGTAAGCTTATAAATCGTTTTACGCCTGAAGCGAGCTTATCCATACTCACATTGCTTTACCTTACCAATAAATAAAATATTTAAATTGTTTATGCATATATAACCTGAACTTTTTTTCAAAATATTAAAAAGCGCCTACCTCTAATAAAACCCAGGCTGGCGCTTTCGCGTAATTTTATTTTGATTTGCCACAGCACTTTTTATATTTTTTCCCACTACCGCAAGGACATGGGTCATTTCTTCCTACTTTGCTTTCATTTACAACGGTCTTAGACCTATTGTAGTCCTTTTGGATGCTTTTTCTATCTTCTGCCGACAATATTCCGTCCCACTGAGGAAGCTCGAAAAGCCACGGCGCAGGAACTGCCAACATGTTCCAATACAATTTTTTAAAGTCAATGACAAGGGAAACTTCATCATTCTCTGTTAATTTTTCTAATTCATTTGCCACTTCAATACTTTCATTTATTCCGTCCAAAAATCCCATGAAATACGGAAGGCTTATCTCGTATTCTTCTGCCAAATCCTTAATTATTCCTTTTACTTCCTTTTGGTTTGCTTCAAGGATCTTTTCATAAATAGTTTGTTCCTTTTCACAAAAATCATTCCAAAACTCCTGTTGCGCTTCTTCTGATTTACTCGATTCTTCGATAATGCTCTGCCACTTTTCGTATAAGGCCATTTTATTACCTCCTAGTTTACTAAAAGGAATTATACATTAATTTATAGCCCATTACAATAAAATCACTTCAAAATCTTTTTCTTTTTCTACTGTTTCAATTTCACGGGCTCTTATGTTCTCTACTTTTGCAAATCGGTTCGGTCCCTCATATAGTTTTTCTATAAATTCCTCCAAGGCTTTTTCGTCACCTTGAGCATTGATTTCAACAGTAGAGTCGTAGTTGTTTTTAACATCTCCTGTCAATCCGCATCTAATGGCAAGCTCCTTGGTAAACCATCTAAAACCTACTCCCTGCACTCTTCCTTCTACGATCAGTCTTACTCTTTTCATCCCTTTTCACCTCATAATTTATTATACCCAATTTAACAGTGTTTATTAATCTGTTTATTCATTATTTGTCTGGGTATAATAAAAATTGTGATAACTAACGATAAAAGGAGTGCTAATTATGTCAAATCTAACTGCAACCGTCCAAAGCGGTGACTGGAAAAATGAAAAACACGTTCCTGTGATCAAAGCGCCTGAAAGCGTAAAGAAAGACGAATCTTTTCTTGTGACCGCCGTAGTAGGTGAAGAAATCGCCCATCCGAATACATTTGAGCATTATATCAAATGGATAAAGGTATTCTTTAAACCTGATAGCGGAAAATTTCCCGTTGAAGTTGCTTCAATTGACTTCGATGCCCATGGAGAATCAGGTATCTTTACAGACTTTTGTGCAAAGGTAAGTATAAAGATACAAGAATCCGGAGAGCTTATGGCAATGAGTTATTGCAATATTCATGGGCTGTGGGAAAACAGCATAACTGTTAAATGTGAATAAAAAAGTTGGAGCTTGAGCTCCAACTTTTTCATTGCACCCTTTCGGGATATTTCGGCAATTTCAATATCATTAAAAGCCCTGCTCCAAACAATATTATCAGGCTTAAGACCGCCTTTCTTATATCGCCTGTAACCAAAGTTATAGTGCCTATGAGAATCGGCCCCATAATTGCTGCAAACTTTCCTAGAATATTGTAAAATCCAAAAAATTCATTTGAATTCTTTTTAGGGACTATCTTTGCAAAATACGACCTGCTAAGAGCCTGTATACCCCCTTGAGCAGATGCTATCATAAATCCTAAAAGAGCAAAATCCCATATCGTCTCCATGCTATAAGCCATTATACACACTAGAAAATAAGTTAATATACCGATTATTATCATATTCCGCGCGCTGAATCTTTTAGCTAACATCCCGTATAATATTGCACACGGAAACGCAACTATCTGTGTCATTAAAAGAGCAATCATCAAACCCGTCGTATCAAGGCCTATCTGCTCTCCAAATACTGCAGCATTTCTAATTATGGTATCCACTCCATCTATATAGAAAAAATAAGCACCTAAAAAAACAGCTATGGTCTTGTACCTCTTAATATTCTTCACCGTATTTACAATTCTCAAAAAGCTTTTTTTAACCGGTCTGGGTTCAGGTTCTATGTAATGAATTTGCCTAACATTTCTTATCATTGGCATTGTAAATAACCCCCACCACAAACTAGTCACTGCAAATGAGGTCTTGGTCATAACCAAAATGTCGAGTCCTGAAAAATTGATTAAAAAAATACATAGTATAAAAGGTATTACGCTGCTTATGTAACCAAAGGCAAAACCACTTGATGATACCTTATCCATATTTTCATCTTCAGAAACGTCCACTAAAAACGCGTCATAAAATATGTTAGCTCCTGCAAATCCCAATACTGTAACTACATAAAATATCATGAGGAACTGCCAGCTTGTTTCAGGAACAACTGCCAAAAGACCCGTAAAGGCTATTCCTAGCAACGAAAAAAAAGTAAAGAAGCGCTTCTTAAAATGTCTATAATCAGCAATAGTTCCAAGTATGGGGCTCAATACGACAATTAAAAATGTGGCAAATGCATTCCCGTAATTCCACCATGCAGTTGCTGATGCTCCACTTGCACCAGCCTGGGAAGCCATACCTGTAAAATAAATCGGAAAAATTGCAGTAGTAATGATTATTGAATAGGCTGAGTTGCCACAGTCGTACAAAATCCAACTTATTTCTTCCTTTGTCAATTTCATGTCTTCTCTCCTCGCATTATAAGATTGCAGCTGGCATTTACAGCCATATTATTGCTTATTTTTCCTCGCAGCACACAATATCACATTAACTTTTTACGAACAGCTTCCTTTATCATATATATATTTTATCAATAATTCCCTCCTTGTAAAATTAATTTTATGTTATCATTAAAAGTAAAGGAGGGAATGATAATGTCAGATGCCTTAAACCACTATTTATGCGGTCAAGAAACCTTAAAGAGACTATCGGATATGAATATTACCTTTGACATAAACCAAAAGGTATACGACCTCGGGACTCAAGGGCCAGATATCTTCTTTTATTACAATGTACTCTTGAAAAATGAAAATAGCATAAATTACGGTTCAATACTCCACCAAAACAAAGTCGACGATTTTTTTTACTCTGCTATATCAAAAATTTTATCCATGGATGAAGGAAAAGAAAGAACACTCATTCTTTCATATCTATTGGGCTTGATCTCCCACCATGCCCTAGATGTCGCCACACATCCATTTATATTTTATAGGAGCGGAAAATACTTAAAATCAGATCCTTCGACTAAAGATCTCAAATATAACCACAAAAAATACGAGGTTTTCCTAGACATTGCCTTTTACAATCATCGCTACTCCAAAAAAGCCTGCTGTTTTCCAATAAGCAGCATCTTCAGCATCTCTTTATTTGATGCCAAAATCATAGAGTCTTTTTACAAAGATCTGATTCAAGATGTCTTTGCTATTGATATTAAAAATAACTCGGTTGTAAAAAGCATCAAAAAAGCCAAGATGTTGACGTCAATGCTGTCTGATCCTACCGGAATGAAAAAGCTAGTCTTTGGTTTTATCGAAATACTTTCCGGTTCTTACGGCAAATTTTCAAATGCATTTTATCCTATAAATTCTCCAAGTGATGAGAATATTCTTAATCTTACAGGCAAAGCATGGCATCATCCCAGCGATATAGGCAAGACTTACCATAGTTCTTACAACGAGCTATTTGATCAAAGCGTCAAAGACGCTTTAGACAAATTTTTGCTTGTACTTTCACTAATTGAACGTAATGCTCCTCCTAATCTGGAATCTATCAAAACTCTTTTTAAAAACCTAAGCTATGAAACCGGGCTCGATTGCAATTTAGACAACGCCATACGATATTTCGATTCCGTTATATGATCAAGGCGGCACTTCTAAAGAAGTGCCGCCTTGGATTGCTTTACTTGACTTTCATGTAGTTGATCAAACCACCATTTTTCAAAATGTCAATTTGCCTCTCTGTCACGTCTACCTTAACCGGAATTTCAATTCCCTTTGTTGCGTCTTTAAGCGTCAATTCTTTTTTGCCTACTCCCTCTATAACGCCATCTATGATTATTTGATCCATTAAATCTATTTTATCGTAATCTTCCTCATTAACGAACACCATCGGCAATATGCCATTGTTAATAAGATTATTTTTATGTATTCTTGCGAAGGATTTTGCCGCTACACCTTTGATTCCTAGATAAAGAGGTGCTAGCGCAGCATGCTCTCTACTAGATCCTTGACCATAGTTATGTCCGGCAACAATCAGCCCTCCTTGATTGTCCTTCGCTCTTTGAGGAAACTCAGGATCACATGGAGTTAGACAATAATCTGATAAGTAAGGAATATTAGATCTGTAAGGGAGCAGTTTTGCATTCGACGGCATAATATGATCAGTCGTTATATTATCCTCGACCTTTATCAACACATTTTTTTCGATTTTATCCTGCAAAGCCGAAGTCTTAGGGAACGGCTTGATGTTTGGACCTTTTATCACTTCTACTGCTTCACATTCAGATGCAGGCGCTACTATCATGTTGTCGTTGACTTTAAACTCTGCTGGGATATCTACCTCCAAAACGTTGGCTCGTATATTAGCTACGGGATCTGTTATTTTCCCTGTTATAGCAGAAACTGCTGCTGTTTCAGGACTTACAATATAAACATCTGCATCTACGGTACCGCTTCTGCCTTTAAAGTTTCTGTTAAAAGTCCTCAACGAGACTCCTTTGGTGTTTGGCGACTGTCCCATTCCAATGCAAGGTCCACAGCCACACTCCAGTATCCTGGCTCCTGAATCTATCAGTTTTGCCAACGATCCGTTTTCTGCAAGCATATTCAATACTTGTTTTGATCCAGGTGAAATAACTAATGATACGTCTTCCGCAACAGTCTTTCCTTCTAAGATATTCGCGACCTTCATTAAATCAAGATACGAAGAGTTAGTGCAGCTTCCTATTGCTATCTGATTGACTTTTGTTCCTTCCAGATCTTTAATTGATTTTACATTATCCGGGCTATGTGGACATGCTGCCATCGCGCCTAGCTTATCCAACTCTATAACTATTTCCATATCATACTTTGCATCTTCATCGGCCGAAATAGCTTTGAAATCTTCTTCCCTTCCTTGGCTCTTTAAAAACTCAAGTGTTATCTCATCTGCTGGAAACACGGATGTAGTCGCTCCAAGCTCAGCTCCCATATTTGTTATAGTTGCCCTTTCAGGCACTGTCAAACCTTTAACGCCTTCTCCCACATATTCAAACACCCTGTTGATTCCACCTTTTACAGTACATCTTTTCAATACTTCTAAGATGATATCTTTAGATGCCACTCCGGGATTAAGCTTTCCTTCCAGCTGTACTTTCACGATCTCCGGCATAGTTATGTAATACTCTCCACCTGCCATGGCCACTGCAACATCCAGACCCCCAGCACCTATGGCGAGCATTCCTATTCCTCCGCCTGTAGGAGTATGACTATCCGAACCCAGAAGCGTCTGCCCCGGAACTCCAAATCGCTCTATGTTGACCTGATGGCATATTCCATTACCCGGTTTTGAATAATATACCCCGTGTTTCTTAGCTACTGTTTGAATGTAAATATGATCATCCATATTCTCAGGGCCTGTCTGAAGCATGTTATGATCGATATAAGCTACAGACCTCTTCGTCTTTACTCTTGGTACTTCCATTGCCTCAAACTGCAGATATGCCATCGTTCCGGTAGAGTCTTGGGTAAGCGTCTGATCAATTCTAATCCCAATCTCTTCTCCTCTTGTCATCTCGCCTACAACCAAATGATCCTTGATAATTTTCTCAGTTATTGTATAACCCATTGATCACATCTCCAATCTTAATATTTTTTACTTTTATAAATACAGCTATTTGTGTCTTTCTACAAATGCTGCAAGCTCTTCATCAGATATCGAAGTGGTCCTGCCTCTTTCGTATTGCTCATCTACCCAAGTTTTTATTTTCAGCACCAACGGATCCTTCTTTCCAACCTTCTTATCTTCATTTAAAGAACAATAGTTGTTAATCCAAGCAGCTATGCCTGCAAGCCCCGAAGCTTGATTCACTTTTATCACTACAGGCCTGTTTAGTATTTTTTTTGTGTCGAAGGAATTATAAATCGCCTCGTATTTCATTATTCCGTCCGCATGAACCCCTGCCTTTGTCATATTGAAGTCATCACCTACAAACGGTCTTTTCGCATCAATGAAATAATTAAATTCTCTTTCAAAAAAAGTCCTCAGCTCATTGATTATAGTCAAATTGATGTCCTTATCACTTCTAAGCTGACAGTATTCAACCAGCATTCCTTCAAGTGGACAATTTCCAGTTCTTTCTCCAATACCGAATATGGTAGTGTTTACAGCAGCTGCTCCGTATAGCCATGCAGCAGTAGCATTTGTCACTACATTATGATAATCGTTGTGGCCATGCCATTCAATAGCTTCTGAAGGAACTCCGCCTTGTCTTTTGATCTCTTGTATCAATGCCGGCACGCTTCTAGGCAACTCAGCACCTTGATATGGAACCCCAAGCCCAAGAGTGTCGCATACTCTGATTTTTATCTGCACTCCCGCTTCTTTGCCAAGCTCCTGAATATTTTTTATAAGCGGAAGCACGAAGCCGTAGAAATCTGCTCTTGTTATGTCTTCCAAATGACATCTTGGCAATATCCCTTCTTCTAATGCTTTTTTTATTATATCTAAATATTTTTCCATGCAACTAGATCTATTCAATTTAAGTTTTTTAAATATATGATAATCGGAACAAGACATCAATAATCCGGTTTCCTTTATTCCCATGCTTTTAACCAATTCAAAATCATTGACGTTGGCACGAATCCAAGATGTGATCTGCGGAAAATCGTAGCCTTTTTCCATACATTTGTATACTGCTTGTCGATCTTTTTCGGAATACAAAAAAAACTCTGAGGTCCGAATCAAGCCGGTGCCATTATTTATTTGATGCATGAAGTCAAATAGCTTTTCAATCTGTTCTACGGTAAATGCAGACATCGACTGTTGTCCATCTCTAAAAGTGGTATCCGTAATCCATATATCTTCGGGCATATCCATTGGCATAAATTTGTTATCAAATTTTATCTTCGGAATTTCTGTATATGGAAAATATTCTTTGTATAGATTCGGCTCATTTATATCAATTGCCTTATATTTATATGCCTTATTTTCAAACATTAATATCCCTCTCTTCCAAAACCATAGTATTAATATTTATTCATTATAATCGTGTTTTAATGCACTGACGCACATTTATTTGCATATATATGCACCCATTATAATTAGAGTAAACTTTATGTTATCACAACTCATCATTTGATTCAACTGATTTTGAAAGATCAATCCTGCTTTGTTCTTTATAAAGAATACAGTCCTACTTTCTTCTTCACTTTGCTCAAAGTTTTAAATGCAGCTCTTTGAGTTTTTTCAGTGCTCTTTTTAATTACTTCTTCAACGTACGCCTTATCCTTGCTTAACATTTCAAATCTTTTCTGAATTGGCAAAAGTGCATCTGCCACAGCTTCTCCAACAGCATTTTTAAAATCTCCGTATCCTTTGCCCTCAAATTCTCTTTCTATCTCAGCAAAATCTTTGTTCGTTGCGCAGCTATATATTTCCATCAAGTTTGATACTCCCGGTTTTTCATCTCGATCAAATCTAACTTGTGAATCAGAATCCGTGATGGCTCTTTTAAATTTTTTGATAACTGTATCTTTGTTGTCTCTTAATGTAATGAATGAATTGACATTCTCATCTGACTTGGACATCTTTTTATTTGGTTCCTGCAAGCTCATGATCCTAGCGCCCTTTTCCCCTATATAAGGTTCCGGCACCTTAAATGTGGGTGAATAAAGGTTGTTGAACCTATTGGCTATATCCCTAGTAAGCTCTAGATGCTGTTTCTGATCCTCTCCTACCGGCACCAAATCTGTTTGATAAAGCAATATGTCCGATGCCATAAGCACAGGATAACCGTAGAGTCCAACTCTTATATTCTCTCCTTGCTTTTGTGACTTATCCTTGAATTGTGTCATTCTTCCCAATTCCCCCATGTAAGAATAGCAGTTTAATATCCAAGCTAGCTCTGCATGTGCACTCACGTGGGACTGAAAGTAGATAGCAACTTTTTCTGGATCTAAGCCAGCTGCAAGCAGCGTTATAAAAGATTCATAGCTATTTTTCCTTAAATCCTTAGGAACTTGTGGTACCGTCAGTGCATGAAGATCAACCACACAGAAATAACAATTGTAGTCATCCTGAAGATCTACCCAATTTTTTATAGCACCGAAATAATTTCCTATGGTAAACGAACCCGAAGGTTGTATCCCGCTATATAATGTCTTTTTTTGATTTTCCAATATTCACGTCCCCTTTCTGACACTGTATTTTTATGGTCACTGTCTTATTTTTCATAATCTTCATCCAACAAAGCAACCTTATTTAACTCGTATTCGACAATATTAAGCCGGTCAAGGGCCTCTTTAAATTCATTTATCCTTGCAGTAGTAAAAATCTCTATGTTCCTCATTTTTGTTGGATTAAGCAGATCATTTTCTTCAAGGTAATCTTTAAGCATCTGCACCTGCTTGTTTGCAGGATTTATCAGCTTCAACCCAGGATATAGCTCAGCAATTTCATTTTCTATTATCGGAAAGTGGCTGCATCCCATTATCAATTCGTTTATATCGCCTTTTTCCAAGATAGGATCAATACACTCGTGTATATGCTTATTCAAGAGGTATTTATGTTTTAACTGGTCGTTTATGACCTGCGGCAATTTCCTGCTATCGTTCGAAATAAAACTTCGTCGGCTATCCATCTGCCTTAAAGTCCTGTCATAAACTCCGCTTTTAACAGTAGCCACAGTTGCAATCAATCCTATGTTCGCTGCGTCGCTGCTCTCTATTGCAGCAATACAGCCTGCTTCGATTATTCCGAACACAGGAACTTTGTGAATCAGTTTTTCAATTTGAGAAGAAACCGTATTGCAAGCTAACAATATGGCTTTCACCTTTTTTTCTTCTAAAAATTCGATTATTTTATCTGCCAAAAAAACTATTTCTTTTTCACTTCTATTGCCATAGGGCATTCTTTTTGAATCCCCAAAGTATATTACATCTTCACCAGGCAATAATTTGGTGATTTCTCTAACTACTGTTAACCCGCCTACTCCTGAATCCATTACACCTATCGGCAAAGATTTCTCCGACAAATCCATCATCTCATTCCTGCTTTCATCATTTATCATTAATTTTTCAGTCTGATCATCATATAATTTTATCATAAAAGGCTCTCACTTGCAGTTGTTTTCATTGTTTAATAGCTTAGAAAAATAACTCTTCTATATATTTAAGAATAAAAAATGAATTATCTGCTTAAAATGATAATAACCCTTATCTCTGTGTACTTATATCTTCTTAAAATGCCTCTTTAACAGCAATGATTCGCCTAGCATTTTTTGCAAACGGCCACCATCAAGTAATATTTCTTGCCTTCCAAAGGCAACTCTATATCAGAATCTCTTTGGTGATACATCTTTACATCATCAAAAATCGAAAGAACTTCTAAAAACTCTTCCTCCTTATACTGATAAACATGATAGGGATTTTTGCACGGTTGGTCTTTTCCTTTCCCAAAAGGCGTTGATATTATAGCCGTTCCCCCCGGCTTTAGCATATCATAAAGGTTTTTTATAAATACTTCATCGCCTTTAAAATGCTCTATTGTCTCAAAGCTAACTATAGTATCAAAGTTCCCAAGTTCCTCTTTAAGGTCTGGGTTCAAGGCGTTTGCCACGACATAGGACACATTATCAAAGCTGTAGTGTTCCAAAGCATATTCCACTGCTTTTTTATCTATATCCGCGCCTAATATTTCGTCAATTAGCATGCCATTCTTACCACGCAACATCAACTCGCTGCCATATCCGGCTCCGCATGCAATATCTAAAACTCTGCCCCTTGCAAACTCAGAAGCAAATCTGTATCTTTCAATATGCTCTATCAGCATTCCGTTTTTGGGGTTCATGAGCTTTGGCACTACTCTCTCTTGAGTCAATTCCATATAAACACACCTTCTATTTCAATTTTTTTACATTAAGTAAAAAAACCGCCAGGATATCCCTGACGGTTCGATATATTCATCATGCGCAAAGAAGAAATTATCTCTTTGAGAACTGAGATGCTTTTCTTGCTTTTTTAAGACCGTATTTCTTTCTTTCCTTCATTCTGGAATCCCTTGTCAAGAAGCCGGCTTTTTTCAAATCGCCTCTCATGTTTTCATCTGCTTTGATTAGGGCTCTTGCGATGCCATGTCTTATTGCTCCTGCTTGACCTGTAAATCCTCCACCGTGGACATTTACCACGATATCGAACTTATCGTTAGAATCGGTCAGAGTCAATGGCTGTTTTGCAATAACCTTTAATGTTTCCATTCCAAAGTAATCGTTCAAATCTTTTTTATTTACAGTAAACTTGCCATTTCCAGGCAGCAATCTTACTCTAGCGATAGATTTTTTTCTTCTTCCAGTTCCTAGGTATTGTGTTTTTGACATATTATTTCCTCCTCCCCTTTTCTAAATGTTCAGTTCTAAAACTTCTGGCTTTTGTGCCGCGTGCGGATGCTCGCTGCCTTTATATACCTTAAGTTTTTTGAACATTTGTCTTCCTAAAATATTGTGAGGAAGCATTCCTTTTACAGCTTTCTCAATAACAAATTCAGGCTTATCTGCCAAAAGTTTTCTATAAGATATCTCTTTCATGCCGCCAATATAACCGCTATGCCTTCTGTACATCTTTTGATCTAGTTTCTTTCCTGTAAGTGCAATTTTTTCAGCATTGATTACAATCACAAAATCTCCTGTGTCAACGTGTGGTGTATATATCGGTTTATTTTTACCGCGAAGAATTTTCGCAACTTCGCTGGCTAATCGTCCCAATGTCTTGCCGTCAGCATCAACAACGAACCATTTTCTTTCTACTTCGCCGCTTTTCGCCATTACTGTAGCTCTTGCGTTCATTTTACATCCTCCATTCAACTTAAATAATCTTTATAAATTAACCGATCCGGGGCTAGTGGATCAGATAACGTGCCAACGTATATTTTATAATACCAAAGCATTAATGTCAACAAATCCCGTATATTAATATATAACTTTTTTAAGATATAACCCCTGTGGTGGTGCTGTAGGGCCTGATAAAGCCCGATTTTTTCCTTTTATCATATCAGGTATGCTCTCTGCGTCTATTCTGCCTCTGCCTACCTCAATTAGCGTTCCTATTATTATCCTTACCATATTATATAAAAACCCATCGCCTTCAATTCGAAAACACAATGCAAATCCATCTCTTGTCACTTCGAATCCGGTGACATTTCGAACCTTGTCTCTCACTTGGCTTTTTACCGAAGAAAATGTTGTGAAGTCATATGCTCCTATAAAAAAGGTCATTGCTTTTTCTATCTTATCAATATCCAATTTCTCTCTCACATGCCATGATCTATTTCTGTCTAGTGCACTTGCGTAAGGTCTGTTCAACACTATGTATTCGTATACCTTGCCTTTTGCATGATACCTGCTATGAAAAGCTTCATCTTTTTCAGCGGCTCCTACGATTCTGATATCTTTTGGCAGATGAGAATTTAAAGCCAATGGAATTCTATTTACGGGAATTTTGCTTTTCGTATAAAAATTCGCTGACTGTTCCCACGCATGCACTCCTGCATCAGTTCTCCCTGAACCTGTGATTTTTGCCATTTCTTTTGTCACAGCGTATATAGACTCCATAAGCTTTTCCTGTATGCTGATTCCATTAATCTGCTTTTGCCAGCCGCAGTAGGCAGTTCCATCATATTCAACGAACACTTGTATATTTCTCATTTAATTTCTCCTAAAGCCATCTAGTTGCGAAAATAGCAACCATCATTCCAAGTATTACAAAATAGGCGTATACGTCCCTCTTATTGTATTTGAGTTCATTTAGTCTAGTCCGATCGTGCCCTCCTCTGTAACATCTTGCTTCCATAGCTATCGCAAGTTCATCTGCCCTCCTGAAAGCGCTCACAAAAAGCGGAACTAGAATCGGTATCAAATTTTTGGCTCTTTGCACAAGGTTTCCACTTTCCAAGTCTGCGCCTCGAGCTTTTTGAGCCTTCATGATTCTGTCAGTTTCCTCCATGAGAGTAGGAATGAATCTCAATGCAATAGTCATCATCATGGCAAGTTCATGAGCGTATTTTTTTACTCCCGGAATGCTTCTTAAGGAATACTCTATGCCGTCAGTAAGTGCAATAGGTGATGTAGTAAGTGTCATTATGGAAGTTCCCGTTACCAAAAATATTAGCCTGAGAGCCATAAATGCTGCAATTTCCAGACCCTCTTCAGTTATAGTCAAGCGCCAAATTTCAAATTTCGGTGTGCCTGGAGTCATAAAAAGATTTATCAAAACAGTTATGAGTATTATAAAAACAAGTCCTTTTATACCTCTTAAGATATACCCCACAGGAATTTTCGATACTAGAGTGATCCCCATAAGCAATGCAAATGCTGCCAAATATCCATAAAAATTATCTATTGTAAATAGGGCGATTATGTACAAAAAAGTAAAGTGGATTTTTGTTCTAGGATCAAGCTTGTGGATAAATGAATTTGTAGGATAATATTGACCTATAGTTACATCCTTAAGCATCTTTCCTTCTCCTCATCATCCTAATAATTTCTTCCTTAGCCTGTTGCACCGTGTATATATTTTGATCTATCAAAGGGTCTATTTCCTTAAGCTTTCTCATTAGATACGTTACTTGCGGAACTGCCAACCCTATGTTTTCCAACAGATCCACTTGAGAAAAAACATTTTGCGGAGTATCAAATATCTTTATTTTGCCATCGAACATAACCATGATCTTCTCTACATGCTTAGCTATATCTTCCATGCTATGGGATACTAGAATAACTGTTATTTTTTCCCTTCGATGAAGCTCACTGATGACGTTTAATATATCATCTCTTCCTCTCGGATCAAGGCCAGCCGTCGGTTCATCTAAAATCAAGATGCTTGGCTTCATAGCCAGAACTCCTGCTATTGCTACCCTTCTCATTTGACCTCCACTTAACTCAAAGGGTGATTTATCCTTAATCTTATCATAATCAAGTCCAACCATAGTCAACGCATCTTTAACTCTCTTTTTTATCTCTGCATCACCAAGTCCAAGATTTTCAGGTCCAAATGCCACATCCTTCTCAACCGTCTCTTCAAAGAGCTGATGCTCGGGATATTGAAAAACCAGTCCTACTTTTTGTCTTATCGATTTTACCTTGGTTGATTTATCGTTTATATCAATGCCGTCGATAAATATTTGTCCCATTGTAGGTTTTAAAAGGACGTTAAGATGCTGTATAAACGTAGATTTTCCTGATCCGGTATGTCCAATAAGTCCAATAAAGCTTCCCTTGTCAATTACTGCACTTATGTCATCTAAGGCAATAGATTCAAATGGCGAACCTTGAGAGTATATATGTGATAAATTTTTTATCTCTATTGACATAATCGATCCACCATCTCCTCCACAGTAAGAACCCCACATCCAAAGTCGATTTCTTCTTTTTGCAAGCTGTATGCCAACTCAGTAATTTGGGGCACATCCAGCCTAAGATCTTTTAATTTTTCAACTTGACACAGAACTTCTCTAGGAGTTCCTTCCATCGCTATTTTGCCTTCATCCATAACGATGATTCTATCAGCATCCACTACTTCATCCATATAATGAGTTATGTGGAGTATAGTTATATTCTCTTCTCTATTTAACCGTTTAATCGTCTCTATGACCTCTTTTCGACCTGCAGGATCGAGCATTGCAGTAGGTTCGTCGAGAATTATGCATTTTGGTTTCATAGCCAGTATTCCAGCTATGGCGATTCGCTGTTTTTGTCCACCGGAAAGCTGATGCGGCTTTTTATTTTTGTATTCACCCATCTCTACTGTCTTTAAAGCTTCATCAACTCTTTTTCGTATCTCTTTTGGATCTATTCCAAGGTTTTCCGGACCAAAAGCTACTTCTTCTTCTACCATTGTCGCTACCAGCTGGTTGTCCGGATTTTGAAATACCATCCCTGCGCTTTGCCTGATATCCCATATGCGGCTGTGATCCTTTGTGTTTATTCCTGCAACCCAAATGTCTCCAGATGTAGGAAATAAAATTGCATTAATCAACTTCGAGAGGGTGGATTTACCCGAACCATTGTGTCCTATGATTCCGATAAATTCACCCTTTCTTACGGAAAAACTAACACCATCAATGGCTACTGTCTCTGCACCTTCATGCTTTTCATAAATATAACCAACATTCTTAAATTCGATCATTTTTTCCATAAGTGCCTCATTTCCAATTAAAATGGACAAAAGGGATTAAACAATTGTTTAATCCCACAGTCACTATACCAATTCGATCAAAGCCGCTTCTGCAGCGTCTCCTCTTCTTTGCCCAAGTTTGTATATTCTAGTGTATCCACCGTTTCTTTCCTTGTACTTTGGTGCTATTTCATCAAAAAGCTTTGCTACAACTGCTTCGCTGTTGATGTAAGCCAAAGCTTGTCTTCTTGCGTGAAGATCTCCTCTTTTGCCCAGTGTGATCATTTTTTCAGCAATTTTACCGGTTTCCTTGGCTCTAGTGATTGTTGTTTCAAGTTTCCCGTTATCCAATAGGGCGGTAACCAGATTTCTCAGCATCGCTTTTCTCTGATCTGTGGGACGTCCCAGTTTTCTATAACCAGCCATCGTTATCCCTCCTTCTTACTCGTCGCTTTGTCTCAAGCCAAGGCCTATCTCACCTAGCTTGTATTTTATCTCATTTAATGACTTTTTACCCAAGTTCCTGACTTTCATCATGTCTTCCTCGGATTTTTCTGTCAATTCTTCAACAGTGTTGATATTTGCCCTTCTCAAGCAGTTGCTTGATCTAACAGACAGTTCCAGTTCTTCAATGGACATCTCGAGCATTTTTTCTTTTTTGTTTTCTTCCTTCTCTACCATGATTTCAACAGTGCTTACATGGTCTGTCAGGTCGATGAACAAGCTTAGATGCTCATTAAGTATTTTTGCGGAAAGAGATATAGCTTCTTCCGGAGTAATTGTGCCATCTGTCCAAAGTTCAATTGTCAACTTGTCAAAATCAGTAACTTGCCCTACACGGGTATCTTCAACCGAATAGTTTACTTTTTTTACAGTGGTAAAAGAAGAGTCTACGGGAATTGTTCCTATAGGTTGCTCTTTCGACTTGTTTTTCTCTGCCGAAACATATCCTCGTCCTTTTTCAAGAACGATTTCCATGTTGAGCTCTCCACCTTCGCTTAAGTATGCTATGTGCATGTCAGGATTTAAAATATCCACATCTGCATCCGCAACTATGTCTCCTGCTGTAACTTCACCTTCGCCTTTTGCTTCTATCCTGACTGTTTTTGGTTCGTCACAGTATAACTTAGCAGCAAGACCCTTAAGGTTCAGTATAATTTCAACCACATCTTCCTTAACACCCGGAACAGTTGCAAACTCATGAAGAACGCCATCAATTTTAACACTGGTGACCGCAACTCCCGGCAAAGAAGAAAGCATGATTCTTCTCAAAGAATTCCCTAGTGTTATTCCGTAGCCCCTTTCAAGGGGCTCTACAACAAACTTGCCGTATTTATTGTCCTCAGACAATTCTATGATCTCAATTCTCGGTTTCTCGATTTCTATCATACATAAACCCTCCCATTTAATATTTTGTTCCGTGGAATTTTGAGGGTAACTAATCTATCAATGTCTATCTTGAGTAGAGCTCGACGATCAAGTGATCTTCAATGTTCAGATCTATATCGTCTCTTGCAGGCAATGCAACAACCTTACCTTCGAGCTTCTCAAAATCTGCTTCCAACCATTTTGGAGTTACTTTGCTGGAAGTTGATTCCACAATTGCCTTGAACTTATCAGATTTTCTGCTTTTCTCAACAACCTGAATCATATCGCCTTCACTCATTTGGTAAGAAGGGATATTGACTTTTTTGCCATTTACCAGATAATGTCCATGTAGTACCAATTGTCTTGCTTCTTTTCTTGATGCTGCTAATCCTAGTCTATATACAACATTGTCAAGTCTCAATTCCAATAATTGCAAAAGGTTCTCGCCTGTGATTCCCTGCTTCTTGGCTGCCATTTCAAAGTAATTTCTAAATTGCTTTTCCATGATTCCATATATTCTTTTAGCCTTTTGCTTTTCTCTAAGCTGAATACCATATTCTGAAAGTTTTGTTCTCCTTTGTCCATGTTGCCCCGGAGCAAAAGCTCTCTTTTCCATAGGACACTTGTTGCTGTAGCACTTGTCTCCTTTTAGGTACAGCTTCATGTCTTCTCTTCTGCATAGTCTGCACGATGCTTCCGTATATCTTGCCATTAGTTTATAACACCTCCCAATCTTAAACTATACTCTTCTTCTTTTTGGTGGTCTGCATCCATTGTGGGGAATTGGAGTAACATCCTTGATTGATGTGATTTCCATGCCAGCAGCTTGCAATGATCTGATTGCTGCTTCCCTTCCTGAACCAGGCCCTTTGACGAATACTTCAATTATTTTCAAACCGTGCTCTTTAGCCACTTTTGCAGCTTCTTCCGCCGCCATTTGAGCTGCGAAAGGAGTGCTTTTTCTAGAACCTTTAAATCCCAAGCCACCTGCGCTGGCCCATGAAATAGCGTTTCCAGAAACATCGGTAATGGTCACGATCGTATTATTGAATGTTGACTGAATATGAGCTTGTCCTCGCTCGATATTCTTTTTAATTTTCTTTTTTCTGCTTCTAACAACTTTTTTAGCTGCCATACCTGATTTCCCTCCTAACTACTATTTTTTCTTTCTGCTTACAGTTCTCTTAGGACCTTTTCTTGTTCTAGCATTTGTTTTGGTCTTTTGTCCTCTTACGGGAAGACCTTTTCTGTGTCTTAACCCTCTGTAGCTTCCGATTTCAATGAGTCTCTTAATGTTAAGGTTGACTTCTCTTCTAAGGTCACCTTCAACTGTGAAATCTCCATCGATAATGGATCTAAGCTGGTTTACTTCAGACTCAGTAAGATCCTTGATTCTTGTCTCAGGATTAATACCTGCTTTGGTCAATATTTTCTGTGAACTGGTAAGTCCTATACCGTAAATATAAGTCAAACCAACTTCAACTCTTTTATCTCTTGGTAAGTCAACACCGGCGATTCTGGCCATTAAATGTTACACCTCCTGTTTTATTTGTGTATTTATTATTAAGAACATAGCAGTACCCCATAGATACTCAGCCGCAACTACATTCATGTTTTAACCTTGCTTTTGCTTGTGTTTTGGATTTTCGCAGATAACCATTACTCTGCCTTTTCTCTTTATTATTTTGCACTTTTCGCAAATAGGTTTTACAGATGGTCTTACTTTCATCTTTATTCCTCCTTTATCCCTTTTTTCCTTTACCACGCCAGATTATTCTGCCGCGCGTCAAGTCATAAGGTGATAATTCTACAATTACTTTGTCTCCAGGCAGTATACGGATATAGTTCATCCTCAATTTACCGGAAATATGAGCAAGGATTTTGTGTCCATTTTCCAGCTCAACCTGAAACATCGTATTAGGCATAGCCTCAAGAACCGTACCTTCGACTTCAATAACATCCTGCTTGGTCATTTCACAACCTCCTGTTCTCCAATAAGGCAATCTTTTTTATATCTGTCCAAACCTCGTCTAATTTCAGCATTTGTTACTTTAAGACCTTTTGTCAGTTTTTTGTTTATATCCTCAACAACATAATTTGTTTTTGCAAGATGTTTTATCTTCTTTCTCTTGCCTTTTTCGATTCTTCGCAAATCTCCATCAGCAATGCTTGCAAATTCCGGTTCATCAGTTCTAAAAACAACCATGAAGTTGCCTTTATCCCTTCCTGCTATTGAGCGCACAACCTGACCCAACTTTAAATTTTCTTCGTCCATTTCCTTTTACACCTCGTAAAACTACTCTTTTGTAAGAATTTCCGGTGGTCCCTCAGGACTTATGGCAATAGTATGCTCGTAATGAGCTGAATACTTTCCATCCAGCGTCACAACCGTCCAGTTGTCCTTAAGGGTCTTCACCTTGTAAGTTCCCACATTGACCATGGGTTCTATGGCAAGTGCCATCCCAGGAGTTAGCCTCGGACCTCTGTTGGGAATTCCAAAATTGGGTATTGGAGGATCTTCATGCATGTCCCTTCCTATACCATGTCCCACGTAATCTACAACTACTGAAAACCCGTTATCCTCAACGGTTTTTTGTATCCGGCTTGATATGTCAGATAATCTGTTGCCTTTTACTGCAAATTCAATCCCATCGTAGAAGCTTTGTCTCGTAACATCAATCAGCTTTTGTGCCTCATCGCTGATGTTTCCCACACCGTAAGTTTTGGCACTATCTCCGTAAAATCCGTTTAGTATGGATCCCACATCGACGCTGATAATATCTCCTTCATGTAGCACCCTCTCCGACGGTATTCCATGAACAACCTGTTCATTGATAGAAGTGCAGATAGAAGCAGGAAAACCATGATAACCTTTGAAAGCAGGTTTGGCACCGGCTTTGAGTATGAACTCTTCCGCCAGTCTGTCCAGTTCTATTGTAGTGATTCCAGGTTTGATGTGCTTTGCCATCTCTCTATGAACTCCTGCTACAATCTTACCCGCTTTTTTCATCAATCGAATTTCTTCCGGCGACTTTACGATGATCATTCTTTTGCTCCTTGAAGAGCCTTTATAATCTCTTCAAACACCAGGTTGATATCTTGCTGTCCATTTATGTCCACCAGCAACCCTCTCCCTTTATAAAAATCAATCAAGGGTTGAGTTTGTTCGTTGTATACCTGAAGTCTCTTTGCCACTGTATCCTCTACATCATCAGCTCTTTGGTAGAGCTCACCGCTGCACAGATCGCAGACACCTTCCTTTTCAGGAGGATTGAAGCTTATGTGATACGTAGCTCCACAAGACTTGCAGATTCTTCTACCAGTTATTCTTTTTAGAAGCAGCTCTTGATCAACTTCTATATTCAAGACTGCATTTAACTCGATGTTCAAGCTTCCAAGTTCTTTTTCCAAGGCTTCTGCTTGAAAAACAGTCCTTGGGAAGCCATCAAGCATAAATCCTGCTTCGCAATCTTTCTCCAGCAATCTGTCTTTAACCAGATCTACTACCAGCTCATCTGGAACTAACAGTCCTTTATCCATGTACTCTTTGGCCTTTAACCCCAGCGGCGTGTTTTCTTTTAAATTCTTTCTAAAGATGTCTCCAGTGGAAATATGCGGGATGTTGTAAGCTTCAACTATTTTTGCAGCCTGTGTTCCCTTTCCAGCTCCCGGAGGTCCTAGTAAAATTATTCTCAATTCGCTCATCTCCAATGCACTATTTACTTCAAAAATCCGTTATAGTGTCTCATCATCATCTGAGACTCCAGTTGTTTAATGGATTCAATGGCAACTCCAACTACTATTAGCAAGCTGGTTCCGCCAAACTGAAGGTTTACATTCATTATATTACCCAAAATAATCGGGATTGTAGCAACCGCCGCAAGAAAAATCCCACCAAATAAGGTAAGTTTGGTAACAGACTTGTTTATGTAGTCCGTTGTGGGCCTGCCTGGTCTTATTCCAGGTATGAATCCACCATTTTTCTTTAGGTTGTTTGCAATTTCAATCGGATTGAAGGTAATTGCTGTATAAAAAAATGTAAATGCAATTATCAATGAAATGTATAAAATTGTAGTTACCGTAGTTCCCCATCCAAAGTATTTAACTATCCAGTTGGCTACTCCGGAATTTGGGAAAAAGTTTGCCAGCGTTGCCGGAAACATCGTTATCGAACTGGCAAAAATCACTGGAATTACCCCTGACATATTTACCTTCAAGGGTATATGGGTGCTTTGTCCACCGTACATTTTTCGACCTACGACTCTTTTTGAATACTGTACCGGAATCCTTCTTTGACCTTCCTGTACTGCTATGACCACCACTATTACTAACAATGCAAATAGGAAGAATAAAATCAAGCTGAATATATTAAGCGTTCCAACTTGTACATATTCCCAAAGACCTTTCAGTGCGAAAGGCAGTCTGGAAATTATGCTTACGAATATTATAAGTGATATACCGTTTCCGATTCCATTTTCCGTAATCTGTTCGCCAAGCCACATCAAAAATGCTGTTCCTGCAGTAATTGTCAGGATCGCAAGTGTAATAGTGAACCAAGTTTTCTCAGTCATTATCTGCTGGAATGTAAGCGTCATACCTAGAGCTTGCACTAAAGCCAATATCACTGTAAGATACCTTGTATACTGCGCCAACTTCTTTCTTCCCTCTTCCCCTTCCTTAGAAAGCCTTTCAAGGGCCGGTATTGCAAAGGTAAGAAGATTCATGATAATTGAAGCATTGATATACGGCGTGATGCTCATGGCAAAAATGGTGAAATTGCTGAAGTTTCCTCCTGCAAATATGTCGTAGAAACCCAACATGCCTCCATCTTGTATATATTGAGCCAGTATGGCTGTATCAATATAGGGAACCGATATGAAGCTACCTAATCGATAAATAAAAAGCATCAATAATGTGAAAATGATTTTTTTTCTTAAATCGGGTATTCTCCAGGCATCCCGTAAGGTAGAGAGCATATTAGATCACCTCTACCTTTCCTCCGGCTGATACGATCTTATCTTCAGCAGATTTGCTGATTTTATTCGCTTTTACCGTTAAAGATACGTTTAGATCTCCATTTCCCAGTACCTTGATACCAGTTAGAGATTTTTTAACCAATCCCGCTTCAATAAGAAGCTCTGGGGTTACTTCGGTGTTTTCAGTAAAAACATTTAAATCTTCTACATTCACGATCGCGTACTCTTTTTTAAATCTAGCGTTTGAAAACCCTCTTTTAGGAAGTCTTCTTGCCAATGGCATCTGTCCACCTTCAAATCCGATTCTCACACCACCGCCTGATCTTGATTTTTGTCCGTCCTGACCACGTCCGGCAGTTTTTCCTTGTCCTGTAGCAGTACCTCTACCTTTTCTCTTTTTCTTGGCGGTAGAACCATCTGCAGGTCTTAGCTCATGTAATTTCATCTGTACACCTCCTTATACTTCTTCTACTTCCAGCATAAAGTCAATCTTATTTATCATACCTCTAATTTGAGGTGTATCTTCCTTGATAACAGTCTGACCGATTTTTTTTAGTCCCAAGGCTTCAACTGTAGCAACTTGCTTTTCCAGTCTGCCTATTTTGCTTTTCTTTAAAATAATCTTTAAATTTGGCAAGGATACTCCCTCCTATCCTAGAATTTCTTCTACTGTTTTTCCTCTAAGTTTGGCAACCTGCTCAACAGTAGTAAGACGTGAAAGTCCCTCCATCGTTGCGTTTACCATGTTTCTTGCATTGTTCGTTCCCAAAGATTTGGTTCTAATGTCTCTTACTCCAGCAAGCTCAAGAACTGCTCTTACAGGTCCCCCTGCAATAACACCAGTACCTTCTCCTGCCGGCTTCAAAAGTACATTGCCTGCACCAAAATGTCCGATAACTTCATGTGGGATAGTGGTGTTTGACAAAGGAATCTTGATTAGATTCTTTTTAGCATCTTCTATTCCTTTTCTGATTGCTTCAGGAATTTCGATTGCTTTTCCTACGCCTGCTCCTACATGGCCGTTTTCATCTCCTACGATAACCAAACAGCTAAATCTAAAGTTTCGTCCACCTTTTACAACTTTAGTTACTCTATTTATAGATACGACCTTTTCTTTCAGGTCAAGTTTGCTAGCATCAATCATTTCTCGCTGCATGGATTAACCTCCTTTTCTAAAACTTCAATCCGGCTTCTCTTGCGCCCTCAGCCAGTTCTTTTACTCTACCATGGTAGATATAACCTCCACGGTCAAAAACTACGGTTTCAATTCCTTTGGAAATTGCTTTTTGTGCTATAGCCTTTCCTACGATCTTAGCCGCCTCTTTAGTTCTTGTAGAAGAGAGTTTCTCCTTAAGATCTTTATCTAGCGTGGAAGCGCTGACCAATGTTGTTCCGTTGGAATCATCGATGATTTGCGCATATATATTTGAATTGCTTCTATATACATTCAGTCTTGGTCTTTCTGAAGTTCCGTTAATTTTAAATCTTAATCTTTTATGTCTATTTTTTCTGATTTTGTTTTTAACGGGCTTTTTTATCATTTGGATTCACTCCTTTCTACTTACCGGTTTTTCCTTCTTTACGTCTGATTTTTTCGTCAGCGTATTTTATTCCTTTACCTTTATATGGCTCAGGTTGTCTTTTCTTTCTGATATTCGCAGCGTGCTCTCCAACTTTTTCTTTGTCGATGCCTCTTACGATAATCTTGTTTGTTCCTTCGACTTCTGTTTCTATGCCTGCTGGATCTTCCATCTCTACAGAATGAGAATATCCCAAGTTTAAAGTTAATTTCTTGCCTTGCTTTGCCGCTCTGTATCCAACTCCGTTGATTTCAAGTCTCTTTTCAAACCCTGCGCTAACGCCTACAACCATGTTGTTGACAAGGGCCCTAGTCAGACCATGAAGGGCTCTATGCTCTTTTTTGTCCGACGGTCTAGTTACAATTACTTCTCCGTCTACTTCTTTGATTGCAATGTCGCTGTTAAAGCTCTTTTTAAGCTCACCTTTTGGTCCTTTTACAGTTACATCGCTTCCGTCAACAGTTATAGTTACTCCCGCGGGAATAGCAACAGGCATTTTTCCGATTCTAGACATTCTAACACCTCCTATTATGATGTTTTGTTACCAAACGTAACAAAGCACCTCTCCGCCTACTCCAACTTTTCTTGCCGCTTTATCAGTTACAACACCTTTAGATGTTGAGATAATCGCAATACCCAGTCCGTTAAGCACTTTTGGGATTTCATTTTTGTTTGTATATACTCTTAGGCCCGGCTTTGAGATTCTCTTGATGCCGGTGATAACTTTTTGTTTGTTGTCTCCATATTTCAGGGTGATTTTTATCATTCCCTGCTTGTCATCCTCCGTATATACAACATTTTTAACAAATCCTTCTTCCAACAAAATTTTAGCTATAGCCTTTTTTTCGTTTGAAGCCGGAATTTCTACATATTCATGTTTAGCATCATTTGCATTACGGATTCTTGTAAGCATATCTGCTATAGGATCGGTCATTACCATTATTGTGTACCTCCTTCCACAAAATCAATCTTACCAGCTTGCTTTTTTAACGCCTGGTATTTCGCCTTTATAGGCCATTTCTCTGAAGCATATCCTGCAAATCCCGAATTTTCTCAAATACGCATGAGGTCTTCCGCAAATTCGGCATCTATTATAAGCCCTTGTAGAATATTTTGGTGTCTTTTGCTGCTTTTCCACCATAGCTTTTTTTGCCATTTATATTCCTCCTTATTATCGATTAAAAGGCATTCCCATCAAGCTTAAAAGTTCCAAAGCTTCTTCATCAGTTTTTGCAGTTGTTACAAAAATGATGTCCATACCTCTGATCTGTTCTACTTTATCGTACTCAATTTCCGGGAATATAAGCTGTTCCTTAACTCCCATTGAGTAGTTTCCTCTTCCGTCAAAAGACTTGGCAGATATTCCTCTGAAGTCTCTTACTCTGGGAAGGGCAATATTAAATAACTTATCTGTAAACTCGTACATCCTATCCGCTCTTAAGGTAACTTTAGCTCCTACGTTCATCCCTTCTCTAAGCTTGAAGTTTGAAACTGATTTTCTAGCCTTCGTTACAATTGGCTTCTGTCCTGAAATGATGCTTAAGTCGTTAACTGCCGCTTCGATAAGCTTGGCATTGTCCTTAGCATCTCCCAGTCCCATATTTATTACAACTTTTTCAAGTTTCGGTACTTCCATGATGTTGTCGTACTTGAACTTCTCCATCATCGCAGGAATTACCTCGCTTTTATATTTATCCTTTAATCTTGGCATTTAGTTTACCTCCTTCCCTACTACTTGTTAAATGTCTCTCCACACTTTTTGCAGTATCGAACCTTGCTTCCATCTTCAAGGAATTTTATTCCAGTCCGAACACCTTTTTTGCATTTTTCACAATATAGCAACACGTTCGAAGCGTGAATCTTGCCTTCCTGCTTAATGATACCGCCTTGTTGTACTTTTTGGGAAGGTTTCATATGCTTTGTCACCATGTTTATTCCTTCTACGATCACTCGGTTTTCCTTGGGATAAACTGCAAGCACCTTGCCTGATTCACCTTTGAATTTTCCTGAGTTAACCATGACTACGTCGTCTTTTTTAACATGCATTTTCTTTCTCAATTAAGCCACCTCCTCTTAAAGTACTTCCGGCGCCAGGGATAAGATTTTCATGAATTTATGCTCTCTCAACTCTCGAGCAACAGGTCCGAAAATACGTGTTCCTCTGGGCTGTTTGTCATCTTTTATAACTACGGCAGCATTCTGATCGAATTTGATATAGCTTCCGTCTTCTCTTCTAATACTTTTAACTGTTCTTACTACTACGGCCTTGACTACGTCTCCCTTTTTAACAACTCCGCCTGGTGTTGCAGATTTAACAGAGCAGACGATGATGTCTCCGACAGTAGCGTATCTTTTTCCAGAACCGCCGAGAACTCTAATGCACAACAATTCTTTAGCACCTGTGTTATCGGCAACTTTAAGCCTGGTTTCTTGTTGTATCATCTGTTTTGCCTCCTTTCGAGCACGCTTACAGTGCCTTTTCTACTATCTCAACTAATCTCCATCTTTTATCTTTACTTAAAGGTCTCGTCTCCATGATTTTTACAACATCACCCATGTTGCACTGGTTTTGTTCGTCATGAGCTTTGAATTTCGTGGTTTTTTTAACCCTTTTATTGTAAAGAGGATGTTTTACAAAAGTTTCAACAGCAACAACGATCGTTTTGTCCATCTTGTCACTCACTACTTTTCCGACTCTTGTCTTTCTTTGCGCTCTTTCCACAAAAGTACCCTCCTTTTTCCTTAAGCTTCTATAGCTTTTAATTCTCTCTCGTTAAGGATCGTTTTGATCCTAGCATATGTTCTTTTAACTTCTCTGATTCTCATTGGATTCTCCAATTGACCAGTGGCAAGTTGGAAACGAAGATTGAACAACTCTTCCTTGAGTTCACTAAGTTTAGTTTCCAATTCCTGTGTACTTAAATCTCTTATCTCTTTAGCTTTCATTAGGATTCACCACCCACTTCCTCAAAATCTTTACGGGTAACAAATTTTGTCTTGATAGGCAGTTTGTGCATTGCAAGTCTCATGGCCTCTCTAGCCAACTCTTCGGATACTCCCGCAATTTCAAACATAATTCTGCCTGGCTTAACAACGGCTACCCAGTATTCTGGCGAACCTTTACCGGAACCCATCCTGGTTTCTGCCGGTTTTTGGGTTACTGGCTTGTCTGGGAATATTTTAATCCAAACTTTTCCGCCTCTTTTAATATATCTTGTCATAGCGATACGCGCTGCTTCTATTTGATTTGATGTAATCCAGCCTGGTTCCAGGGCCTGAATTGCAAAGTCACCATAACTGATAGTATTTCCTCTAGTTGCTTTGCCTTTCATTCTACCTCTATGAACTCTTCTACGTTTAACTCTTTTAGGCATTAACATTATGGTTTCCTCCTTCCTTAGTTCTTCTTATCTTCTTTTTTTTCAGGAAGAACTTCTCCTTTATTGATCCAAACTTTAACACCGATTTTTCCATAAGTCGTATTTGCCTCTGCAAATCCATAATCGATATCTGCTCTCAGTGTTTGAAGAGGTACATTTCCTTCGCTGTAATGCTCTGTTCTAGCCATCTCAGCTCCGTTTAGTCTTCCTGATACACATGTCTTGATACCTTGAGCACCGCTTCTTAAAGCTCTTGTTATAGACTGCTTCATTGCACGTCTGAAAGATACTCTTCTTTCAAGCTGAGAAGCAATGTTTTCAGCAACAAGTTGTGCATTTGCATCTATATTTTTGACCTCTACGATGTTTATGAATACATTCTTGTTTGTTAGCTTTGCGATTTGGTTTTTAAGAGCTTCAATACCTGAACCACCTTTTCCAATCACCATTCCCGGCTTAGCTGTGTGAATGTGTATCCTGATTCTGTTTGCATATCTTTCAATTTCTATGCTAGAAATTCCAGCTGTGTATTGGTTTTTCTTTATGAACTTTCTTATCTTATCGTCTTCGATAAGAAAATCTGCAAAATCTTTGTCCTTTGCATACCATCTTGCATTCCAGTCTTTGATTACTCCGACTCTTAGTCCGTGCGGATTGACTTTTTGACCCACTAACTATCCCCTCCTTACTCTTTTTCTTTTAAAACTACAGATATGTGACTGCTTCTTTTTTTAATCAATGACGCTCTTCCCATTGAACCTGCTCTGAATCTTTTCATAGTAGGTCCTTGGTTGGCATATATCTCAGATACTACTAATTTACCTGGATCCATTTCATAGTTGTTTTCTGCATTGGCTGCAGCAGACTTTATTACCTTCTCTACCACTCTTGCTGATTTGTTCGGTATTACTGATAATATGTTAATGGCTTCTCCAATGCGTTTTCCTCTTACAAGGTCAACAACCAGTTTTGCTTTTCTAGGCGATACTCTTACATATCTAGCGCTTGCTTTAGCTTCCACTTAATTTAACCTCCTTCCAAAACTTCTTATTTCTTGCCAGAAGTCTTTTCTCCCGCATGACCTCTAAATGTTCTTGTAGGAGCAAATTCTCCAAGCTTGTGTCCAACCATATCCTCTGAAAGATATACGGGAACATGCTTTCTTCCGTCGTGAACTGCTATGGTATGTCCTACCATTTGAGGGAAAATCGTTGAGCTTCGAGACCAGGTTTTGACAACCTTTTTCTCGTTGTTTTTATTCATCTCTTCAATTCTTTTTAAGAGCTTCGCTTCCACGTAAGGTCCTTTTTTCAATGATCTGCTCATTTAATTACCTCCTTTCAGAACTATTTCTTTCTTTTTCTTACGATATATTTATCCGAGCTTTTGTTCTTTTTCCTTGTCTTATATCCAAGTGCCGGCTTGCCCCAAGGCGTCGATGGTCCCGGTCTTCCGATTGGCGCTCTACCTTCACCACCACCATGTGGATGGTCATTTGGATTCATTACAGAACCTCTGACTGTAGGCCTTATTCCCATGTGTCTTTTTCTACCCGCTTTACCTATTCTTACATTAGAATGATCAACATTTCCAACTTGTCCTACAGTAGCTCTGCATTCAAGTCTTACCATTCTCATTTCCCCTGACGGGAGCCTAAGTATAGCGTAATTGTTTTCCTTTGCCATAAGCTGTGCATATGCTCCGGCAGATCTTGCCATCTGCCCTCCTTTGCCTGCTTTAAGCTCTATATTGTGAACGAGCGTACCTACAGGAATGTTGGCAAGGGGAAGAGTGTTTCCGACCTTGATATCCGCATTTACTCCTGACTCTACGCTATCTCCTTCTTTTAAGTTCAAAGGAGCGATAATGTATCTCTTTTCACCATCTGCATAAAATAGCAAGGCTATATTTGCACTTCTGTTTGGATCATACTCTATGCCTGCTACCTTAGCCTTTATACCATCTTTATTTCTTTTAAAGTCGATTACTCTGTATTTTCTTTTTTCTCCGCCGCCTTTGTGACGAACAGTGATCTTTCCGTTTGCATTTCTTCCAGCCGTATTTTTCAACGGTTGCAGCAGGGATTTTTCAGGCGTGCTTTTAGTTACTTCGTCAAAAGTGTTCACGCTCATGTTTCTTCTGCCGGCAGAAGTTGGTTTGTATACCTTAATACCCATTTCACTTTACCTCCTTTTTACGTCGAAACGATTTGCTTTAGATCTAGATACCCTCGAAAAATTCAATTCCCTTGCTGTCTGGAGCAAGTTTTACGA
The DNA here is from genome assembly GCA_003446375.1 of Eubacteriaceae bacterium. Taxonomy (GTDB): domain Bacteria; phylum Bacillota; class Clostridia; order Eubacteriales; family Alkalibacteraceae; genus Alkalibacter. The sequence goes on along the minus strand of DMAW01000168.1, from coordinate 2,326 downwards.
TTGCTTTTTTCCAATTCGCTCTTCTTCCCGCATATCGACCCATTCTTTTTATCTTGCCGATTCTATTCATTGTATAAACTTTTTCTACTTTTACTCCGAAAATCTTTTCTACAGCATCCTTGATTTGGATTTTGTTTGCATCTTTTTTAACTTTGAACGTGTATTTGTTTTCGCTCATATCGTCCATGCTTTTTTCTGTAACTACTGGTTTCAAAATTATATCTTGAGGGCTAAGCATTATGCGTACACCTCCTCTATTTTCTCTACTGAATCTTTTGTGGCTACCAAGAAATCATAATTTAAAAGATCGTACACATTTATGGTATCCACAGTTGCTGTTTTCACCCCTGGAAGGTTTCTTGCCGATTTATAAACATTTTCATCTATGCTTCCTGTAAGGATAAGGGCTTTTTTGCCAGCTTTTATGTTTTCTAGAACAGCAGCCATTTCTTTAGTTTTTGGAGCTGCGATATTAAGCGCATCCAATACCAATAATTCATTTTCTGCCACTTTAGCAGAAAGTACGGATTTTATCGCAAGTCTATTCATTTTTTTATTGATTTTCTTGCTGTAGTCTCTTGGTTTTGGAGCAAAGATGACACCGCCACCTTTCCAAAGTGGTGATCTTATGGAACCTGCTCTTGCACGTCCAGTCCCTTTTTGTCTCCAAGGCTTTCTTCCACCACCGCGAACTTCAGAACGAGTTTTTGCTGACTGTGTGCCTTGTCTCTTGTTAGCAAGCTGAGCTACGACAACCTGATGCACAACAGCTTCGTTTGGTTCTATGCCGAATATATCTTCTTTTAAAGTTATCTCTTCTACTTTTTCACCTTTTACGTTAATTACATCAATTTTAGGCATTTGTTATCCTCCTTTCTGATATTACTTTTTCACCGTTTGTTTAATAGTTACCAAGCTTCCTCTGATTCCAGGAACAGCACCTTTAACCAACAATAAGTTTCTGTCTGTATCTACTTTTGCAACTTCTAAGTTTTGAACAGTCACTTTTACGTTACCCATTTGCCCAGGAAGCTTTTTGCCTTTAAATACTCTTGAAGGACTTGAAGAAGCACCCATTGAACCTGGGGATCTGTGATATTTAGAACCGTGCTTCATAGGTCCTCTTGACTGATTGTGCCTTTTTATCACGCCGGCAAAACCCTTGCCTTTTGAAGTTCCGCTTACATCTATTTTGTCTCCGTCAGCGAAAACCGCAGCTGTAACATCTTGTCCTACTTGATATTCAGATGCATTATCCACTCTGAATTCTTTCAACACTTTTTTATATTCAAGTTCATTCTTGTCAAAGTGTCCTTTCATCGGAGCGTTGACTTTCTTTTCCTTGATTTGTCCATAACCCAACTGGATGCTATTGTAGCCATCTGTATCTTCGCTTTTAACCTGCACTACCTTGCAAGGCCCTGCCTCTACTACGGTCACCGGTATCAGCTTTCCACTTTCATCAAAAATTTGAGTCATGCCTAATTTCTTGCCAATAATAACTTTCTCCATTGTTGCACCTCCTAATAATTAGCGGATTGCCTCATGCAATCATAATCTCCATTACAGTTTGATTTCGATATCCACGCCAGCCGGCAAATCCAGTCGCATAAGCGCGTCTACTGTCTTTGGCGTTGGGTTTAGTATGTCGATCAACCTCTTATGGGTCCTCATCTCAAATTGTTCTCTAGAATCTTTGTATTTGTGAACTGCCCTAAGGATAGTGATGATTTCCTTTTCCGTTGGAAGCGGCACAGGCCCTGATACACCTGCTCCCGTTCTCTTTGCAGTTTCAACAATTTTTTTAGCTGATTGATCTAAAACCTTGTGATCGTAAGCCTTAAGTCTGATTCTGATTTTTTGTTTTGCCATACCTAAATTTCCCTCCCTACTTTTTCTTAGGTACGACCAGTTACCTTCGAACACTCTTCCGGGTGTTCAGTATTTTTTAGTAAAAATACTTGGTATCTGTCGCCCGATTTACAATCTGGACATACTCAGAGAAAATTTCCTCATGGGTTAAGCAACCTTTCTCTTCATCGCATAAAGTCACAGCTTAAATATTATACCCCATATCTTGAGTAATCTCAATAGATAGAACACTTTTTTGTCTTTGTTTTTTGTTTTTTTGATGTTTTTTTGTTTAAATGAAGCGAGGACGCCTTTCGGGCGTCCTCCAACATAACATGGATTACTCCATGATTTCTGCTACTACTCCGGCTCCTACTGTTCTTCCACCTTCTCTGATGGCGAATCTTAGTCCTTCTTCTACTGCGATTGGTGTAATAAGCTCGATTTCCATCGTGATGTTATCTCCAGGCATTAC
>DMAW01000109.1 GCA_003446375.1 Eubacteriaceae bacterium | reverse complement strand
GTGAACCAGTCTTTCTACCTTGCCTTTTGTCTGTGGTCTTCTTACTCTGCAAAGCTTTGGAACAAAGCCCATGTCTGCAGCGAATTCTGAAAACCTTGTATGAAAGATTGCTTTTCCTGATTCGGCTCTTATTACAACGGTCTTCATATGATCTGTCAGAACTGTTTCTGGGATGCCGCCGAAATACTCAAATGCATTTAGCATGCATCTCACAAGACTGTAGTAGTCGCATCTCTTTGTAAATTCTACATATTTTGCTCTTGAATTACCCATAATCATTATGAAGGCAGGAGTTTTATGACTCTTTCCTTCGCCGTCTACATAATGTACAATTCCCCAGTCCATCTGAGCCTGTTTTCCAGGAGGAGTCTCATATCTTTCCACTGCCTTGCGAGTTTTCAAAGGTCGAAAAGGCTTTATGTAATCTTTGATAATGGTTATTCCACCGTCATATCCTTTTTCTTGAATCCTATCAAAGATTACTGAGCAATTTAGTATTCCTTGTTTCATGTAATCATCAATATCTTTCTTGAAGGGATCAAGCTTTGAACTCTTAGTTTTTCCTGACAATCCATGCTTCAGAGATTTACCACGATTATTAATGTATTTCTTTGCTGTGTTTTCTGATATGCCCAACTCCTTAGAGATGGCATAAGGGCTCTTGCCCTGGTCTGATTTTTCGCGTATCATAGTAATTAGCCCACTCCTTATCATTTAGTACCTCCATAAAAGTATTCGCCATACTTCTATGGTATTCATTTGGTAGGTGTGGGTCAATTTTCAACCGGCTTTTTGCTTCAATTATATCCCGGCGATGACAGCTAAGAGCAACATGCTCTTCGCTTTCTATCTTGACGCTGTCTGGCCATTTGTTTGCCATACATCCATAATCGTTATCATCTGATAATTAATATAACCTGCAAATATATCATATAGCAGATATAACTGCAGGTCTTGACATCTTAGTTCGAATAATTATTAGTTATACTTCAAATTCTATTAGACTATAATCTCCATGTCAATTCGCATTTTAATCAGAAAATCCTGTGATCTATAGTAATTATTTTAAAAAATAATTACTATTTTTATTCACTACCAAAATCCAGGAATAAATTTTTTAGTGCCTACCATATACATCAAATATTCTTCACCGAATTCATTAATCATATCAAGCTCTTCCTCGTATAATATTTATTAGATACATAAATGTACCTTGATAACTTAATATATTTTGTTCAGTAGGCTTAGTGAAGCCCATGATATAATTGTCTTAGTGTCAATCAGGTAATAGTTCTTTGCTCTCCTGTTGAACCAGCGTTGGTTGCTTCATAAAAAGTCTGTTCCCCTGACATGGAAGTTAGCTTCAAACCAGCTGGCTGTTTGCTTAAGTTCATGGACAACCATCTAGCAGTGTGGTTTTGCATCTGTCCATCTTAAGCTGGATTCTTATATGCGAGGGTGTCGATGCTCCATGGTCATGGGTTTTACCAAGCCGATTGAACACTTAAATCTAACTACGAAAGAAGGTGATGTTATGAACCCACTTTACGTCGGAATTGATGTAAGTAGCAAATCCAATGTCGTATATTTTATGCTACCTGACGGCAACAAACAGAGTAATTTTTCTGTTGCTAACTCACATGATGGTTCTACTCAGTTAGTAAAAAGAATCCTTTCTGCAATGGAGTCTAATTCCCTTGACACCGTACTCATCGGTCTCGAATCTACTTCGGTCTATGGTGACAATCTAGTCTATTTTCTAAGGGAAGATGCATCGCTTGCATCCTTTAACAGAAAGATTCATGTCCTCAATCCCAAGCAGGTAAAAAAGTTTAAAGATGCTTATAATGACCTGCCTAAAAATGATTTTGTGGACTCTTTTGTCATTGCTGACTGCCTGCGTTTCGGAAGAATCAACAAAGAGGTATACATAGGAGACTATCACTACAAAGCACTCCAAAACCTCACACGTGCACGATATTTTACCGTCTGCAACCTTACCAAGGAAAAGCAACGATTCATAAATGTGCTGTTCAAGAAGTATTCAACCATGACACAGGAGAAAGTATTTTCAGATACCTTCAGCACTACCGCCCTTGCTGTCTACGATGAATTTGAATCCGCAGAAGCATTGGCATATATGGACTTACAAGAACTGACCGCTTTTATCATCGAGAAAGGTAAGAACCGCTTTCCAGATCCTGATGCGGTAGCCAAAGCCATTCAGAAAGCTGCCCAGAGTTCTTATCGTTTACCTAAGACGGTAAATGACTCTGTTAATCAGGTGCTCTCTATATCCATAACCTCAATAAAGGCATTGGAAGCTCAAATCAAAGAGTTCGATAAAGCGATTTCTGCTCAGATGGAACTCTTGCCAAATGTATTAGTATCCATTCCAGGTATAGGACCAGTCTATTCTGCCGGTATTATGGCAGAAATTGGAGATATCAACCGTTTTGCTAATCAGGCTCAACTTGCAAAGTATGCAGGTCTTGCTTGGACTCAGTATCAATCCGGTAACTTTGAAGCCGAAAACACAAGGCTTATTAAATCCGGTAACCGATTTTTAAAGTATTATCTGTGTGAAGCTGCATTCTCTCTTGTAAGATGCGACATGGAGTATAAAGCTTTTTATCACCAAAAGTACAAAGAGGTGAACAGATATCAACACAAACGCGCACTCGCATTAACTGCCCGTAAATTTGTGCGGTTAGTCTTTACGCTGCTTAAAGACAATCGCCTATATCGCTCAGCTAAATAGAGTAATCTATTTGCTGATGAGTACGCCCTGCTCTTTTTTTAAAATCAGATCGACAGGGCTTAGGTGGTCGTTTTTTGCTTTTTGAGAAATAGGTCAAAAATATATGATTTTATTTCATTTCTCACTTGACATCACACCGCTGGACTTTTTGGCTAATTTTATATACATCCTGACAATTACCGGATAAAGAAGTAGCGTTGGAATAGTAGCCCATCCAAAGATCATGCCCAACCCAATCAACATCAAACCAGTATACTGAGGATGCCTTATATGCTTATATATTCCATTTTGCACAATCCTGCCTTTCCCTTTAACTTTTTTCCAATAACCATGATATATCTCATACCAGCCAGAAATTATTAAAAACATTCCTGCTAAAGCCAGTATTACATTAAGGTATAAACCTGCATACCCAAATTTCATGCTCAGTGTATGGCCCCATAGGATACCTTCAGGCAATACGTTGCCAATCAAACTTGCGATTATATACATGCTAAACGGTATCCCATGCATCTCGACAGCAAATGCAATGACAAATGCTATATATGCCGTAGCCGGCTTCCTTTGCATTTTTTTATAAAATGGCATAAATAAAATTGCCATTCCATATAGAATGATAAAAAATGCTACCGCTCCCCATTGATTAAAGTGACTTTGAAGTGTTTCCATAATGTATTCCTCCTTCTATTTGTCTTTATTGTATCCTAATCAAAAACAAAAAAGACCTAACCGAAGTTAGGCTTAAGATTAGGTTTTAGACTAAATTTTGTTCTCTTGCTTTTTTTGCTGCTTGCGTTCTGTTTTTGACTTCCATTTTGCTTAATATGTTATTTATATGCCATTTTACAGTTCCTATACCAATAAAAAGCACTTCACCTATTTCTTTATTGCTTTTTCCTTGAACTATTAATTTCAATACATCTATCTCTTTATCCGTGAAATATCTGTTTGACTCATCCGTTTTTTTTATTTTAGGGCTTAATTTTCTAATTAATGGCCAACATTCATACGAGTACAAATGAAAAGGCGCTTTTAATCCCTTCTGTGTATAAAGCTCTATTGCATCTTCCAGTATATATGCTGCAGATTTTATGTCTTTATTCAAATAATACCTTTCTGCCAATAACAACAAAAGCATTTGCAAGCTTACGAGATCTCCCGTAAAACGGTATTTATATATAATCTTACACATATCTTCAACTGACAATAAGTCGCTTTGGCCTTTATTATATAAATAAGCAAGCATCTCTATGAGAATAGGCTGCCCATACCTGACATTGTCATAATCAGCTTCCATTAATTCGATATCCGGTTTCAAAAATTTATTCCCTAGATGTATATTTGCATATGCCATGATATAGCGCATCATTGGATAATGCATATTTTTAAAAATTCCTCTTAATTTCTCTAACAGTATCTGTATTTCATCAAGTTGTCCGAGTATGGAATAAGCCTTTATCAAATACATTTCAACATAACCATGCATGTGAATTAGCTCCATATCATCTATAATTTTTTGCGCTTTTTTCAAGTACTCCAGCCCAAGCTCTGTTTTGTTCTGTTCCAAATATATCATTCCCAAAGGGATATACAGCATATCCCAATATGAGTATTTATCTGATTTATAGCTTGAGGCCATTAATAATGTCGATTTTGCTTTTTCCAATGCTTTATCAAATTCTGCCATTCTCGTCCAATTTAATAAAGCATTTGTAAGCGAAGTCGCTGCTGGAAACAAAAGCTCATTGCCTAAAAATAATTCATACGCCTCTAAGAAAAATTCTGCAGCTTCTCTGAATCTCTCATGACCGGCAAGCACCTGTCCGTGCGTCAATTTAGCATTAGCCATATAAAAAGTCTTATCATTTTCATCCATTATATCTAATGCTCTTTGGCTATTTTCCAGCCTGGCCTCTGCACCACCAAATGCAGAAGAAAGTGCTTTTAAATCCCAAAATAATGCCATGTCCTTAATGCTTAATAGATTGACATCAATTCTTTGTACCAACTTATAAACGGATATGTTATCGCCTGATAATAAGGCCAACCAAGCAACTAGCAGTGTTGCTGTACTGTCAATCAAGTCGATGCCCACCAACAATTCATAATGTTTTTTTAGCTTAGGCGTATCAAAGAGTTTTCCCGCATTCGATGTAATAAGCTTGGTGATTTTATCAATATCACCGGTTTTTACTGTCTGATACAAAATATTTTCAAAATCCATATTGATCACTCCATCTTTTATGGGGCATTATACCAAGCCATGAAACCGCAACTAACTGAAGCTCACCCTATTCCAAAACAACTTTTTTTGCATTGAGCCAAATAGCTGCTTCTGTTTTAAAAAATCTTGAATATCAATATTTAATAAGCGGGATTTTAAAATTTCTTATCCCTCCTTTAGGCTCTTCTACATCTCCTTTATATCGTGGAATCATATGGACATGCAAATGAAAGATTGTCTGCCCAGCGTCCTTGCCAATATTTATCCCAATGTTATATCCATCCGGTGAGTACTTGTCATCTAAAAGCTGCTTTGCTCTTTTGGCAAGTTCATTAATAGCCTGCACCTCTTCATAAGTCGCGTCAAAATAAGTGCTAAAATGCCTTTTAGGTATTATTAACATATGACCTTTGTTTACGGGAAACTTGTCAAATAGGGCAACTGATAGTTTGTTTTCTAGAACATATTCTTTTGCGGATATCATTTTGCAAAAAATGCAATTGTCCATCCTATGGCCCCCTGATATTTATTTTAGGCTTGCTGATAAAATCTATGCCCACTTTAAATTATCTGATTTTATTGCGCTGAATTAATACTTTTCTTTTTACACCTCAAACGCCTTTGCCACATCTTTCAAACTTTTTATAATTTCTATATGCTGTGGGCAACTCTCTTCACACTTTCTACATTCTATGCAATCAGATGCTTTGCCGAATTTTTTTGTGTAGTTGCCATAATATACTTTTAAAATGTTAAACCCTTTGTTCTTAAACTGCTCTTTTGTATTGTAAAGCGAAAAATAGCTTGGTATCGCGATATTCATCGGGCAATCATCCACGCAGTAATTACATGCAGTGCAAGGAACTGCTATAGATTCGTTTATAATTTCTACAGCCTTTTCCACTATATTATGCTCTTCTCTAGAAAGCAGCTCAAAATGCTTCATGTAACCGGTATTATCTATAAGCTGCTCTATTGAAGACATTCCGCTTAATACAGTTATTACGTTATCCAGGCTTGCTGCGTATCTTACTGCCCACCCAGGATGCAACGCTCATTTCAGGTTCATGACTTTTAAATAGCCTTTCCGCTTCATCCGGCACTTGGGCTAAGATTCCGCCTTTTACAGGTTCCATTATTATCACAGGTTTATTATGTTTCATGGCGACTTCATAGCATCTTCTAGATTGGATGCTTTCGTTTTCCCAGTCAATATAGTTGATCTGAAGCTGAACGAAGTCAACTTTAGGATGCTCTGTCAAGATTTCATCTAAAAGATCCGCCCTGTCATGAAAAGAGAATCCTATTTTTTTTGCTTTACCTTCGTCCTTTATCTTTTGGACAAACGAAAAAGCATCGAACTTCTTAGCCAACTCATAATGGCTTACGCCTAAATTATGTATCATATAGTAATCAAAATATTCCAGCCCCGTCTTTTCTAGCTGCTCGTTAAATACCTTCTCTAATTCATTTTTTTCTTTAATCATCATAATTGGGAGCTTATCTGCAACCGTATAAGAATCTCTTGGATGACGTTTTACTAACGACTCTCTTAACGCAATCTCACTTTTAAAGTTATGATACATATAGGCAGTATCAAAATAATTGAATCCTCTTTCTAAAAAAGTATCTACCATTTTATTTAATTGCTCATAGTCGATGCTTGTTTGATCATCCTTATCTTTGATGGGCAGCCTCATCCATCCAAACCCCAGTTTTTTTGTATCCATATATATCGTCTCCTTCATTTTTGTATTTTAAAACATGTTTTATTTATACCTTATCACTTGTAGTAAACTCAAAGTCAAGGGAATTTTAAATATTGGTTTATTTTCTACAAACCTCTGCGCCTCGGTCTTATCACCCTTGGTTTATCTCCCCAGGTTTCGACTTGCAGATACCCATATTTTGCTCTCAAATGAGTATTCACCTGAAGCTCACATCCTGTTTTAGTCTCGCACTTTTTGCACTCAAAACACTGCATCGACTCAAATCCTTTAGTAAATGGACATACCGAAATACAGTTGGCGCAACTGGCACCATTTGTCTGCCAAAGCCTCAGGCACTTTTCCGCATATATATACCATTTCTTCACTCCCGGATTATTGTTTTCACATACACCTTCATAGTTCTGACCTTCAAAACTGATCGAACCTGAAGGACAATGCTCTGCACATAGATGGCAGTTTTCGCAAAATTCAGGTATCCCAAAATCAATTGGATGATCGTTTTCCAAAGGCATATCCGTAAGGACTTTTAACAGCCTTACATTAGGACCAAATTCAGGCGTTATAAGCAATCCCAGCCTTCCTAACTGCCCAAGACCTGCCTGCACGGCCAAGGGTATGCTAATGGCAGTATCATTCATGCATGGTATGGCTTGATATCCCATGCCACGGATGTACTCAGCAAGTGATACTGCAGCTATTCCCATTCTCGAATACCCTAAAGATGTAGCGGTGCTGGCATCTACCAAAGGTGATGTCTCAATCATTTCATCATCCATTGCAACAGCCATCACAATAGCTTTGTTTATTTTTCTCGGTATCAAAAATGCATCTTCAGTTTCCTTGGGTTTCATTCCCTCTGTAATCTTGAAAGGCTTAAAAAGATCTCGCGAATAAATCCATTTTGGATCAAGATCAGTTATCCCCACAAGATCTGCTCCGTAAAGATGTGAAGCTTTTTTTATCATGGATGAAAGCACATCTTTTGGTAATTTTACAGGTTGTTTGCTCATGCCCTCGGGTACAAATAGCGGATCCCACTTTAGAAACTGAAAATTTGGAAATCCATATTGCCCAATCAGCAAATTTAAAGCATTTGCTCCCATGTCAAGTGCGTTGTCTTCTTGTCTTCTTCCCTCTTCGCCGCCAAGCATTCTTCTGATCATGTTTTCCATCATTTTGTTCATCCAGTGATTGTAACCGATTTCTCCTACATCCTTAAAGCTCACGGTCACAAATGCCTGCTTGGTAACGGGAAATCTTTCGTAAATGCCTTCTTTTATATCAATTGGTTTCTCGTTTTTCTTTATTTGATTTCTAGGTATCATTTTCTCACCCCATATCAATGATTATTATCCTTACTTAAGTATAGCAAAATTTTAATCCAATTTCTTTACATTGCAATAATTAATTATTAACTTCCATTCGTTTTAATTTTGTCAAATTATATATATAAGAATGCTAAATTTTATGATAGAATATATAATTGAAATATTGAGATGAAAGGCGTGAAAACATGAAAAAGATATCTCCTGCAGATAAAATCTATCGAGCTGCTAAGAGTTTGTTTTACGAATCAGGCTATTATGGAACTACAACCAGGGATATTACTGCAAAATCTTCCACTAATCTCGGTTTAATAAAATACTACTTCGACAGCAAAAAGATTCTTGCGTACAAAATGATCAATGAGATCTTTGATGAACTTTTAGACTCTATAAACAAACATATAAAAGCAGATGACGACCCTCTATTTTATGCAATGACGTATACACATGTTTTTATGTCCATGCTCTTTAATGATGAAAAAGTAGAATCCTTTGTAGTTGAAGCTTTTTCAGATGAAATAATGGAGGAGATCGAGGATGCTTTTTATAGGTCTTATCAATACGACCTTAACCTTAAGATTTTAGAGACTCACTCTTTTTCTCTTAAATTCAACACACACCAAACTATACAGCTAAATCTTTTTTCTTTTCACAATGCCATTAAGTCTATTGGCCGAATGCGCCAAAGAGGACGCATGGACATCACTAATGAACAGTTTAGACTATATATATTTAAGTTAATTCTCTTTGGCCTTGGCATTGACCTTGACGATGAACAAAAAAGGATGGAACAATCTTATTTACTCAGCGAAAAAATCATGAGTGAAAATGAACGTTTAAATAACCCGAGCAAAATATTTTTAGAACCTTAATTACAAGACCCTGCCGATCTATTTGACATCTATCAATCGGCAGGGTCTTATTTTTATAGTGTTTCTACAATCTTTTCGAACTCTTTTTCTACAAAGTCTGTCGTCCTTCTAGGTTCAAACATCTTTCCTTCTTCTACAATCAAAAGGTTAGCTTTTTTATCTTCAGTTGCAAATCCGTCCATGTAGAGCACATCAGGCTCCCCAATCGGCCATATTGAATCGCTGTTTGCAAGGTATGCACCTTTATAAGCCGGAGTAGCCTTTGATAGCTCTTCCATTATGTCTTCAACTGATGCAAAGGGATTTTGTTCTCCCAATGCGACTGTCAGGTTATTCATTATCTCCCAGTTAGTCTTTTCAGATAGTGGCGTTATTGCTGATGAAATCTTTTGAATCCTTCTCTCAGAGTTAGTAAAAGTTCCCTCCGATTCTGCCCAGCTGACAGCGGGAAGTACCACATCTGCCTTTTGTGCAGTAGGCGTAAGGTACAGGTCTTGAACAGCTAAGAACTCCAGATTATCAAGCTGTATTGAGTCAACATCCTCTCCAAAAATCATAAGTCCCTTCAAGGTTTTATTTTCTATGGCTTTTTCAATTTCTTTATTATCTTTATTGACTCCCATATCCGAAAGACCCTGGCTGTTGTTCTTTGGCTTCAGCTGAATTATTCCTCTTCTGGGAAGTCCTATCTTTCCAGCTACTACGGCAATATCAGCTATTAGCCTTGCAGCTCCAGGCGTTACGTAATTTTGATCAAATACGATAATAGCTTTTTGAGCATCTTTGTATTCTTTTGCCATTGCTTCTGCATCACTAGAAACCTCTACTGCTACAAGTGAGCTTTTAAGTTCTTCAAAGCCTTCGGCATTTTTCGGTTTGCATCCCATATCTATAAGAGCTTTGAGCATCTCTTTAAGCAGAGACAAATCCTCTGTTTCAATCTTTTTGGTGGCCCATTCATCAGCCTGTGTTTCGATATTATTCACGACAGTAAGTTTGGCACCGTTTCTGACACCTTCTCTTACCTTTAAGGCGGCAATGGTATGGTCCTTCATGATATCTCCGCCAATTAACAAAATCATGTTGGTTGTTGTGAGTTCTTCAAATGTATTCGTAGAAGCATCCATTCCCAGCACTTCTTCAATACCGCCATAATTTCTGTTAAAAGATGTTATATTATCGGTAGACAGGTAATCCTTTGCCAGCTTCTTTGCCAAGTATATTTCTTCATTTGTATATCTGTCAGATACAGCTAACGCTACAGCATCCTTGCCATAAAGCATCCTTAGGCTTTGCATCTTTTTAGCTGCAGTCCTTATGGCTTCATCCCAGCTGACTTCTACCAGCTTGCCCTCTTTTTTAACCATTGGCTTGGTCAGTCTGCTCTTTTGATTTGATACGTCATAACCGAATCTTCCTTTGACGCAAAGAAGCCCCTTATCTACCTTGCTGTCTTTATCCGGAAGTATTCTATATATCTTGTCTCCCTTAGACTGCACACTGACGCTGCAGCCTACTGAACAGAAAGAGCATATGGATTTAGTCTCTACTTGCTTAACAGGTACCGGCTTTTCCATCTTCAGCCTTTCCTGCAGTGCCCCTACCGGACACACGCTTATGCACTGTCCACATGAGATACAGTTCGTTTCCGCAAGGGGCAGATTAAGTGCCGGCTTTACGACAGTATCAAAGCCCCTGTCTACAAGGCCTAAAGCTCCGTTATCCATGACCTCGTCACATACCCTCACGCAAAGTCCGCAGAGTATGCACTTGTCAGAGTTTCTGACGATAAATGGATGGTTGTCATCATGCTCCCTAAAATGAACCTCGCCTTCGTATATTTCAGGCGTTACCTCATACTCATTTGAATAATCAATCAGCTTGCATTCAAATACGTCTCCACATCCACATTCGAGGCATCTTTTTGCATCCTCCATGGCTTGTTCAGGCGTGTATCCTGCAACTACCTCTTCAAAGTTTTTCTTTCTATCTTCTGCAGACAGGTGATTCATGTGAGGTCTCTTAGCCTTTTCTCTATCTTTGAACGTCTCTTCTGTTATATCTTCTCTCTTTACCCAATAAGGTTCTTCAAAAGATATTTTTTCACCTTGAAGATGCTTATCTATTACGACAGCTGCTCTTTTGGCATCTCCAATGGCTTCGATAGCTATTCCAGCTCCGTCATTAATGGCATCTCCACCTGCAAAAACTCCATCCATGCTTGTTTTAAATGTGCTTTCATCGGTAACTATGGTATTCCAGTTTGTCGCCTGCAAAGATTCAAATCCTCCAAGGTCCACACCTTGACCAATGGCACCTATTACAAGGTCTACATCAATTACTTCTACTTCTCCCTCTATTGGCACAGGTCTTCTTCTTCCGCTGGCATCAGCTTCCCCTAGCTCCATTTTCTGCAGCTTGATTTTCTTGGCCTTGCCGTCTTCTTCAATAATCTCTATGGGTGCTACAAGATACTTAAATATTACTCCTTCTTCTTCTGCTTCGATAATTTCGATATCTTCTGCAGGCATTTCGTCTCTTGTTCTTCTATATAATATATAGACCTCTTTTGCCCCAAGCCTTACTGCCGTTCTACAGGCATCCATAGCCGTGTTTCCTCCGCCAACTACCGCTACTTTGTTTCCTATTTCAATGGGTTCATTTAACGTCACTTTTCTTAGAAAATCTATACCCCCTATTACTCCTGGAAGCTCTTCTCCCGGGCATCTCATCTTAGAGCTTGTCCATGCTCCGATTGCCACGTAAACTGCATCGTACTGACTATTTAGATATTCAAAGTCCATATCTCTTCCTATCTTCATGTTGTTGACCATTTTTGCCCCCATCTTTTCGATGATGGCTACTTCTTGATCTACTATATCCTTAGGCAGTCTGTACTGGGGTATTCCATATCTTAGCATTCCCCCCATTTGAGGCATGGCATCATATATGGTAACATCGTGGCCTTTTTCAAGAAGATAATATGCAGCGCTAAGTCCTCCCGGTCCTCCGCCTATTATGCCGACTTTCTTGCCTGTAGGCGCAGCAATCTCAGGTATGAATAAATCTCTATCCTCTAAATCGATATCTGCCACGAATCTTTTTAGCCAAGCTATAGATATAGGCTCTTCTATAAGCTGCCTTCTGCATGCTGTTTCGCATGGATGAGGACATACCCTTCCTATAGCCGCAGGAAGAGGCAGCTGTTCCTTTATAAGTTCCAAGGCTTCTCTAAACTGACCGTTCGCGATTAACCCTACATATCCCTGACAATCCGTATTTCCCGGGCATGCCAAGGTACATGGCGCCTTGCAGTCTCCCGTATGGTCTGAAAGAAGCAGCTCCAAAGCAGTTTTTCTGCTTTCCTTCGTTCTCTTTGTATTTGTTTTTATTATCATCCCGTCTGATGCTTTCGTCGCACAAGATCTTAAAAGCTTTGGAACTCCTTCGACTTCAACGACGCATAATCCACAAGAACCATATATCTCAACTCTTTCGTCATAACAAAGAGTTGGAATCTCAATGCCGTTTTCTCTGGCAATCTGAAGAATTGTCTGATCACTTGTGCCCTTAACTTCTATTCCGTTTATATTCATTCGTATTAAAGACATCTATTTCACTCCTATCCCTTATTCCACTATTACCGCATTAAATTTACACACATCATAACATTTTCCGCACTTGATACATAGATCCTGGTCAATAACATGAACTTCCTTTCGGCTGCCTGAAATAGCATCTACTGGGCAGTTCTTTGCGCATAACGTGCAACCCACGCAGTTTTCTTTGGATATTGAATAGGTTACTAGATTCTTACACTGCTTTGCCGGACATTTTTTATCATTTATATGAGCCTCGTACTCATTTCTGAAATATCTTATCGTACTCAAAACCGGATTTGGAGCTGTCTGTCCCAGGCCACATAATGATCCGTCCTTTATCTGCACAGCAAGGTATTCCAGAAGTTCTATATCTCCTTCTTTTCCATTTCCTTCAGTGATTCTTTCGAGTATTTCAAGCATCCTCTTTGTTCCCATGCGACAGTGTATGCACTTTCCACAGGATTCTTTCCTTGTAAAGTCAAGAAAGAATTTTGCCATCTCCACCATGCAAGTAGTCTCGTCCATTACGACCATTCCGCCAGAACCCATTATGGCACCGGTCTTTGTTATGGACTCGTAGTCTACAGACGTATCCACAAGTTCAGAAGGAATACATCCTCCTGAAGGTCCGCCCATCTGTACGGCTTTAAATGCCTTGTCGTTTAGTATCCCTCCACCAATATCAAATATGATATCTTTGATTGGAATCCCCATAGGAACTTCAACAAGTCCGCCTTTTTTTATCTTTCCAGTAAGGGCAAATACCTTTGTTCCCTTGCTCTTTTCTGTTCCCATTGCAGCATAAGCTGCTCCTCCGTTGTTTATTATCCAAGGCACGTTAGCAAATGTCTCAACGTTGTTTATATTCGTGGGTTTTGCCCAATAACCTTTTTGTGCAGGAAACGGAGGCTTTAGTCTCGGCATTCCCCTTTCTCCTTCAAGGGATGCAATAAGCGCCGTTTCTTCTCCACAAACGAAAGCTCCGGCTCCGGCCTTTATTCTCATATCAAAGTTAAAGCCTGTCCCTAAGATATCTTTTCCTAGAAGGCCCTTTTGTCTAGCCTGCTCCATAGCCTTTTCCAGCCTTTTTATCGCAAGAGGATACTCCGCCCTTACGTATATTATGCCTTCCTCAGCTCCAATGGCATAAGCACCAATCATCATTCCTTCTATTAAATTATGTGGATCTCCCTCAAGTATGCTTCTATCCATGAACGCACCTGGATCTCCTTCGTCGGCATTGCATACCATGTATTTTGGCGTCTCATTTTGCTGGTAAGCAGCATTCCATTTAAACCATGTGGGAAATCCCGCCCCTCCACGGCCTCTAAGACCTGATATCTTCATCTCTTCTATTACTTCTTCAGGGCTCATTTCCTTAAGGCACTTTTCGATTGCCTTGTATCCATCGTTTTCAATATACTCCTCTATATCTTCAGGATCTATATATCCGCATCTTCCAGTTGCAATCTTTACTTGCTTTTCCTGAGATTCTCTATCAGTTTCTGAGATAAGATATTCTTCTGATTTTTTTTTGCTTATTATATCATCAAGAAATTCTGCTATCTTATCCGCAGGTACTTTAACATACCTTTGCATATTTTCTTGATCGTCATATATGTCCACGATAGGTTCCAGGTGACACATTCCTACGCATCCGGTTATCTCCAAATCGATGTCTAATTTTTTCTCATCTATTTCCTTTTTCAACTGTTCAAAAACCTTGCCGGCTCCTGCTGCTATGCCGCAGCTTCCCAGTCCTACTACTGCCTTCATATTACGCCTCCCTTCCCGCTTCATGATTTGCCTTTATCTGCTTTAATATTTCTTTTGTCTTTTGAGGAGTCAAATTCCCATAAGTCTCTCCGTTAATCATCATAACCGGAGAAAGGCTGCAGCAACCAAGGCACGCCACATTATTTAATGTAAACAATCCATCAGGAGTAGTTGCTCCTTCTTCAACTCCCAACTCTTCTACTATAGCCTCTTCAATCATCTTTGCCCCATTTACATGGCATGCAGTCCCCTGACATAGCATTATAAGATTCTCTCCTACAGGCTCTAGCCTAAACTGAGTGTAAAATGTAGCTACTCCATACACTTTCGCACTTTTTACCTTGGTAGCTTCAGCAATGTAATCAAGCATCGGCAAAGACAGATATCCATATTCATCTTGAGCCTTTTGCAATATAGTTATCAGACTTCCCCTTACATCTTTATATTTTGCCAATATCTTATCCAGTTCAGCTAAATCTACCTGGATGTCATCAAATTTTGATTTTAAGTCTTTTGCTCCACAACAACCCATAATCGCAACTCCTTATCATTATTTTAATAAAAATATGCATTATTTCAATTATATCAAATCTTCTCTTTCTTAAAAGTTTTTTTTGTATCTATATGCACATTTCCAACTTCTGAATTCGTTTACATGCTTATATTATTCAAACTAACCCAAGTACCTATCAACCCGCTATACTTTCTTGTTCCTATATCTATATCACAACTCATCTTTTATGTAAATTCTTTCAACTAAAAAAAGGCGGCAAAAACCGCCTTTTTTTAGTTGATTCTGATTACTTCCGATCCTATTTCAAAGTAGTCAGTTTCTATCTGTTCAATTTTTTGTACCTGATCCATATTTGTAATTACAACCGGCGTTATAATGCTTTTTGCATTTTCTTTGAGATATTCCAAATCGCATTCAATCAATATATCACCGACTTTAACCTTTTGTCCTATAGACGCTATCCTCTTAAATCCTTTTCCTTTTAGTTTGACGGTATCAATTCCGATATGTACCAGCACCTCCAAGCCATCATCGGTTTTTAAGCCTACTGCATGGTTTGTGTCAAATATATGTACTATTTTCCCATCGACAGGAGAGCATATCTCCTTGCTTTCCGGATAAACAGCAAATCCGTCACCTATCATTTTATTTGCAAATAGTGCATCCGGTACATCTTTTAAATCAATTCTTTTTCCTCTTGCCGGGGACTTAATTACCGTGTGTCCTATAACAGCAATATTTTTTTCTTCTTCTTCCGATTCAAAAACCGATATCCGGTCCGGATTTTCCATTGCCGCCTTTATTTCGTCCTTTAAGCCCTCAGCTTGGGTGCCAAATATTACCTGAACGCTTCCTCCTCCCGCTTCCATTACACCTGCCGATCCAAGCGATTTCAACATGTTCTTATCAAGCTTTGCTGTATCATTTAGCTCAAGTCTCAGTCTTGTTATGCAAGCATCTATGTGTTTGATATTTTCACTTCCTCCTAGAGCTTTAAGTACCTCCAATGCTTTTTGCGAGACGCTGTACTCTTTTACCTCGCTGTTGTTTTCATCTCTTCCAGGTGTTTTCAAATCCAGCTTAATGATAAGGAAATAAAATGCCGCAAAGTAAAGCGCTCCTATAACCAAGCCTATTGGTATCAGCATAAATGGATTTCCTGCATTTCCTGTCGATATGCTCACCACATAATCTATCAACGATGAAGTAAATGTTTCTGTAAGTCTTACTCCCGCCATATTCATCAACAAACCGCCTACGAAAGCCAATATAATATGCGCGAGATATAAAACCGGTGCAACGAACATAAATGCAAATTCTATGGGCTCAGTAATACCTGTTATAATAGATGTCAGCGCTGCCGTAAGCATCACGCCCCCAATTGCTTTTTTATTCTTTTTAAGAGAAGTTAAGTATATAGCAAAAGCAGCCGCTGGGAGTCCAAAAATTTTCAAAGGATACTCTGCTGCAGTGATAGCTCCGGCCGTTGGGTCTCCTGCAAAAAATCTTGCTATTTCTCCAACAAAAACTTCTCCCGTTTCCGGATTCACGTATTGTCCGAACTGAATGGTAAATGGCGTTTTAAACACATGATGAAGCCCTGTTGGTATTAAAGCTCTATTGCCAAAAGCATATATTGCGCCCCCAAGCCTAAAATTACCTATTTGTGCGTCTATTGCTATCTGACCAAGGGCATTTATAGCATTTTGTATAGGCGGCCAAATAAAACCGAAAACTATACCCAATAATATAGAAAATATGACCATCATTATCGGCACAAGTCTTTTCCCCGCGAAAAAGCCTAAGACAGGATGCAGTTCAGTCTTAAAGTATCGTTTAAATACTTTTGCTGAAACCAAGCCTATTATTATACCGCCAAATACTCCCATATTAATCGGGTCTTCAAGGTTTTGCACGTTGCTTACTACTTCTAGCACTTTTGTCAAGACTACATATCCTACTAAAGAAGCCAACCCTGAAACTGCTTCGCCAGCAGTAAAACCAATGGCTACTCCTACCGCAAATATTAATGGCAGATTTTCAAATACCACCAAGCCGCCACTGAAAAGAATCTGAACAAATGCATTTAATATCATGTTATTTGCCAATATTTGTTCTCCAGCAAGTTGTTCAATAATTCTAGACAATGCTACCATCAAGCCTGCTGCAGGTAAAACTGATACAGGAAGCATTAAAGATTTGCCCACCTTTTGCAACAGAGCAAAAGTTCCTTTTGCTTTTTTACTCATTATTATTCCTCCTAAGTTTAAATTCTAGATAAATATGTGGATATTTCCAAACAAAAAAGGCACGAACCCATATCATGCAATACAAATTTCATCCAATGGGATCCACTTGTCTTGCAAGATATAAGCTCATGCCTGATCGAATCAGTTACACGCACCATTTATCTAGTTTGATTTAATTTATATATATGAAGAGCTATGTATCCGACTTCACTCTCCGGTATTATAATATCAATATTTCTTTTTAAAATCAAGGCTATATTTTCAGAAATTTTAAACTCAAAGGGAAAATCTTTTTTAAGCTTGTCCAAAAACATATTCTCGATAGGCTGCTTTTTTTCACACCTTTCGATGACTCCTCTTAAATGAGCAATCAATCTTACTCCGGAAAAAGAGTCTTCATGAATCTTTATTTTAAGCTTATCCTCTACATATGGGATAACATTTCCCACAGCCTTAAGGTATTTGACCGATGACCCTTTCTTAGTTTGCATTCTTCCCCCATGAATGTGCAATGCTATAAAACCTATCTCGCTTTCCGGAAAATTTACTAGAAGCCTCTTTTTCATCATCTCTAGAGCTTTTTCGGCTATTCCATACTCTTTCTTGTAAAGCATCCTAGTCTCAAGGATAAAGGGGTTTACTATATTCATCCCTTCTTTGATCCTCTTTGCCGCAAAGGCTATATGGTCTGCAAGGGCAAGGCTTATGTCTTGGTGAAGCCTTTCTGATAACTCCCTCTCAGCCATTGACACAATATCTTCTACTAATGCTAGTATTTTTTCGTCCGTATTTTCTAGGAGTTTTTCCATTTGAGGCTTATTTGTAGAATCTACGTGTATAAAAACATTTTCAACCACTATATCTTCAGGCAACTGAGATCCCTTTTTTTTATCAAACCCAATGCCTTTGCCCACCATTACATACTCGTCAAGGTTTTTTTGAACCAATATGGCATTGTTGTTGAACACGCGTTTTACTATGTAACCCTCCATCAAACCACCTCCTTGCTGATATTATTAAGGTAACACACCCGTTACGACTCTGTCCATTCCTGCAAGGTCTTTCGTAATTATTATTTCACCAAAACCATTTTCTCTTAAAATTTCTTTGACGGCTGCTCCTTGATCATATCCTACCTCAAAAGCCAGCAATCCTCCCTTTACCAACCTATAGGGTGCCTGCTTGGAAATTTTTTTGTAAAAATCAAGGCCATCGGCTCCTCCACAAAGCGCAATTTCAGGCTCAAAGTCTTTTACATCTTTCCCTAAATCCTTCATATCTTTTTCACTTATATAAGGCGGATTTGAAACTATCACATCAAATTTTTTCTCATCCGGTAAATTTTCATAACAGTCACTTAAAATAAATTCAATACTAGTTTGATTTTTTAATATCGTCTTGGCATTTTTTCGTGCTGTTTCTAAAGCATCTTTATCTATATCCACTGCCAAAACTTTTGAATCCTTTGCATAATAAGCTATAGAAATGGCAATAGCTCCACTGCCTGTTCCTATATCCAAAACTTCTTTTTCTCCATTTTTTTTATTTAGGTACTCCACTATGAGTTCTACCAGAATCTCTGTATCCGGCCGTGGTATCAATACCTTTGAGTCAAGAGCAAACTCCAGTCCCATAAACTCTTTCTTGTTTATAATATATGCAATAGGCTCTCCTTTAAGCCTTCGGGCAATATCTTTTACAAAGAGTTCTTTAATATTTTCACTTACCTCTTCAGACCAGCTCATAATCAAGTATGTGCGCTCTACATTTAAGCGGTTAGCCAGCAATACCTCTGCATCTAACCTGGGTGATGGTGTGTTCCCTTCCTTTAAAGTCTTAGTCGCCTCAATAAGTAATTTTTCTACGTTCATAATTGCCTCTAGTATCTTTCCCATTTTATCGTTTATATATCAAAAACCCTAACATTACCATTAAATGTTAGGGTTCTTTTGACTATTCTTGTTCTTCTTTAATTCCGTATTTTTTGTTGAATCTGTCTACTCTACCGCCTGTGTCTATAAGTTTTTGCTTGCCTGTGAAGAATGGATGACACGCAGAGCAAATTTCCACTTTTAACTCTTCTTTAACAGAACCGGTTTCAAAAGTGTTACCACATGCGCATTTAACGATTGATTTATTGTAATTAGGATGAATTCCTTCTTTCATCTCATTCACCTCTTTTCTAAACTCCTATTTATATGCATCTCATACATTATAGCAAGGTTTTTAGAAAATATCAAACTTTTTCGTAAAATTTCTTTCTGTTTTTTGCTATCTGACTTCGGTGCCGTCACTGATATCTTTATCAACTGTAACAAGATTCAAATCTTTTTTATCTGCTGCTGCCAGTATCATTCCTTGTGATTCTATTCCACGGATTTTAGTTTTCTTAAGATTAGTGATAACCACCACTTTTTTTCCTACCATGTCTTCAGCCGAATAGTATTGCGCGATCCCTGATACGATCTGTCTTCTCTCTTTGCCTATTCTGACCTGCAATACCAAGAGTCTGTCGGCATCTGGATGTTTCTCGCACTCAATTACCTCTGCGACCTTAAGCTTAACCTTTGCAAAGTCATCGATACTTATTATATCATCTGCTTTCTTTTCATTTTTCTTGTCACTTTTTTTATTCTGGGCAATGATTTCCTTTTGTTTTTCTTCAGCTATTTCTACCCTTGGGAAAAGATTATCACCTTTTGACATCTTGTTTTCAAATCCATACGATCCATACTCGCTCATGCTGCTCCAGGTCAATGATTCATCAGGAATATTGATCTGCGCCTGCATTTTTTTTGCAGTTGAAGGCATAAATGGCTCAATCATTATAGACACCACTCTTAGAGTTTCCGCCAGATTAAACATCACAGCTGCAAGTCTTTCTTTTTTATGAGGATCTTTTCCTAAAATCCATGGAGTGGTTTCATCTATGTATTTGTTAGCCCTTGATATCAACTTCCACAATACAGCCAATGCATTGCTAAGCTCCATTTTTTCCATATGATTTTCAACGTCTTTTGGAGTGCTCCCAATCATTTCGACTAAACTTTTGTCTATGTCGTCAGTCTCTTTCTTTGATGGTATAACACCTCCAAAATACTTCTCAACCATAGCAACCGTTCTGCTCAACAGGTTGCCCAAATCATTCGCTAAATCCGAATTGATCCTTGATACTAGTGCATCTTCATTGTAAACTCCATCTGCACCAAAGCTCATTTCTCTTAAGACAAAGTATCTTAGAGAATCCACACCATATTTTTGGGATAGTTCCACTGGGTCTATGACATTTCCTTTCGACTTTGACATCTTGCCGCCTTTTAGAAGTATCCAACCGTGTCCAAAAACCTGCTTTGGAAGCGGCAAATCTAACGCCATAAGCATTATGGGCCAGTAAATGGTGTGAAAGCGCAAAATGTCTTTTCCTATAAGATGGACATCAGCCGGCCAGAATTTTTCCATTAATTGAGGTCTATCATTCAAATAACCTAAAGCTGTTATGTAGTTTGACAATGCATCTATCCAAACGTATACTACGTGTCCCGGGTCAAAATCAACAGGCACTCCCCAATCGAAAGTTGTCCTGGAAACGCAGAGATCTTGTAAGCCTGGTTTTAAAAAATTATTTACCATCTCGTTTTTTCTGGACTCCGGTTGAATAAAGTGAGGATTTTCCTCAATATGCTTCATCAATCGATCTGCGTATTTTGACATCTTAAAAAAGTAAGCTTCTTCTTTTTCCTGCTTTACTTCTCTGCCACAATCAGGGCATTTGCCTTCCTCCAACTGTGTCTCTGTCCAGAAAGCTTCACACGGCGTACAGTACCAACCCTCATAAAAAGACTTATAAATATCGCCTTTATCGTAGAGTTTTTTAAATATCTTTTTTACCGACTCTTCATGGTACTCATCCGTAGTTCTTATGAAATGGTCATAATCTATGTCCATGATATCCCATAAAGATTTTATGTCCCTTACGATTTCATCTACATATTGTTTTGGGGATACTCCCTGTTGTTTTGCCTTTTCTTCTATTTTTTGTCCGTGTTCGTCAGTTCCTGTCAAAAAGAATACGTCATATCCTGTCTTTTTTTTGTACCTTGCCATGGCGTCAGCTGCTACCGTAGTATACGTATGTCCGATATGGAGCTTTCCGCTTGGATAATAAATAGGGGTTGTTATATAATAGCTCGGTTTCATCTTTTTCCTCCTTGAAGTAATTTACAACAAAAAAACTCTCATCCCAAAGGACGAAAGTCTACTTACGTGTTACCACCTTTTTTTATGCAGACTTCTCAGCCTGCACCTTATCATGTACTTGCATACATCTAATTTTAACGCATTGTGCGTATCGAACTACTTTTTTTCATCCGATCGATTCCAAGACCATCTTCAGCCCGTTTCCAAAATCGATTCTCAGCATCCTCGACTCTCTGTTTATGTCCACATGGCATACTCTTCTCTTCATTATCTTTTTATATTTACCTGTACATATTTTATTATACCTAAGTCCCGTTAAAATTCAATACTTTTCTATTATTTGTCGAATCAAGCAGTTCTACTTTTTTTAGCTATAAAACACGCTTTTTATAATTTACCAATAAAATTACAAAAAATATCGAAAATACTATTTACTAATTGTATTCCTTTACATATAATAGACACAGAGGAGCTATGACAATTATCATCAGGGCGATCAAATTCTCACTTGATAAGGTTTTCATGTAGCAATTAATTACATTTCATTGTGAGATTAGGAGTTTTCTGATATAATGTCATTGAATAACATTTAATTTTTATTTTTGAAAGGGAGAGATAATTTATGAAGTCTACAGGTATTGTTCGTAAGGTTGACGAACTGGGAAGAATCGTAATCCCCATTGAATTGAGAAGAACTCTCGATATCAACATCAAAGATTCCTTGGAAATCTTTGTTGACGGAAATTACGTAGTCCTAAAGAAGTACGAACCAGCATGCATTTTCTGCGGAAATGCAAAGGATGTCATAAACTACAAGGGCAAAAACATTTGTCCTGACTGTATGAGTGATATCAAGAAGTAAGAAATTCAAAAGCATCCTGAAATATATCAGGATGCTTTTTTATGTTTATTTCATGAAATAATCGTAAATTTCTCTTTTAGGAAGTTTTTTGTCTTTTGCGATAAGCTTTACCGCATCTTTTTTGGAAATGCCTTTTTCCATATAATATGCCATATGCTCATCCAAGGAAAACCCTTTCCAAAACGATTCTTCTTTTCTTTCTTGGGACCCTTCGATTAAAATTACGTATTCACCTTTAGGCAATCTTTCATCAAAACTACTTATTGCCCGGGAAATACTCCCCTTCCAAATAGTTTCATGTATCTTGGTAAGTTCTTTAACCAAAGTTACCTGTCTATCACCTATGCTATCTATCAGTTCCCTCAGAGTTTTTAACAGCCTATGTGGTGCTTCATACAAAATAGTAGTCAAGTTTAATTTATCTATTTCTTCTAAGGCTTGCTTTCTGCTTTTTTTATCAGAAGGCAAAAAACCATAAAATGAAAATTTATCACTTGCCATGCCAGAAACTACTAAAGCTCCAATTGCAGCACAAGCACCTGGTATAATTGTAATATTGATGCTTTCTTCATGGCATCTTTTTGCCATGACAGCACCTGGATCTGAGATCCCCGGAGTTCCGGCATCAGAAACTATAGCTATGGATTTACCTTCTTTTAGAATCTCGACAAGTTCCTCGCTCCTATCCCTCTCGTTGTGCTGATGATAACTTAACATCTTATTGCTTATTTCGTAATGATTAAGCAGTTTTTTTGTATGCCTCGTATCTTCTGCAGCAATAATATCTACTTCCTTCAAAATACGGATGGCTCTAAAAGACATATCTTCAAGATTTCCTATAGGCGTAGCTACCAGATAACAAGTTCCGTAAGAATCTTTCATCTTATCAACCGGTAAATACGTCATCCCTTATCATCGTTTCAGCTCTATTGGGTCCTACAGAAATTATCTTTGCAGGAATTCCGCTGATCTCTTCGATTTTTTCGACGTATTTCCTAGTATTTTCAGGTAATGCAGAATAACTTTTACACATTGTTATATCTTCATCCCATCCGTCCATTTCTTCATATATAGGCTTGCACTTTGCAAGTTCTTCCAAAGATGCAGGAAAATCTTTTATTATCTTTCCGTCCTTTTCATAACCAATGCATATATTTAATTTTTCTATTCCCGTTAAAGTATCCAGCTTAGTAATAGCTAAGGATGTAAGTCCATTTACTCTAACTGAAAATTTAAGAATAATGCCGTCAAACCAACCGCATCTTCTAGGCCTGCCCGTCGTAGTTCCGAACTCTCTTCCTGCTTCTCTGATATATTCACCGGTTCTGTCAAAAAGCTCTGTTGGGAAAGGTCCCTCTCCTACTCTAGTGGTATACGCCTTTACCACTCCTAACACTTCATTAATCGCTGTAGGCCCGACACCGGATCCTATGCATACTCCTCCTGATCCGGGATGAGAAGACGTCACATATGGGTATGTGCCAAAATCTAAGTCGAGAAGAGTGCCTTGCGCTCCTTCAAATAACACTTTTTTATCTGATTTCACCCAGTCGTAAACTTCAACCGAGGTGTCTGAAGCGTATTTTTTAATCTTTTTTCCATACTCTATATATGTAGAGTAAATCTCATCAAAATTCAATGGCTTATGACCATATATTAGAGTGAGCACTTTGTTTTTTTCTTCAAGCGCTATTTTTAATTTGCTCGCAAAAACATCTTCATCTAAAAGATCGCAAATCCTTATACCTACACGGCTTGTCTTATCCATATATGCCGGTCCGATGCCTTTTTTTGTCGTTCCTATTTTTCTGTCTCCAAGGCTCTCTTCAGAAAGTTCATCTAAAATCTTATGATATGGCATTATTACATGTGCTCTATTGCTTATCGTCAATGAATCGGTCGAGACTCCGTCATCTTCGAGATAATCTATTTCATCAAGCAAAGCTTTTGGATCAATAACTACGCCGTTTCCTATAATACAAGGTTTTCCTTCATTTATTATCCCTGAAGGAATAAGGTGAAGCTTATACTGCTTGTCTCCTACTTCAACGGTATGGCCTGCATTGTTGCCTCCCTGATACCTCACTACAACTTGTGCCTGCTGAGCAAGATAATCTGTTATTTTTCCTTTGCCCTCATCGCCCCACTGGGCGCCAATTACTACTAAGCTGCTCATTATTTATTCTCCTTTCAAACTCGGTTGGATATTTTTCTGGCAGTGTATACGCCATTAACAGATGCTTGCATCAAACCTCTGGTTATTCCTGCTCCGTCTCCCATAACGTAAAGACTTTTTATGTTCGTCTCAAAATTTTCATTAATTTTGATCTTGTTGGAATAAAACTTAACTTCTACCCCGTACAGTAATGTCTCATCGCTTGCCAGCCCCGGAGTAACATTGTCAAGTGCAATAATCATTTCTTCTATATCCTTCATTATGCGATAAGGTAATACCAAGCATAAATCACCAGGGACCGCATCTTTTAATGTAGGCTGTATGTTATTTCTGACTAACCTATTTTCAGTGGTCCTTCTGCCTCTTCTAAAATCTCCGTATCTTTGAACTATTATCTTATTTCCAGAAAGCATATTCCCTAAACCTGCTATATACTTTCCATAAGATATGGGAGAATTAAAGGGTTCTGTAAAACCTTTAGAAACAAGCAGCGCAAAATTTGTATTATTGGTTTTTAAAGTATCTGCCTTATAGCTATGCCCATTAACTACCGCAAGATTATCATCGTAATATTCAGTTGCCACTACACCACCTGGGTTCGAGCAAAAAGTCCTGACCTTATCATCGAAGGTTTCGGTGTAATATACCAATTTGCCTTCGTACATCACATCGTTGATCTCTTTCATGATTTCATTTCTGCACTCAACTCTAACACCAATATCTACTTTGCCTACCTCAGTTTCAATATTGATTTTTTTGCAGATTTCATCAAACCATTCGGAACCGTCTCTTCCAACGCTTATGATAATATTGTCTCCATAATAATCTTTATCAGCCTTTATTCCTACGGCATGGCCTTTGTCAATTATCACCTCTTTTGCGGGATTTCTAAATTTTATTTCCACCCCTTTTTCCAAAAGGTGATTTTGAAGCTTTGTATATATCTCATATCCAACTTCAGTCCCCACATGCCTTATAGGGCATTCAATCAATTTCAGGTTACTCTGTATAGCCTTTCGTCTAATAACCGATATCTTATCCATATCATCAATGCCGTATATTTTGCTGTCAGCTCCAAATCCAAGATAAATATCGTCTACATATTTTATCAGCTCTTCTGTAGTTTCGTATCCGATATATTCCGGAAGCTCTCCACCAACTTCCGGAGATAAAGACAGCTTCCCATCAGAATACGCTCCTGCGCCTGCAAATCCCGTTGTTATATTACAAGGTTTGCATCCCACACATTTATTTGTCCTTCTCTTTGGGCATATTCTTTTTTCTATTGAATTGCCCTTTTCAAGCATCAAAATGTTAATGTCAGGATTTTGCTTTACTAGCTCCATAGCGCAAAATATGCCGGCTGGCCCTGCACCAACAATTATAGCATCGTATTTTTTCAATTTTTCCACTTCCTTAAAAGTATACCGGCATATATATCCGGCGGATTTAATAGATATTATTTATTCTACGAATCCATTATAGATATTATCAAATTATGCAAATGATATCAACATTAAAACGAACTTTATATGCTGTTTTTGACTAATTGTTCGTAAATTTAGGCATTTACTCTCTATATTCCACTAAATTGCCAAACTGAGTGTATTCTTCATGCCATGAAAGTTTTATGACACCTGTGGAACCATTTCTCTGCTTTGCTATGTTGAGTTCAGCGATGTTTTTATCTTCAGGATCTTTTGAATAATAATAGTTTCTAAAAAGCATCATCACTACGTCGGCATCCTGCTCTATTGCTCCTGATTCTCTCAGGTCTGATAAAATAGGGCGATGATCTGTTCTCGCATCCGGTGCTCTGCTCAACTGAGAAAGAGCTATTACCGGACACTGCATCTCTCTAGCCAATGCTTTTAAAGACCTGGATATGGCTGATATTTCCTGTTGCCTGTTTTCACTTTTTTTTGAGCCTTCCATAAGTTGAAGATAATCAATTAATATCATGTCCAACCCATGCTCGAGCTTTAATCGTCTGGTTTTTGATCTCATTTCCATAACTGTAACCCCTGGAGTATCATCTATGTAAATTTTACTGTTAGATAATACAGAAGTTGCATATGCCAATTTTTGCCAATCCTTGTCCGTAAGATTCCCAGTTCTCAAGTTTTGGCTATTTATATGTGCCTCGCTGCATAGCATCCTTTGTGTCAATAATTCCTTGCTCATTTCAAGGCTGAATATAGCTACTGATTTTTTTGCTTTTACAGCTGCATGTTGAGCTACATTTAGTGCAAATGCAGTCTTCCCCATAGATGGTCTAGCTGCAATAAGCACTAAATCCGCTTTCTGCATTCCTGCAGTCATATGATCTAAATCGGTAAAGCCAGTAGGCACACCTGTTATCGTGTTATTATTTTTTTGAATGTCTTCTATGCTCTCAAGCGTTCCTACAAGAGCTTCTTTAATATGAACAAAATCTCCCGTCTTTTGTCTTTGAGAGAGTTCAAAAATATTCTTTTCAGCAAGCTCTAGAACTTCATCTGCGTCATCTCCATTTGAATAGCACTCATTAATGACTTCCATTGAAGAGCTTATCAAAGACCTCAGCAATGCTTTCTCCTTTACTATATCGCAATAAGTCCTGACATTTGTCGAGACAGGAACATTGTCAATAAGTTCCGCAAGATAGCCTCTTCCACCTACTTTTTCCAAGACATTGGTGTCTTTAAGCTTGTTAGTCAATGTTATAAGGTCAACAGGCAAATCTTCCTTAAACAATTCAACTATTCCATCAAAAATAGCCTTATGCTGCGCATTGTAAAACATCTCACTATCGGTTATCAATTCTGTCGCTGTAGAGATCGCATCTTTACTTACAAGCATAGCCCCTAAAACCGATTGCTCAGCCTCAATATTATGGGGCGGAACCTTCATTATATTCTCTGGCAAATTTATTCACCTCTAAAATTATTTCCCTTGTACTGTTACAGTCAAGTCGCCGGTTATTCCAGCATAAGTTTTTATTGTCACAGTAAATCTTCCAATGTTTCTAATTGGCTCATTTAGCTGTATCTTTCTTTTATCAATATCATATCCGAATTCTTTTTTAATTGCTTCTGCCAAATCTTTGCTAGTTATTGAACCAAACAGCCTTCCATCTTCTGATGCCTTTTCATTCATATTTAAAGTCGCTTCAGAAAGTTTTTTGGCCAGTTCCTTTGCCTCATCTATTTCTTTCTGCATAGCATCTTGTTTTCTTTTCTTTTCTTCATCGTTTTTTTTGATATTTTCTTTTGTAGCCTCAACAGCTAAATTTTTCGGAGCTAAAAAGTTCCTAAAATATCCGTCCTTTGCATTTACGACATCCCCTTTTTTCCCCATTCCTTTTACATCTTCCATCAGTATTACTTTCACTTTTTTTCACCTTCCCTTAAGTATTCATCTATGGCCTTTTCAAGTAAATTAAGTGCCGTTTCAACATCTGTTTCTGCAAGCTGTGCTCCAGCTACAGTCATATGACCGCCGCCTCCAAGAGTCTCTAGTATCCGTTGAACATTGACTCCACCATATGACCTTCCACTTATAATAGAAGCATCATCTCCTTGGGCTACTACAAAAGATGCCTCAACTCCTTGGATATTTAGTAATTCATCTGCTGTTTGCGCAGTAATTAGATTTACTTTTTCTGAGTGGTTGTTAACAATGGCTATCGCAATATTATCTTTAATAAACTTCGCCTCTTTTAGTGCTTGGGATTTTGCTAATAAAACCTCTCTATCGTCTTTTAACAGTTTCTTTGCTTTAAGGGTGTCTGCTCCATTTTTTCTCAAAAAAGATGCCGCTTCAAAAGTCCTCACACCTGTTTTTATTGCAAAATTCTTTGTATCCATGTAAATGCCTGCCAAAAGGGCAGTCGCCTCGATTTCAGTAAGCTCAACTCCATCATCTATATACTCAATTATCTCGCTTACTAATTCACATGTAGATGAAGCGTAGGGTTCCAAATATGTCAAAACTGATTCCTCTATGAATTCAGCAGCTCTTATGTGATGGTCTATTACTATTATCTTGCCGACTTTTCCTATCAAATCAGGAGCTTGAACCAAATTCCTCTTATGCACATCTACTATTACAAGGACAACATTATCTCCAGCAGTTTTTCTTGCATTCTCTGAGCTTATAATAACATTTTCATAACCGTCTTTTATCAATTCTTTATATAATACATCAATTGAAGGATTGCTTTTATCCAATATTATCGAAGCTTCTTTTCCTAAAAATTTTGCACATCTAAATATCCCAAGTGCAGCTCCCAAGGAATCAATGTCTGGATTATCATGACCCATAATAAATATCTTCTCAGAGTTTTCCATCAGCTCCTTGATTCCATGAGCCTTTATCCTTGCTTTAACTTTTGTTCGTTTTTCAACCGCTTGCGTTTTTCCTCCAAAATAAGACAATTTGCCATCTTTTCTTAATACCGCCTGATCGCCGCCTCTAGCTAAAGCTATATCCAAAGCTGATTTAGAAAGCTCTTGAATTTCAGGCAATGATCCCTTTTGCTCAGATGTTCCTACTCCGATACTTAAAGTTATTGGAATTTTATTGCCTGATTGCGTCTCTCTCATTATATCCAGTATGTTGAATCGTTTTTCTTCCATTAATGATAAATATTCGTATTCAAAGATAATAAGATACTGATCCGGTTCGTATTTCTTTACATATGCATTCATATCCTGTGCCCAAGAATTTATCTTTCTATCTATCACCGCTGTTATTAAAGGTTTATAGCTGTCATTGCTGCTTTTTAGCACTTCATCATAGTTATCGACTTGAATAAAAGCTATTATAGGTTTTTCAAGTTCGTATCTTTCCTTTAGCTCCCGGTATTCTGTATAGTCAACCCAATACAGCATTCTAATTTTTTCGCTATTTATGTTTCTTACGCTATTGCTATAAATCCTATAATATCTGCCTTCATATTCATATCCTATATAATTATCTTCACTCTGATAGATTGATTCCATATTAAAATCTTCAAAAATCTGCTTGAGGTTTTTATTAAGAAGATTTTTTTTCCCACCCCAGATCTTTCTAAAATCGCTATTATACCACAACACAGTATCATCTTCTTTAAGTATAACAAGGGGAAACGGAAGTTCTAAAAGTATATTTTGGGTAGCCGTGTCTATGTCTAATGCAAGATTTTCTACTAATTCTTTCCATCTTTCCTCGCTTTTAGTCGCTGCTTTTACCTTGTAATAAATCAAGTAAACTAAAAGCAAAGTTCCTGCCCCAGCAATTATCAAATTATAAGTATATAAAACCCCTATTAAAACAGCAATGATCCATAGGTATATGTTAGTGTTGGGAATTAAAAAATTGGTAAACTTCTTATTGTCCAGAAAAATCCCTCCCTTTATGACATGGCATAAACATTATACCATATACATTATTCAAGTGGCACTTATACACATAAAAACCCACTTATAATTCACTACATTGCCGCACTATTTGACGAAATATCTCAAAGTGGCAAATAAAAAGATCCCATAAAGGGATCTCGTCATATTTATTCAGCTGTATAAGGCAATAAGGCTATGCTTCTTGCTCTTTTTATGGCAACTGTCAGTTCTCTTTGGTGCTTTGCACAATTTCCAGTTACCCTTCTTGGTAAAATCTTTCCTCTTTCAGACACATATTTGCTCAATGTCTTCAGATCTTTATAATCTATAGCTCCAGATTTGCTTTCGCAAAAGTTACAAACTTTCTTTCTGCTTCTTCTGAAAGGTTTAGCCATGTTTTTCCCTCCTTACTTAAAATGGAAGATCGTCATCTTCGTCTTCCAACGGTTGGAAGTCATCCATTGGAACTCCATAATCTTGATCTTGTCTGCTCTGATCTTGTCTAGCTGGAGAATATCCCCCGCCTTGCCTTCCTTGTCCAGACCCTGAACTTAAAAATTCAATCTCTTCGCAAACAATCTCGGTAACATATCTTTTATTACCTTCATTTGTTTCATAGCTCCGGGTTTGAATCCTTCCGTACACTCCAACTTGGCTACCTTTTCCAACATACTTAGATGCATTTTCACCTTGGTTGCCCCATGCGACACAATTAATAAAATCTGCATCCGGTTGACCTTCTTGTTTAAATCTTCTATTGACAGCTAGAGTAAAGGTAGCTACTGCTGTGCCCTTTTGGGTGTATCTCAATTCAATATCTCTTGTTAGACGACCTACGAGTACGACCTTGTTCATTGTTTATCACTCCGATTAAGCATCTTTTTTTATTATCATGTGACGTACATAATTTTCAGATATTTTAAATCCGTGATCTAAATCAGCTAAAAGTTCATTGTTTCCTTTAAAGTTGATTAAAACATAGTATCCTTCAGTAAACTTATTTTTGATTTTGTACGCTAGTTTTCTTTTTCCCCATTCTTCAACTGTTTCAACTTCTCCCTTTGCAGAAATCATCCCTTTGATTTTTTCGATGTTTTCTGAAATTTGTTCAGTTGAAAGTTCCGGATTAAAGATAATCACTGTTTCATAACTGTTCATTTTTTCACCTCCCTTTGGACTTATGGCTCTCAATAAGAGAGCAAGGATGCACGCAGTATTTCTATTATAACATACTCATAAAATAGTACAACTGCATTTTAAAAACTATTTTTCTTGTTCTACTATTTTTTTGACTCTTTTATTGAATTTCTCTCTGTCCAGCATTACGATTCTCCCACACCCCAGGCACTTTATCTTTATATCCATCCCTATCCTTACTACAGTCCATCTGTTGCTTCCACAAGGATGGCTCTTCTTTGTTTCTATCACATCTCCTAGATTAACATGCATCTACTCAAATCCTTTCTTAATTTCAAATCATCAAAAGAATAAGTATCCAATGTAAAAATATTGTGCTATATGTGAGTTGTTCAGAGCATTGATCACGTTGCTTTGATTAAAAAGTATTGCTAAAGAATACATTGAATTTATTACTATAATGTTTATAATACCGCCTTCTATTATCCCCATCAATGCCCCTCCAGTCTTATTCATAAGGTTCAACACAGGTAATCTGGCTATAAAATCAAAGAATCCTGCAATTACGAAAATGACCATCCTGACTACTAAGAATATACCTAAGAAGCAAAGTAAATAAAGTATCATATCCGTTAAGGTCGTCGCAAAATCAAAAGCTATATTCATATTGTTGCTTTCACTCGCAATATTTTCCATGAAATCTCTTGCTCCAACCGGAAGCTTATTTAAATCAAGCTGTTCAAACCCTTGAGACTCTCCAGAGTTCCCCACCCTAAAATTTTCTGATATGAAATCATATAGCTTGCTGTAAATTTCTGTATTGTTTATAATGAACTCATAAACTTTTTTATAAAGGCTTGTTGCAATAACCAGTGACACTATAAACGAAAATATTGATGCCAATGAATTTACAAGTCCCCTATTAAAGTCAACTATAACGTACATAATGAATATTCCAATAATTAAAATATCTATCCATGACATATCGCATCCTCCTCATTGTTTTACATATCGGCATATCTCATTTTGTTTCGCTTTTTTTTAATTTTGCTTACTTTGTAAGCTTTCCCCAGATACGAACCCATAAAAACTATAAAGACAACTAACATAAGATTTATGTTTATTTGTATATAGATATTGCTATCCGGAAATAAATTCATAATTGGGTAAAAGGGTGTGTTCCAAAACAATATGGGAGCTCCGAGAAAATAAAACAAATTATAGTTTTGTATTGTTGTCAAATTTTCTGACAAAGATTGCATTCCCTGTGCTCCCAACACAACAATCAATATTGGCAATATGCAAATCATGCCAAATATCAAAAAATCGGTCTCCTTACATTTAAAACTCTCTTTGCCTAATAAAAATCCAGTGGCAAGCCAAGCACACACTGCTAGACTTGTCATCAGCATCATTATAGGAAGGTTTTCTTTATCTATTACTGTATTTAGTGCTGCTACTATAAAATGCAGGGCATTTCCTATGACGCCCCATTTTATAAACATGCTTATTTTTTCCTTCATTTTTCTCCTCCTATTGTTTCACGTGAAACATCAGTTGGAAAGCATTTCCGTCAGACGTTCCAAGTCATCATTGCTGTAATACTCAATCTCTATTTTCCCTTTTTCGCTTTTTCCTTTTATTACTACTTTGGTACCTAGGTTCTTTTGCATCCTATCTTCTATATCCCTTAAAAACATTTGGGAGTTGAGTTCTTTTTTCTGTGTTTCAATCTTTTCTTTATTCGATTTAAGTTTTTGCGCCAATCTTTCAGAGTCTCTTACGCTCAACTTATCTTTTAAAATTTTTTCAAGAAGTTTTTCCCTTTCAAAGCCTTCTATTGATAAAATACACCTGCCATGACCAGGCGTTATTATCCCGTCAACTATCAAGCTTCGAATATTACTTGGAAGTTTAAGTAGCCTCAAAGTATTGGCTATCGCTGTTCTGCTCTTTCCTATTCTCGTTGATATATCTTGCTGTGTCAATTGGAATTTATTCATTAAATCCTTATACGCCAGAGCCTCTTCTATTTCATTAAGATCTTCTCTTTGAAGATTTTCTATAAGCGCCAACTCCATGATGTCCTTTTCTGTCAATTCTCTAATGACAACAGGCACTTCTTTTATGCCTGCTATTTTTGCAGCTCTCCACCGTCTCTCTCCTGCCACTATCTTATATCCATCATTGAAAACAGTCACTATCATTGGCTGTATTACGCCATGTTCTCTTATCGAATTTGCAAGCTCTTCAAGTTTATCTTGATCAAACTTAGTTCTCGGTTGATTTTTATTTGGACATACTCTGTCAATATCCACTTTGGATACTCCTTTACCTGCCTCAACTTTTTCTTCCGGTATAAGCGCCTGTAGTCCTTTTCCCAGTCCTTTTTTATTTTTCACGATGCATCCCCCATCCTCTTGATAAATTCCTTGGCAAATTCCATGTACGCTTGAGCTCCTTTGGATTTATCGTCATATTCAAGTATAGTAAGTCCATGGCTAGGTGCTTCAGCTAGCCTTACATTTCGAGGAATTACGGTTGCATAGACTCTTTTGCCAAAATAATTTATAACCTCATCAACTACCTGCAATGAAAGATTGGTCCTGCCGTCAAACATAGTCATTATTATTCCT
>DMAW01000106.1 GCA_003446375.1 Eubacteriaceae bacterium | reverse complement strand
TTTATTGATTGCTGTGGATAAGAAGTATCAAAAGACCGGAGTCAACGCAGTTATTTTAAACTCCATTGCTCAAAACCCAAGATACAATATTTCAAAAGCTGATTTAAACCCTCAACTTGAAAGCAATTTAGCTGTAAGAGGCCAGTGGAGATATTTCGATTCTGTCCATAATAAAACCCGACGTTGTTACATAAAGGAACTCTGATTTTATGCTTTACTTGTAAAAAGCTATCCACACGTATAATGAATAGCTAAAGTCACTCAAACCACTTTGATTTTTTGCCAATCAAAACATTTATCTAATCATATCGGCACTTATCTGTCTTCATCCTTATTTTGAAACAGGTTTTTTATCCTATCCATTATGTGTGATTTTTCACATTCCTCGGGAATGTCTTCTTGCCTATAGTAGCGTATCTCCTTGTCCTTTTCAAGACAATCCCCTTGAACAAACTCCATGTCCGTGCTTTTATCTATCTGTACCTTTACAACCATTGAATCTTCAAACAACCCTGTATCCTCTTCCAATATAGAGAGCTTTGCAACTTGAGATTCAAGTACATAACCAACGCTTTGGTCAATTGCTTCATCATCCAACAAAACGTATATCGTTTCCAAGTCATAGCTGTTTTCACTTAACTTAAGGTTAAAGTCTCCATTTGTCAGATATTCACCTATGCTCTTCATAAATTGTCCGTATGCATATGCGCTGTAGCTGCCCGTCCCTCCCACTTCTTTATGATTGGAATTTCCCAGCCAAACTACAGTTGTCGCATTCCCGGTATAACCTGCAAACCATAGGTCTCTGCTATCAGAGCTAGTCCCAGTCTTTCCGCCTGTCATAAAATGATTTTGTGCATTTGTGCCGGTACCCCTTACGACATTATCAACCAAAATGCCTCCAATGTAATTGGCGATATCTTGACCTATGATCACATCCTTTGAAGATTCATTTATATTTCTTCTATATACGTTTTCCCCATCACTTTTGTCTATGGCAGCTATGCTCCATGAATTTGTTTTAACACCTCCATTAGAGAATATCGTATATGCTGTCGCAAGATCAAGGGGCGTAACCCCGTATGTCATTCCCCCTAGTGCCGTAGGAAGCCTGTAATCTTCCTCGTCTATGGTTGTTATTCCCATTTTCTCCAAGTATGAGATCGTTTTTTCAATGCCCAAATCATTCATAGCTTGAACTGCCGGCACATTAAGTGAATTTACCATAGCCTGACGTATGGTTACATAACCAAAATACTTGTCGGAAAAATTGGAAGGAGAATATCCTTCAAAATCCGCTTTCTTGTCTACAAGCAATGAGTCTTTTTGAATTACTTCTTCTTGCAGAGCTGCTGAGTATATAAGAGGCTTCAATGTCGAACCCGGTTGTCTCGGGCTAGATGCAAAATCCGTGTCTCCATCTCCACCGTAATAAGCAAGAATTCCTCCACTTTCGGAATCTATTGTAACCATAGCTCCTGTTGCCTCCTGCAAGCTGTATAAACTTAATGTTTTATTTATGCTCTCAATGCCTTTTGCCTGAATCCTAGTGTTGATGGAAGTGTATATTCTCAGCCCATCTCTTTTAAGGCTTTCGATGGCTTGTACCTTCGCATCTTCATCATCATTTATATATTCTGCATCTTTATAGTACTCTACGTATTCATCTATGATATTTTTAATAAAAGCCTCATAATTATTTTTATACTTCCCTATATTTTTTCCATCGCTAGGATTTTGTATGTCTATCTCTTCTTTTTTAGCTTCTTCCGAAGCTTCTTCGGTTATGTATCCTTCTGAGACCATCCTGTCTAATACTTTCTCCTGCCTGGTTTTTGCTCTATCGAAGTTCCTGTCTGGTTGATACGCGCTTGGAGCCTGTGGCAGCCCTGCTATCAGTGCGCATTGGGCCAAATCCAATTCCCAAACGTTTTTGCCGAAAAATCTGACGCTTGCCTCTTGAACGCCGTATGCTCCTCCTCCAAGATATATCTCATTTAGATACATCTCAAGAATCTTATCTTTCCCATACTTCTCTTCCAGAAGAATGGCTGTTTTAATCTCTTTAATCTTTCTTGATGCTGTCTTCTCCGTGGAAATTTCGTCAAAGATATTTCTTGCCAGCTGTTGCGTAATAGTGCTGGCACCTTCAGATATGCTGCCGGATTTGAAATTGGCCATAAATGCTCGAAGTATTCCTACAGGATCAAATCCGTTATGCATATAAAATCTATTGTCTTCCACAGCTACAACTGCATTGATTAAATCTTTTGGTATTTGTTCTAGAGTAACATAGGTTCTGTTTTCTTCATATATTTCTCCTATTTCTTCACCGTCGTCAGAGTATATCACTGTCTTTTGATTCGGCTTGTAAACAAATCCTTCAACATCCGCTGCTTTTATAGAAAAAAAGAAAACCACTGCAGAGGCAACTACAAATAATAAAATTGCCCCTATGATAATCAAAGTTCTTTTCATTTTCTCTCCTTTTATAATCTCAAATTAACAAACTTAAATCTGCTCACACAAAATCCTCATGTCTTCCGGAATATCAGCTGATACTTTAATCTTCTCGCCGCTTCGTGGTTGCATAAATTCCATTTCCCCGCTGTGCAATGCTTGTCTTTTTATAGAATCTTCATTCTCCGGGTTATATAGGGGGTCTCCTGCCAATGGATGTCCTATGGCCTTCATATGGACTCGAATCTGGTGAGTCCTGCCAGTCTCTAATTCAAGTTTGACTAACGAATATGCACCGTCTGATTTTAGCACTTCATAACGAGTTATAGATCTTTTGCCTTCTTCCATGACGCATCTCTCAAAAGTTTCTTCCGATAGTCTTCCAATCGGAAGGTCAATTGTACCCTTCTTATTGCTTATGCATCCATGTACCACTGCAAAGTAGGTCTTTTTTATCAACCCTTCTTTCATTTGACTTTGAAGGTGCTGATGAGCAAATTTGCTTTTTGCTATCACTACCAAGCCTGTGGTATCCCGATCAAGGCGATTTACAAACCTTATTTTTGCCTTGACTCTATTTTTATTAAAATGGTATGCTATCCCATTTGCCAGATTGTTTTCCTGATGGCTTCTGGTAGGGTGCGTTACCATTAACGGTTTTTTTGATACTACGATTAAGTCAAGATCTTCATAAATTATGTCTAAATCTAGCTTTTGAGCAGGGGCATCTATTTCCTCAATAGGCATTTTTACTATTATTATATCTCCTGGAGTCAACGCTTTATCCATCCTAGCCGGTTTTTGATTGACCAAAATGATGCCTTCCCTTTTTATAAATCTCAGCAGCCTAGAAGAATACCCTTTGACTGTCGACAGATAGTCCTTTAATATTAATTCCTCTTTATTTATATAAACGAATGTGTTATTGTCTTCTTTCATAATTTCCTCATTCTGTACGATTTATAATAAAAAATAAGCACCGCTAGGTGCTTTTAATTCCCGAAATGCCGTTCTCTGAATTTTGACGCCTAGAGTGATCTAGGTGGGTGTCCTGTCCTAAACTTCTGCCTTCCACTTTCGAGAGGCATGACATACGCTTAAGAACTTCGAACTCCCTTATGAATGTTGTAGGTTCAAAATATCAGAGTATTTCGAACATCTCAGGAATTTATTTATACTCATTATAAACCAATTCGCGAAATTTAGGAAGTAAATTTTTTGAAATTAACTGAACTTTTGACCAGTTGATTATTTTCTCTCTATTTATTATAATGATTAGAAGTCATAAAAAAGGACGGATCTACAATGAAAAAATTAAAAATAGCTTATCAAGGGGTGCCTGGCTCATATAGCTATCAAGCAATGCACGAGCATTTTGGAAAAAATATAGATTCTATAAACAAACCCCTTTTCGGCGATGTTTTCGAAGATGTCGTAAACGGATCGGCAGATTACGGAATCATCCCTTTTGAAAATTCAACAACAGGCGGAGTATACGAAGTTTTTGACCTTTTGATATCTTCTCATGCATACATCGTAGGCGAAAGGTGCATTGAAGTTAGGCACAATCTCATGGGAATAAAAGGTTCTTCTCTTTCTGACATTAAAACAGTTTATTCCCACCAACAAGCACTAGATCAATGCAGCCGTTATATAAGAAGCCACGAGTTTAGCTCCATTCCTACTACGAACACAGCTGTGAGCGCTAAGTTAGTCAATGATAAAAAAGATAGAACATGCGCAGCCATCGGAAGCGAACTTGCAGGCGAGATATACGATTTGGAAGTACTGGCCACCGGAATAAACAATTACTTTAATAACATCACAAAGTTCATCATTATTAGCTCGACACCTAATTATGTGAAAGATGCTGATAAGATAAGCTTGTATTTTACCACTCCCCACAAACCCGGAGCATTATATAACTCCCTTGGCATATTTGCCAAAAACGACATAAACCTGCTAAAGCTGATATCGCGACCAACTCGCAATACTCCATGGGCATACTCATATTTTGTTGATGTCGAGGGGAACCTTAACCATCAAAATGTCCGCGAAGCACTTAGCGATTTGGAAAGCTTGTGTCCACAATTCAAAATACTAGGCAATTACAAAGCACATACTATCGATGTTTAATATTTTGTAGTTTTCAATGC
This sequence comes from Eubacteriaceae bacterium, assembly GCA_003446375.1. Classification (GTDB taxonomy): domain Bacteria; phylum Bacillota; class Clostridia; order Eubacteriales; family Alkalibacteraceae; genus Alkalibacter. The sequence continues at coordinate 418 of DMAW01000106.1, read as the reverse complement.
AATCTTCAAATGCAAACTACAAATAAAAAAATCCTTGAATTATAACTGCCAAAGTGATAGAATGTTTAATGTTATAAAGAATGAGGGGTGGTGAAAACATGGCAAATATCAAATCAGCTATGAAAAGAGCTCAAATCGCAGAGCTAAGAACTGTAAGAAACAGAAGCGTTAAAACCGGTATTAAAACTAGCATCAAAAAGTTCGAATTGGCTCTTGATTCTAAGGATCCGGAAACTGCTCTAGCCGCTTTTAAAGTTGCTGTTCAAAAACTTGACAAAGGTGTTGCAAAAGGAGTGCTTCATAAAAATTCAGCTGCAAGAAAGAAAAGCAGCCTTGCAAGAAAACTTAATGCGATGTAACCCCGTTCTATATTTCCCACAACGTGTCTAAAAAAAGACTACTTAATAGTAGTCTCAGA
>DMAW01000100.1 GCA_003446375.1 Eubacteriaceae bacterium | reverse complement strand
ACAACTATGCTAACACATAGGGATGGTTTGATACATATAAAATTTAAAGCAGGATTAGATATGTGCATTAATTTACTCATATAAACAATAAAATACTAGATAAATTATATCATGAAGCGTAAAATTTATCAAAGAAGTTCAGTTATTATTTGAGGTGGTTGAAATTTGAGATTTTATTAGTTGGTTTCTGTGCATTAAGAATAGGAGAATGTATGAACAAAAAACAATTTGAAAGAAATATTTTGACAGTTGTATTTATAGGGGCGTTTTTAGCGACTTTAGGAACTAGCATAATTAACATTGCAATACCGGTGCTTATGGATGAATTTGGTACTAATGTAGATCAAATAAAGTGGACGATGTCAGGATTTATGTTGGCGATGGGAACAATTGCTCCAATAACAGGCTATCTAGGTGAAAAAATCGGATATAGAAAGTTATATATTTTTTCTTTGATAGGTTTGGGTGGGGTATCATTATTAATAATTCAGTCAAATGATATATATGCTTTAGTGACATTTAGAGTACTGCAAGGTATTGTGTGTGGAATAATTGCTCCTTCATCCATTGCATTAGTTTATCAGCTCATTGATAAAGAGAGACAACCTTTTGCAATTAGCATTTTTTCTCTAGCATCAATGTTGGCTCCGGCAATGGGACCTGCTCTGGGTGGAGGATTAATTGATCTTTTCGGTTGGCGTTCGATATTTATTATTAATATACCATTAAGTATATTAGCTGTTTTATTATCATATAAATTTTTGCCCAATAATAGAATAAAGGTAAATTCTTCAAAAATAAATATAACAAGTTTATTCTGCAGTGTGATTGGAACCATATCGTTATTGATTGGATTTAGTTACATATCGCAGTGGGGTATAGTATCAGAAAAGTTCATAGTAACAATTATCATGGGTAGCATTTTTTTAATATTATTTTTTTATAAAGAATCAAATAGTTCGAATCCTATGTTAAATGTAAGAGTATTTCATAATAGAACTTTTGCGATTAGTATCTTTATAAGCTGTATAATAACTGTTGCATTATATGCAGGGGCGTTGCTAACGCCGATTTTCTTGCAAAATGTGCAAGGGATGTCTGCATTAGAAGCTGGTCGAGTTTTATTGCCCTCATCGTTAGTAATGGCTTTAGCGATGCCTGTAATAGGAAAGTTATACGGTAGAATTAAAACCTTTAAGTTGGTGTTAGCTGGGTTGAGTTTAATTATTGTTGGATCGATAAAGTTGTCAGGTTTAGCAGTAGACACTGCAGAATCATATGTAATGATGTGGATGGTAGTCAGAAGCATTGGAATCGCATTGTCAACTATGCCTGTAATGAATATTGGTATGATGGCATTGCCAATTGAGTTGACGGGTCATGCATCGGCAATCAATAATTGGGCAAGGCAAATAATGGGGTCATTATCCTTAGGTGTTTTTGGATCGATAATGACATCAAAAACATTGGAGTATACACAGCAAATTGAGGGAAGCTACTTAGAAAATCAATTTGATTTAATCAGTCAAGCTACCGTATTGAGCATAAATGATATATATTTATTATCTGCTTTAATAGTAATTATAGGGATTCCTTTTGTGTTTTTATTAAAAAACGAGAAATGTAATTAAGATAGGTCTACAAAAAAGGAGTAGGTAGCTTGAAAGGGAAGGCCTAAAAATCTATGTGAAAATTTATATAATCGTTTGGGGTGTTATAGTGAGACGAAATTTAAGCCGTACTTACATGCAAAGGCAGCATATGATCAATGATGATTTTGAGTTGTATCATTACTTGGATAAAACAATAAGAAGCGTTAGGCTTCATCATCACGACTTTTATGAGATATATTTCTTGATATCAGGTGAAGTTGATTATTATATTGAAGAAGAAATACACCACTTGAATTCTGGTGATTTGGTGTTGATAGATACTACCGAACTTCATCAAGTTAAGATAAGCGAAACAGACAACCCATATGAGCGGATAGTCATGTGGATTAAGAAAAGTTATTTAAATGAGCTGTCTTCTAAAGAGATTTCATTGTTAGACTGTTTTGAGAATAAAAATAAATCAATAATTAATTTAAGATTAGATGAAGAAATGGAATTGACTAATATCTTTCAAAAACTTTTAGATTTAACTAAAAATGATATTGCAGGTTCGAAATTATTGAAAAGAGCTTACATAACAGAGCTTATGGTAAAGATTAATAATCTTGAATTTTATGGTAACAGAAAAAAGGTTAATGACTTTAAAAAAAGCAATTAATAGATGAAATGATTGAGTATATAGGAAAAAACTTGTCTGAAAGATTAACTATAGATTGCATTGCGGACAGGTTCCATTTAAGCAAATACTATCTTTCGAGAGAGTTTAAAAAATATATGAATATATCTATATACCAATATATAATAATGAAAAGGTTGATAGAAGCAAAAAAACTTATTTTAAATAATGAAGCAATATCAGATGTATACATTAAATGTGGTTTTGGAGATTATTCAAATTTTTTCAAGGCATTCAAAAAAGAATACGGAGTCACGCCTAAAGAATTTTATAATTATATGATAAAAAAGAGTATGTAGAAGGTGTTGCCTTAGCGCAATTATTATACTTGAAATTATAATAATTGGCGGTATAATAAGCTCGATTTATTTTCCATCAATGGTTTTACTGATGAACTTGTAGAATTGGCCGAGAAGAGAAAAGATATACTGCTGAGCAGATGAAAAAGCCCAAAAAGGCTTTTTCTTGTAAGATAAGATTATTTAAAAAAGCAAGGACTGCCTTAAGTAGGGTAGTCCTTGTTTTTTATCGTGAATTTGCGAACTCGTTATTCCAAAATTCAAAGGCGAGCTCTATAAATAACTTTGCCGCATTGCTTAGCCGGGTGTTTTTCTTATGGCTGGCTACAATATCCCAGCTTGGCTTTCCCGGAAGAGAAAAACATGCGATATCGTCAAAGCAGTTCTTTGCAAAATAATAGGGTATAAGGCCGCAGCATAGATGGGACTTTATCATAGTGACTATCGTTGTGGGATTTGAAGTCTCAAATAATACCTTAGGTTCAAAGCCTGCTTTTTTGAAAAAACTTTCAACAAGCTCAAAAGCAGTAGATTCCTTGTACATCAGCGCAAAGGGCTCATCTTTTAGCATCTTTAAGTCCAGTGTAGCAAAGGGCTTTCCCGGAGGATTGGCAAGCTTTGCAAGAGGGTGAGATATTGGTATAGCTATGAGAAATTCTTCAGGACATATGGTTATGTAAGTGTTTGTAGTCTTTTGTTTATCAGTCAAAGTCATGAAGCCTATATCCAGCTCTCCTGAATTTATCATCATTTGTTGCTTTTTTACGCTGATGTCTTTGGGAACCAAGGATATATCCGGATAGTGCATGTGAAACAGAGGATAGATATAAGTAAACATAGCGGCGCCTCTTGCGGGGGTGAAACCTACGGAAAGATATCCTTTTTTTGTATCTGCTATATCGCTGATTTGGTTATAGGCTTCCCGCTTGAGCTGAAGTATTTTTCGGGCGTTTTCGATATAGACTACGCCTGCTTTAGTTGGATGCCAGTTTGTCCTGGAACGGTGAAAGAGCTGAGTTCCCAGTTCCTTTTCGAGATTAAGCAGCTGTTGATTCAAGGCAGGCTGAGTTATGAAAAGCTTTTCTGCAGCTTTGGTAATGTTATTTTCTTCCGCTATTTTTAAAATATATTCTAATTGCCTAAGGTTCATGGAGCCCCCTTTGAATACGTATTCATTTGATAAGGTGTTGTTATTTCAAGTATAACATAAATTTAGAGAAAACAAAATATTATCTATTTTACTTATAGAAAGCTAGACCATATAATGTAACCACCGAAAGGGTGAAAAAACAAATTGAAAAGGAGAGCGGTTATGTTTAAAAAAGGTATTTGTTTGGTAGTTCTTGTAGCAATGGCATTTTCTTTGATTGCGTGTTCTGGAAACGGTTCAGAAAACAGTGGAGAAGCAAGTGAAGGTGCAGTGCAGTGGCCCAAAAATGTAGAAATAGTAGTACCTGCCGGCGCAGGCGGTGATACCGACTTCAATGCAAGGCTTTTGGCTGACAAGCTTTCGCAAAAACTTGAATCTAACTTTGTCGTCTCTAATGTGTCAGGAGAAGGTGGAGCGACTGGTACACGTCAAGTAAAAAATGCTGAAAATGACGGAAGCTCAGTTCTTTTTTATCATTCAGCATTTGTGGTAAATGAACTTTCGGGAACCACAGACTATGGGTTTGACGCATATGAATTTGCGTGCATCGCAGCTATGAATCCCGGTAACGTGGTAACAGTAAATTCAAGCCTTGGAGTCAACAGTCTTGAAGAATTGTTCGAATATTCAAAGGAAAATCCAGGTGAACTTAAGATGGCGGCACAGACAGGCGCGACATCTTACGCAGTGTCAATGCTTCTGAAAAATGCTGGCTTAGATGTCAACATAGTTGACGCAGGAAGTGCAGCTGAGCGTATGGCAGCTCTATTGGGAGGGCATGTAGATATCATCTTGGCAGCTTACGGATCAATTCATGATTATGTTGAAGCGGGAGACTTGGTGCCTTTGGCTTTAGATAGCGGAGTAGATCTTGAAGAAGCGGGACTAAAAAGCATAGTGAGCGAAGGATACGACATTAAGTTGCCGTTTTACTACTTCTTCGCATTCCCAGAAGGTACAGACCAAGCTTTAGTAGACGAGTTAAGTGCTGCAGTAAAAGACATAGTTGAAAATGATGCGGACTATGCGAAAAGAATTGGGGATACTTATCTTCAAACACCCACTTATTACGATGCTGACGGAGGACTAGAGAAATTTGGAGAAGTATATGACATCCTGGAGGACGTAGAATTTTAAGTGAAGTGCAATTTTACTGATAAGCATATTCATCCGAACATGATGCATGAGGAGATATTTAAATGAAAAAAGATATGGCAAGCAATATATTTAACTTTATATTAGTCATGTTGGGAGCAACTTTGTTCATCGCGGCACAGGGGATTGAAACCGGTGCTGCGATGGCACAAGGTGGAGATTTTATGCCAAAGTTGCTTTCAGGAATATGGCTAGGGATTAGCATTTTGAATTTCCTTTACGGACTCAAGATTAAGTCTGAAGAAAAAGTCGATGCATCGGCAAAGTTGAGCGGATTTCTTTCCACTTTGATTTTGCTGGCAGTATACCTTGTCCTTTTGAGGCCCATAGGATTTGTACTGGCGTCAATGGGCTATCTATTTATTCAGATGTGTTTGATTGTTCCTACTGGGAAAAAATCGAAGAGAACATACGGGTTGTTTGCAGCATTGTCTATTGGTGTTCCGATAGCAGTAAGCTGGATTTTTGCGAATGTATTCTCGTTGATACTGCCCATGGGCTTATTAAGGTGATAGAGGAGGTGTACTATGGCTCTAGAAGGTTTATTATCGGTTTTGAACTTTGAAACTGCTTTGTGGATTATTGTAGGAGTTGTTATTGGAATTATATTTGGGAGCATTCCCGGACTCACATCGACTATGGGAGTCGCTTTGTGCTTGCCGCTGACATTTTCAATGTCACCATTAAACGGCATTGCGATGTTGATAGCTTTATATGTAGGAGGAACTTCCGGAGGATTGATTTCAGCAATCTTGTTAAAGATACCGGGCACGCCTTCTTCTGTTGCGACTACTTTTGATGGAGTCCCCATGGCGGAAAAAGGCGAGGCAGGAAAAGCGCTAGGAGTAGGAATATTATATTCTTTTATAGGAACGATTTTTTCAATTGTCGCATTGATATTTGTAGCTCCGACAATTGCAAAGTTTGCTTTGAAATTTGGTCCTTATGAATATTTTGCTGTATGTATTTTTGCTCTAACATTAATTGGCAGCATGGTTGGAAACAACCTGCTTAAAGGTATGCTAAGCGCAGTCATGGGCATTACTTTCTCATTATTTGGCATAGCTGCCATTGGGGGAGCAAGAAGGTTTACATTTGGTTTTGAAGAGCTTCAAGGAGGATTTCAGCTATTGCCAGTGATGATTGGACTTTTTGCAGTAGCCGAGATCTTAAAGGTAGGAGCCACAGGACTTGAAGGCGAAAATTTCAAGACGATTTCTTGTAAGATTAAAGGCTTTGGAATTACGATAAAAGAGTTTAAAGACCAGTCAATCAACATGATAAGATCGGCACTTATAGGCATCGGCATAGGGATATTGCCCGGAATTGGTGGAGCAACATCCAATTTAGTAGCATACAGCGTAGCTAAGCAGCAGAGCAAAAATCCTGAAAAATTCGGCACAGGCTGCATAGATGGGATAATCGCTTCTGAAACTTCGAACAATTCATCCATAGGCGGTTCGCTGATACCATTACTGACCCTTGGGATACCGGGAGATACGGTTACCGCTATGATACTGGGAGGGCTTACTCTTCATGGGATAGCTCCAGGACCATTGCTGTTTCAGACTAGTGGAACTTTAGTATATGGAATTTTTTCTGCATTTTTGATAGCTACTATCGTGATGCTTGTAGTAGAGTATGCAGGAATAAGAATATTTGTAAAAGTTTTATCGGCTCCTAAGTACATATTGATGCCTATGATATTGTTGTTGTGCGTCGTGGGAACATATGGAACGAATAGGAATATGTTTGATATTTGGACAGCATTGATCTTTGGCGTACTTGGATATTTTCTGTATAAATTTAATGTACCACAGGCACCTATGATACTGGGATTTGTTTTGGGACCGACAATAGAGCAAAATTTGATACGTGGTCTGATGTATTCAAACAATAGTTTCTTTGCATTCTTCAAATCACCTATTGCAGGGACGGTATTGGTATTTACGATTGCAGTGATTCTATATACTGCATTTAAAGAGTTCAGAAAAGCTTTTGCTGCATCGAAAAGAATGAATGCAAATTATGACGGTCAATAGAGAAACGGTTAAAAATAACGACTCGTATTCAATTGACACTAACAAGATATGCGAGGAGATATAATATGAAAGTAATCAAAGATGGCATGGTATCGGAGCTTTTAAGGTATGTGGAAATACCCAAGATGTTTCATGCCAAGCAGACTTTTCCCCGAGAACACATCAAGCCCGAAGAGATACCAGATGTGGTTTTTAAGGAAATGGCTAAAGATGAGTTTTCATCACTCATAAACCCAGGCATGAATATAGCGATTACTGCCGGGAGCAGAGGAATCAGAAACGTAGATATAATTACCAAAGCGATAGTAGACTTTGTAAAAGAAAAAGGTGCCAAGCCTTTTATAGTTCCAGCTATGGGAAGTCATGGGGGAGCCACTGCGATGGGACAACTTGAAGTGCTTAAAAGCTATAATATAACGGAAGAATCAATGAGCTGTCCTATAAAATCTTCGATGGAAGTGGTAAAGCTGGGCGTTTCAGAACGAGGCAAGGATGTCTTCATGGATAAGAATGCCTATGAGTCTGATGGGATAATAATCTCATGTAGGTTAAAGCCTCATAATGCCTTTAGAGGCAAAGTTGAGAGCGGTCCATGCAAGATGATGACTGTAGGGTTGGGAAAGCAAAAGGGTGCATCTCTAGTTCATAGCGATGGCATGAACGTGATTGCAGAAAATATACCTACAATGGCTAAAGTGGTAATTGAAAAAGCCCCAATACTATTTGCCATACCTTGCATAGAAAACGCATATGATGAAACAGCAAAAATTGAAGGCATATTGGCAAAAGACATTTTGGAAAGAGAGGCTGAACTTCTAAAGTACGCTTTCTCAAATATGCCCAAGCTTATCGTTGAAGAAAGCGACGTGCTCATAGTAGATGAGATTGGAAAGAACTACAGCGGCACAGGAGTAGATCCAAATATAACCGGCACTTTTTCCACAAAATATGCCAGTGGCGGACTTAAGGTTCAAAGAACATGCTTTTTGAATCTAAGCAGTGCTTCTCACGGCAACGCACTAGGCACAGGGCTGGCCAGCGCGATAACCAAGAAAATTTTTGATCAGATGGATATTGAAAAAATGTATCCTAATTGCATTTCCAGCACGGTCTTAGAGTCTGCTAGGATTCCATGCGTAGTCTCCACGGACAAAGAGGCTGTTCAGATATGCATCAGGACATGTACGGGAATTGAAGATAAAAGTAAAATTCGAATAGTTCGTATAGCGAACAGTCTTCATATAGATAGAATAATGTTGTCTGAAAGCTACTATGAAGAAGTGATTTCCGGGAAATATTTAGGGATAGAGGCTATTGATGCTCCGCAGGAACTTAAGTTTGATAAAGAAGGCAACATAATTACAAAAACAAGGATATAAACTAGAATATAAGAAGCAAAAAATTGATTAGGCAATCCTTATAGGCGCAATATTTCCCTTTGTGGCCGTAATTTTCCCTAGATTGCATTACATCTGCCGAGGATGCTCACCTTGTCAGGCAAAAAAACCTCATAATGAGGTTTTTTTGTATATTAGGGCATTAGATCTTGTTAGTAAAGCATAGTTGACAAACATGTGAAAAGAGACAACTACCTGTCTATATGTTTTGCTTTACCGGTAAATTCCATTAGCTGCTGCCATGTGGGGAGCCCTTCCATATCTCCGCTTACGAGGGTTGCCATAGCTCCGACGCCATTAGCATATTCAGCACATTCAAATAGATTGAGATCCCTGATGACGCCGGATAAAAATCCTGCTGCAAAGCCGTCGCCGGCTCCCACAGTGTCTTCAACCTTTTCCACCTTGTAGCCAGGCACGAAATGTGATTCATCTTTGTGTGAGACATAGCATCCGTCTTTACCTAGCTTTACTGCCACAGTAGAGCATCCCATTTCGATAAATGCCTTTGCGATTTCTTCCGGATCTCTTAGTCCTATTAGAAGCTCTGCTTCATCAACTCCGGGGAGGATGATGTCGCTGAGCCTTGCCACTTCCAAGATTACAGGAGCCGCCTCCTCGAGGGGCCAAAGCTTTAGCCGGATATTTGGGTCGAATGATATCAATACACCATTATCCTTTGCAATCTTTATAGCCTTGAATACAGACTTTCTCATCTTCTCTGAAAGAGCTAAGCTGATTCCTGTGACATGAAGTATCTTTGTGTTTTTGATATAGTCTTCGTTTAATTCTTCGGGCATTAGATTGCTCGCAGCAGAATGCTTTCTATAATAGTATACGTTTGGGTTCACGTGGGAAAAGCGCTCCTTAAATAGTATGCCTGTAGGGTTTTTGGAATCTGTAACCACATTTGAAACGTCAACCCCTTCGCCCCTTATTACAGAAAGCATGTATCTTCCAAACTCGTCATCTCCAAGCTTTGAAAACCAACCTACCTTATGACCTAAACGGGACAGTCCGATAGCTACATTTGACTCTGCACCAGCTAAGCTCTTTCTAAAATTGTTCACGTAACGCAGCGGCCCTGTCAAATCCGGGTTGAAAAGAACCATGCTTTCGCCAAAAGTTATTAAATCCATTTTTTACACTCCTCACTAAAATGTTCCGAAATACAAAACAACGTATCATAATATGCAACTTAATTTTATCTTATATCTTCTCTAAATTCAAGTAGTCAAAGAAAATTTATTGACAAAACCACTGAAAATATTGTATATTTATTAAAAGATAAATTCTGTGACGGGAAAGAGTAGGACAAACCGTAAAGATTTTAGCGAACCGGGGATGGTGGAAGCCCGGCATCGAAGCGTTGTCTGAATGGATCCCCGAGAAGCAAGGCGAAATGAAAAGAGTAGCTAAAGCCGTTGGTCTTACGTTACAAAGACAGGGTATCGATCAAATGTTTTGAATCCGTACCTGGTAGAGAAAGATGATAATAATATCATTAGGTGGCACAACGAGCTTATACGCTTCGTCCTAATATGGGCGAAGCGTATTTTGATATAATTATCTTCTAAACAAGGTGGCACCGCGATGACATCGCCCTTACTGGATTGTTCAGTGAGGGCTTTTTTTATTTAGAACGAGGAGGAGTAAAAATGTTATTTCCATCAATTGAAGAGTACAGCAACTTAAAGGAAATTTACAACGTAATACCATTCATAAAGCAGATCGAAGGGGATACTGAAACGCCGATAAGCATATTTAAAAAGCTTTGCAAAGCTGACGAGAAGTCGTTTCTCCTTGAAAGCGTTGAAGGCGGAAGCAAGTGGGGCAGGTATTCTTATATAGGAAGAAATCCATATGGTGAGATAGTTTCTAGAGAAGGCATGACATATGTGACGACTGAAGGCGGAAAAAGCACATATGAAGGGAAGAGCCTTGATGCCCTCAAAGGCTATTTTTCGGAAATAAGATACCCAAATATAGATCTTTCATTCATTCCCGAATTTCCAGGTGGGGCAGTAGGTTACGTTTCTTACGATCTTATAAGAGAAATAGAGAAGTTGCCTGAGGAAAATCCCGATGAGCTAAACGTGCCGGATGTCCATCTTATGATAATGAAGGAAATAATAGTTTACGACCACATGAAGCAAAAGCTATTCATAGTGTTCAATCAGTTCGATTGTGAGACGCCATACGATATTACCAAGAATATCGTAGATAAAATCGAGCAGGAGATACGCATGGGAATAATAGAATATGAAGCTGAAAATCAAGGTTCAGTAGGCGAATTTAAAAGCAATGAAACTTTAGAAGCTTTTTCGAAAAAAGTGATAAAAGCCAAAGATTACATTAGAAAAGGGGATATATTCCAAGTAGTGCTATCACAAAGGCTTACGGCCGAGACGGATTTAGATCCATTTGCAGCCTACAGGAAGCTTCGAAGCGTCAACCCATCTCCGTATCTGTATTACATGAATTTTAACGGCTATACTGTCGTAGGTTCATCGCCGGAGCTTCTAGTTAAAGTATCCAAGGGAAAGATAGAGACCTGTCCCATTGCAGGAACAAGGCCAAGAGGGAATACTGAGGCTGAAGATGAGATGTTTGCCGAAGATCTTATGGCAGACGAAAAGGAACGTGCGGAACATCTTATGCTTTTAGACCTTGCCAGAAACGATATAGGAAAGGTATCTGAATTTGGCTCGGTAGAAGTTACCCAATTTATGGACGTTCAAAAGTATTCCCACGTGATGCACATAGTTTCAAATGTAGCCGGAAGCATAAAAAAGCAATACGATATGTTCGATGCCTTAAAAGCATGCATGCCTGCAGGAACATTGTCGGGAGCGCCCAAGGTAAGGGCGATGGAAATCATTGAAGAGCTTGAAAACACCAAGAGAGGAATCTACGGCGGAGGCGTAGGATACTTTGGTTTTAATGGAAATATGGATACATGCATTACCATAAGGACCGTAGTGTTCAAGGATGGAGTAGCAATAGTCCAGGCAGGTGCGGGAATAGTGGCGGATTCAGTGCCGGAAAACGAGTATAAGGAATGCATGAATAAGGCAAAGGCTCTTGTAGAAACTCTTAAGAGTGCGGGGAGGTTAAATAGATGATAGTAATAATTGATAACTACGACTCTTTTACTTATAACTTATACCAATACATAGGGGAGATAAACACGGATATAAGAGTGATCAGAAACGATGAAATTACCATCGAAGAGCTTTTAAAGCTTGCTCCGCAGCACATAGTTATATCGCCGGGACCCGGCTATCCCAAAGATGCGGGGATATCAGAAGAAGTGATAGAGGCTTTTGGAAAAGAGACTCCTGTTCTTGGAGTATGCCTTGGACATCAGGCAATCGCAGAGGTTTTTGGAGGCAGGATAGTGGAAAATAAGGAGATGTTTCATGGCAAGACCTCTCTTATAAATCATGACGGCGAGGGCCTGTTCGATGGAATTAAAAGCCCTGTCACTGTCATGAGGTATCACTCCCTGACTGTAGAGCAAAAAAGCCTTCCTGATTGCTTAGAAGTGACGGCAAAGACTCAAAAAGATGAGATTATGGCTATAAGGCATAAGGACTACCCAATATATGGCGTACAGTTCCATCCGGAATCGATTATGACTCAAGATGGCAAAAAGATGCTCGAAAATTTTCTTAAAATGTAGGAGTGATATATAATGTATAAAGAGATGATGGAAAAGCTGCTTGCAAAAATAGATCTGACTAAATACGAGATGCAGTCTTTGATGGAAGAGATAATGAACGGCAATTTGACAGATGTTCAGGTAGCGGGAATTTTGACAGCCCTTAGAGCTAAGGGAGAGACAAAAGAAGAAATAGCAGGATGTGCATTTGTTATGAGGGATAAGGCATCAAAAGTACAAGTCGATGATGAAGATGCCATAGATACCTGTGGAACCGGAGGGGACGGAAAGCACACATTCAATGTCTCGACGGTTTCAGCGATAATAGCAGCCGCCGCAGGAGTCACAGTGGTTAAACACGGCAACAGGAGCGTATCTAGTAAGTGCGGAAGCGCTGATATATTAAGTGATTTAGGAATTAAGATAGATCTTGAGCCTGATCGGGCAAAAGAATGTCTTGATGAAGCCGGCATTGCATTTTTGTTTGCGCCAAAGTATCATCCGGCAATGAAATACGTCATGAACGCAAGAAGAGAGCTTGGGATCAGGACGATATTTAACATACTGGGCCCCCTTGCTAATCCGGGCATGGTAAAAAATCAGATACTTGGAGTCTTTGACGAAAGCCTTACAGAAACAATGGCCGAAGTGCTCAAAGAGCTTGGTCTTAACAGGGCATTGGTAATTCACGGCATGGACGGACTGGATGAAATCAGCATGTCTGATGAAACCAAGGTATCAGAGCTTAAGGACGGAAAGATATCGACATATTTCATAAAGCCGGAAGATTTTGGGATGATGCGTGGAAGAATAGACGACATAAAAGGAGGGACGCCTGAGGAGAATGCGAGCACTCTTATGGAAGTTCTAGAGGGAAAGAACATAAGCGTAAGGGATATCGTAATCCTAAACAGCGCAGCGGCGATTTATATGGGAGGAAGAGCAAATAGCATATCTCATGGAATTGAAATAGCCAAGGAAATAATCGATAGCGGTGCCGGGCTTAAAAAACTGGAAGAATTTAAGACAGTATCAAATAAAATCGCCTCTCAGGCATGAAAGGATGTAGCAAATTGATTTTAAACAGGATAAATGATAACAAGAGAAAGCAAATTGAAGAAGACAAAAAAAGAATGCCTATAGATCAGCTGAAAAAAATGATTGAGAATACCAGTTGCACTAGGGCCTTTTCAAAGGCTTTGAAACTCGAAGACAAAATTTCAATAATTGCTGAAGTAAAGCAGGCATCGCCGTCTAAGGGGATAATAAAAAAAGACTTTGATCCCTTGGAAATCGCTGCAGCTTACGATAAAAGCGATGTGCAGGCTATTTCGGTTTTAACGGAGACGGACTTTTTTCTAGGAGACAAAGTGTATATTCCTCTAGTCAAGGAAAATACCAAAAAGCCTGTATTAAGGAAGGATTTTATCGTAGATGAGTACCAGATCTATGAGGCAAAAGTTCTGGGAGCAGACGCAATACTTCTGATAGCGGCCTCGCTGACAGATGAAAAGCTTGTGTTATTGATGAACATTACAGAAAGTCTTGGCATTGAAGTGCTTCTTGAGGTGCACGATGAAGAAGAACTCAAAAGGGCACTTAAGATGGATGCAAAAATAATCGGGATAAACAACAGGGACTTAAAAACCTTTATTACAGACATAAAGACTACCGAGCGCTTGATAGGGATGATACCTAAAGATAGGATAGTGATAAGTGAAAGCGGAATAGAGGCAAAGGAAGATCTTGATTATCTAAAAGGCTTAGGAGTCGATGGAGTCCTAATTGGTGAAACCTTCATGAGGGCGGATTCCATTGAAGAGAAGGTCAAAGAAATCAGAGGAATAAAATGAAAGAAGTAAAGATATGCGGGCTAAAACGCATGGAAGATATTGAATATGTCAATGAGTTTAAGCCGGATTATGTGGGTTTTGTATTTGCAAACAGCAAAAGGCAGGTGAGCATACAAACGGGAGCCATGCTTTGCAAAGGATTATCCCCTGAAATTAAAAAAGTAGGCGTGTTCGTCAATGAAGCTCCAAAGGTGATAAATCGGGCAATAAAAGAGTGCGGCCTTGACATAATCCAGCTTCACGGCGATGAAGGACCTGATTTTGTAGATTACATAGAAGCGCAAGCGTGGAAAGCTTTTCGCGTGAAGTCTGCCAAAGATATAGAAGATATAGAAAGCTATCCGGTAAGCGGATACTTACTTGACGCTTATAGCGAAGATGCTTACGGAGGAACAGGGATAAGGTTTAACTGGGAAATCGTAAGGGAAGTGAAAACGGAAAAAAAGCTTATACTAGCCGGAGGAATAAATATAGACAATATAGAGGAAGCCATCAAAATCCCTAATGTTGATGTGATCGACGTCAGCGGCGGAGTAGAGACAGATGGAGTGAAGGATAAAAATAAAATTCGAGAGCTGATAGGAAAGGTGAGAAACCATGGATGATAAATACGCTTTAAAGAGCAGGTTTGGAAAATACGGAGGACAATATGTTCCGGAAACCCTTATGACTGCTTTAATCGAGCTTGAAAGAGAATATGAAAAGGCGATAAAAGATGAAGGCTTCATAAAAGAGTTCAGATACTATCTTAAAGAGTACTCAGGAAGGCCTACGCCCCTTTACTTTGCGGAGAATCTGACTAAAAAGCTTGGTGGAGGAAAGGTTTATCTTAAAAGGGAAGATTTAAATCACACAGGAGCCCATAAGATAAATAACGTCATAGGCCAAGTGCTTTTAGCAAAGAGAATGGGAAAGAAAAGGATAATCGCAGAGACTGGAGCGGGACAACACGGAGTAGCTACAGCTACTATCTGCGCGATGTTCGACCTGCCATGTGAAGTATACATGGGCAAGGAAGATGTGGAAAGGCAAGCGCTAAACGTTTTTAAGATGGAGCTTTTAGGATCGAAGGTAGTGCCGGTGACATCAGGAACCCAAACCTTAAAAGATGCGACAAACGAAGCGATAAGAGACTGGGTCTCAAATGTAGATGATACCTACTATGTCATAGGCTCCGTAGTGGGACCACATCCATATCCTACTATGGTAAGGGATTTTCAGAGAATCATCGGTGATGAGGCGAGAGCGCAGGTACTGGAAAAGGAAGGAAGGCTTCCTGATTATCTGATTGCCTGCGTAGGAGGTGGAAGCAATGCCATGGGGCTTTTCTATCCTTTCATAGAGGATAAGGACGTAAGCATAATTGGGGTAGAAGCGGCAGGTGAAGGCGTCGATACCGAAAAGCATGCGGCATCGATAACCAAAGGGTCATTAGGAATCATCCATGGAATGATGACTTATCTTCTTCAAGACGATTACGGCCAGATTCTTCCTGCCCATTCTGTTTCGGCAGGGCTTGATTATCCCGGCATCGGTCCTGAGCATGCCTATCTTCACGATACGGGCAGGGTAAGCTATGTTTCTGTCACAGACGATGAAGCGTTGGATGCGTTTCAGATGCTATCCAAGCTTGAAGGCATAATACCTGCTCTTGAAAGCTCCCATGCTCTTGCGCACCTTGTGAAAATGGCCCCAAAGACAAAGAAGGGAGATGTCATAATAGTCAACCTTTCAGGCAGGGGTGACAAGGACGTGTATCAAGTAGCTGAAATTCTGGGAGGCAGAAAAGATGAAAAGTAAAATAACTAAAAAGTTTGAAGAGCTCAAAGGAAAAGATCAAAAGGCGTTAATCACCTATATAACTGCAGGAGATCCTACGATAAAAGATACTGAAGAACTGGTATACTCTATGGAAAAGGCAGGAGCGGATATAATAGAGCTGGGCATACCATACTCGGATCCACTGGCAGATGGTCCTGTCATTCAAAGAGCCGCACAAAGGGCTCTTGAAAATCATATAAACATAGACGATATTTTTGAAATGGTAAAGAGGATAAGAAAAAATACCGAGATCCCTTTGGCCTTTCTTCTGTACTACAATTCCATACTGAGATACGGAATCGAAAAGTTCATAGAAAACTGCAGGGAATCGGGCATGGATGGTCTTATAATAGCTGACCTTCCCTTAGAAGAAAGAATAGGCTTTAAAAGTGCATTAAAAGATACAGGAGTGGATCTGATACCGCTTGTGGCCCCTACTTCAAGAGAGAGGATAAAAAACATAGTAGAAGGTTCCGGCGGATTTATCTACTGTGTATCTTCCCTTGGCGTCACAGGAACAAGGAGCAGCTTTTCAGAGGATATAGAGGAGTTTTTAGGCACTGTAGCAAAGTATACAGATGTTCCCAGAGCAATTGGTTTTGGAATTTCAAACCCAGATGCAATAAGACAGCTTAAAGGCTACTGTGAAGGAGTGATTGTGGGAAGCGCCATAATAAAGAAAATAGAAGAAGGAATAAAAGATGGGACTCATGTCTCAAAAGTACAAGAGTTCGTTTCTGAATTGAAGTCTGCTGTATTAGAGTGACTAGGGAGATCAAATCTCCCTTTTTTGTTGATTTTATAAGTCAAAAGGCGGATAATTAATCTAAAGAGGTGATTGCAATTGAAAAAAACTATTGTGTTTTTTATAATCCTGACGATCGTTTTTTCAGTGGCGGCGTGTTCTAAAAAAAATGACGAAAACGGAAATGATCAACCGGATCCTCAGCCGGATCCGATTGTCGAACCGGAATATTTGGCAAAGTATGATGAGCTTACCGAAGGAATCTCACCTTTGACAGGCCTGAAAACAGATGCAAAGAGTTGGCCTATAATGGTTCAGTTTGAAAATACTCCAGCGGCAAGGCCACATAGCGGGATAAGCAGCGCAGATCTCATATACGAAATAGAGGTGGAGTCTACTATTACTAGGCTTACTGCATTTTTCCACAGTGATTATCCTCAAAAGGCGGGGCCGGTAAGAAGCACGAGAAAGCAGCAGATGTATCTGTGGAGCGAATGGGAGTTTCTATATGCATTCTATGGAGGATCCAATTATAATCCCGGACAGAACATTTACGAGTTGGCAAATGAGCTTGGGATAGATGCCCCTATGTTAGATGGAACCAGAAAAAGCAGTGCGTTTTTTAGATCCTCAGACAGAAAGGCGCCCCATAATGCATACATAAAACTCTCGGATTTCCAAGATGACAGTCATAAGCCTGAAAGGATAAGGACCCTATATTTCGATAAAGACTTCATAGCCGAAGGAGAGGACGCTACACAAATCAAGCTTTCCTACAGGAAAGATAACATGGTATCCTATGAATACAATCAAGAGACTAAAAAATTCGAAAGATTTATTAACGGAAATCCCATGATCGATGTAGAAAACGGCCAACAAGTCTCTTTTGACAATATTATAGTTCAAAAGGCTAACCATTACAAAGTGGAAGGAACAGTTTATACAAATATCGATCTTGTAGGTTCCGGCGAAGCCGTCTACTTTGCTGAAGGAAAGATGAGAGAAGGAACCTGGGAAAGAAAGGATACAGGCTCTTTGACTATTTACTACGATGAAGAAGGCGAAGAAATTGCATTTAAGCCGGGAAAGACCTTTATTCAGATATGTAGAGATGATGAAGAAGTAGAAATTTCAAGCAACTGAAATTTGCATGACAATGGCGGCTAAATAGCCGCCATTGTAATTTTTGTCATTTGTCCATAAAAGTCTCTATTTCTTCAATCTCTTTGATAAGGTCTTTGGTGAGATTTTCATTCCCGTCGTTGGTTATAAGAATATCATCTTCTATCCTAACCCCGATTCCTTCGGATTCTATATATAACCCCGGCTCACAGGTAAAGACCATCCCCGGCTTTAAGATAATGTCCCGGTCGCCAACATCGTGGGTGTCAAGCCCTAGGGGATGACCTATTCCATGATAGTAGTAGTCGGATATTTGGGCTTCTTCCTTTATCAACCCGATGTCCAATGCCCCTTTGGCGAGCATGCTTCTAGCGAAGTCGTTGACTTCCTTCATGGAAATATCAGGTTTCATCATCTTTGATGTCTCTTTTAATGTATCGAGGACCACAGAATAGATTTTCTTCTGCTTGTCAGAGAATCTTCCACCTACAGGGAAGGTCCGGCTGACATCTGCACAATAGTTTTTGTAGCGCGCTCCAAAATCAAGCAAGATCAGATCTTCCTTGGAAAGAGGAGAATTGTTTTTGACATAGTGCAAAACTGCAGCATTTTTGCCGGATGCAGCAATCGTCTCAAAGGCATGGTCAGCTCCGTTTAGCTTAAAACAAAAATCAAGGTAGGCTTCCACCTGATATTCATAGGTGCAGGAGGGTGATTTTTGAAGCATGAGCTCATAAGCAGACTTTGTTATTGACACGGCTTTTTTGATGTTTTCAACTTCCCAATCGGATTTTATAAGCCTTTGTCCGGCAATTTTTTTTGAGCAGTCTCTTATCTGTATGTGAGGGTAGCTGTCTTTTATATATGCGGCAAAGATATTTGCCGTTGAAGAAGCATCCTCAGGAGAGTTTCTGAACAAGTCTAAATATATCCTGCCGGGAGCTGTCGTCGTACTTTGCACTATAGAATTTAGCTTTGGTTTTAATTCCTCTTTGAACAGTACGGTCTTTACCCCTGAAATATCTTGTGCCTCTTCCGGGGAGAGCTTCTTGCCCACCCATTTTTCAAGGATGGGATCTGACTTTTCGATAAAGAGATACTCCTGTGCTTCAGAAGTGGACTTGATAGCCATATATATTAAGTTCTCTCTTTCGAGTCCGGTCAAGTAGTAAAAGTTTTTATCCACATCGTATTTATAATATGCATCTCTGGAACGGTGAGGAGCTTTTCCTGAAAACAGAACCACGATGCTGTTGTCCCTTAGGCCTTCAAGAAATGTCTTTCTGTTTTCTATAAAAAAATCTTTCATTTTGATTCCTCCAATTGATAATGATCTCAAATTCAATACTAACATACCCGGGCTAATTTTGGTAGAATCAAAAGCCCGCTGTTTTCAATGGACAACGGACTTGTGCAAATAACTTAGATATGTTTTTTTCAGACTAAAGGTATCCTATGGCCACCACTGCAAGCATAAATGCAATTGACAAGGATATTCCAGCCATAAATTTGAATCTGCCGGAATTGCCTTT
>DMAW01000040.1 GCA_003446375.1 Eubacteriaceae bacterium | reverse complement strand
ATCTCCTCGATTATGTATTTGTTTGGTCACTTATATTTTAACCGAGGATGAGCACTTGGCTCATTTTATTTGTATTTTGTTTTTACACCATTATACGGACTTTATCTTTTATTCTCCTCTTCGCGCTCTTTCCAATTCTTCTAAATCGAATTTTTTCATCTTCAGAAATACGTCAGTTATCCGTTTGATTTCCTCTTTAGAACCTTTATAGAATACCTCATCAATACTTTCAGGTACTATTTGCCACGAAAGTCCGTATCTGTCCTTAATCCAACCACACTGTTCAGCTTCCGGCACTGCCGAGAGCTTATCCCAATAATAGTCTATTTCATTTTGATCTTTGCACATAACTATAAGAGAAAATGCTTCGTCAAATGTAAAATCAGCTTCCATGGCATTATCCATGGCTACAAATTCCACGCCCTCCAACTTAAATGCTGCAAAGTTTACCTTCGCGTCTTTAACAAGAGCTTCGCCTTCGCCGTATTTGCTTATAAGTTCAATAGAAGAGTCCTTAAAAATATTCGAATAATGCTCTATAGCCTCTTTTGCCAAACCACAGACTCCGTTTGAAAACAACAGGCAAGGCTTTATGCTTTGATCGGGAATATCGCCTTCAACTAAAATCAGCTGCCAAGTAAGGCCGTATCTATCTTTAACCCATCCATACCATTTGCTGAAAGGATACTCTTCAAGGGGCATTAAAACTTGTCCACCTTCTGCCAATGATGCCCAAATCGAATCTATTTCTTCCTTAGTACCTAACGAAACCATGAATGAAATTGAAGGATTGAATTTAAAATAAGGCCCGGCACTTGTCGCTTGGCACCTTAATCCAAGAATTTCAAAATCTATTATTTCCGCATCTCCTGAAGGCGTCCCCGGAACAATTGCTGAACTTCTGATCTTAGAATCATCAAATATTTTTGTATAAAACTCAGCTGCTTCCTTAGCTTCTTTGTCAAACCACAAATGAGGCACTATCTTATTCACTGTACTCATTTCCTTTCGAGTAATTTTTTTTAAATACTACACTACAATGATACCCTGCCAGATAGTTTTTATTCTGTATTTTAGATTAATAAGACAGCAATATCTTCAGAAGAAAAGAGCATAGGACTGAGTATATTCTCAATCCTATGCCCTTTTTTTCTTATTTATTTTAATTTGAAAGGTCTTTATTAAATTATTTGCTGGGTTCCAATCTTACTGATACTCCGGATATGCTAAGTTCTACACCCTCACTTAAATCTGCATTTTTAAATTCTTTTATACTAAATCCATCCGCAGCTATTCCCATGATTTCGTTTAACCCTCCATCAAACATATTGGATGTGCTTACATTACCACTTCCTTTTGTGGCAACTATGTTGTAAGTGCCGGCGGTAAAATCAGTCCCGGCAATGTAATTTCCACTTTGCAATTCGATTGCTTGTTCCACATCACTAACCCTATCGGAGATTTCTGAAACATTGGCTGCATCTGATGATATATTAAGTATGAGAGAACTTGAAACCGATAATATAACATTTTTTTCAAGTTTGGCATTTTTAAATTCACCAATTGAAAAGTCATCTTCGGGTTTGCCCATTACTTCATTTAACCCTCCGCCGAACATATTAGAAGAATATACGTTGCCTGACCCCTTCACAGCCGTCAGCGTATAAGTCCCTACCGGAAAATCAATACCTGCAATGTAGTGACCCGCTGTAAGCTCCGTTGAATATTCCTCCAGCTGAATATCATTGATTTGGGCGCTTTCATTGCTACTAGGCAGCTGTGAAGATTTTTGTATTGCATCTTCCTCTCCACCTAGAGACCCACCTATTGCTGTTAATATAGCCAAAATAAGAATCCCGGTTATTATCTTGTGCTTTGAAAAGAAATTTTTGTTATCCTTTCCGCAACTTGGGCATATGGCACCTTTAGCTACTTCAGCTCCACACGCTTTACATTTTTTGAGTTTATTTTTCATTCCTTATCCCCCTCTGAAAATATTTTTTCATAAAAAAATGCTAACTTCAATTAGCATTATAGTTTAATCAACAATATTTTTGGTATGCTCCCAGCATACATTTAAGAATTCCAATAATTATGGTTGAAACAGTGCAGCAATCAAAACAATAATTATTGCAATCAATACGCTTGATATCAAATAACCAAGTATTTTTAGAAAAGGATTCTTTTTGTTTACAAGGGGAAAGTACTGTGTTATATTTCTATAATTTGTGAATAACGCTACCCAACCCAACATTACAAATAAAGTAACCAGTCTGTCTATAATGCCTGTAAAAGAATCTCCACCGTTCGACTCTACAGACATAGCCATAAATATTATTGCAATATATCCTATTGTTGCAATCGCCATTTTTATAGGATTCGACGTCCTAAATCCAGGAATATTAATTCCTTTTACTACTTTTTCTTTTGGTTTATCCACTTCAAAATTACGGCTTTTTAATGCTTTTCTAAACTCTCTTATGCTTTTGAAACGCTTATCCGGTGATAAGTCTATGCATTTTTTAATTACATTTTTGTATTGGCCTCGATGCTCTTCAAAGTTTGGATGTTTTCCAGTCATCAAATAGTTAAACAATATCCCTAATGAATATATATCACTTCTGCAATCTGTTTGTGCAAAACCAAATTGCTCGGGCGGGGCATATCCTTCTGTTCCCATAATAAAAGTGTCCTTTGAATTATCTTCACAATATATTCTCGAGGTGTTAAAGTCTATAATCTTTACCACCCCATCATTCGTTACCATTACATTTGAAAGCTTGATATCTCTGTGTATTATCGGCGGCTTTAGATTATGCATGTATTCAAGTCCATCACAAATCTGTAAAACCAAGCTGACTGCTTTTATATCCGGAATGGCTTTATTGTCCTTGATAATATCTTCCATATTATCTCCATTTACAAATTCCTCTATCACTATAAGATGATCATCCAAATAAAAAGTCTCATGAATTTTAACTATGTTTTTATGATTCAGATTTTTTAACCGTTCATAAACGTCTTCGTTATATACATCTATGGTTTTTTTTACATAAACTTTGTTTGTAAATTGATTTTGAACTAAAATAACATCTTTAACCTCATCTAAAACACAGATTTCTTTATAGAATGACAAGCTACACTCGTCCTTCAGCGCTTTTGACATGCAGTCTACCCCCGAAACTCTAGATTTAGATTATCCTTCTATAGGATAGTTCATAACATTTGATTTTAATGTATAATATAGTATATAAAAAAAATTATACCACACAAGGAGCAAATTATGCAGGATAAAAAAACTGTTGAGCTTTTGGGCATTTTAAGTGAGATAAAGACAGACGAAGAACTAGAATCATTTTTTGAGGAGCACCCAAGCACAGAATCGTCAATTAGCTTACATGATTATTTAAACGAAATCATTACAATAAAAAATTTATCGAAGAGCCATGTTATCGCTGATAGCGGCTTGAATAGAATTTATGCTTATCAAATATTGCAAGGCAGCAAGCAACCGACTCGAGACAAAGTCATTGCTCTTTGCATGGGCATAAAAATGGATTTAAACCAGATTCAAAGAGCCTTGACTATAGCTGGATTAGGCATACTTTACCCCAAGAATAAGAGAGATGCAATTATAATGTTCGCTGTAAATAAGGGAATTGGAATCATGGATACAAACGAGCTTCTTTATGGCATGGGAGTCGTGGTGCTAGAATAAACATTGCTCTTCAATATATGATATAATATTCGCGCTAAGCGGATTAGCCCGCAGAAAGTATGGTTTTTACATGCTTGCATAATAAAGAATTATACTTTCTATGGGTAAGCGCACGCGACCGACGATGCGAAAAGCATCGGAGGCTTAATCCGCGTTGTTTTATGATATAATATCCGCACCAGCAGATTGACTCGCAGTATTTCTTTATTTTTCTTTGCTCGCATAATAAGAATAAAGAAATACTATGAGCAAGTGCCAACGAGGGGCTGTCGGGAAATAGCCCCTTAAGATATTTGTTTGCGTTATATCTGTTGTTTTTTCTAATTAAAAATCAACTGCACCAAAACCATATACGCAAAGGTTCCCATGCCAATGCTTAATAAAACATTTCCTTTCCATTTATGCAGAAAGACAATTAATAAAATAGATATAATTTCGGGAAGTCCTCGTGAGCCTGCTGTAAAACCAACGTCTTTAAGACAGTAAACGACTAAAAGTCCTATAGCAGAATAAGGAAGTACCTCTCCTAGATATGTTATGCTGGCATGTTTTGATTTTTCTCCCTTTAATAACACAAAAGGAAGAAACCTAGTTGCCATGGTTCCTATTGCAACCATGGCGATAATTATAAATGTTTGCATAGAAGTTAAACTCATTGCACTTTCCCTTCTGCCATATCTTTTTCATTCTCGTTTGGACTTTGCATCATCATCAATATGGCCAATATCCCAATCATAGAAGGAATAATAAAGCTTTTTGGGCCGAATATAACAAGACACAAAACAGAACATACTATGCCAATTATAGCAGGTTTGTGATTTCTCTGTGATTTCCATTGTTCCACAAATATCACTACAAAAAGTGCAGTCAATACAAAATCCAGCCCCTGGGTATTGAATGACACCATCGTTCCCAGAAATCCTCCAATAGCTGATCCTATTACCCAATATCCGTGATCCAAAATAGTTATGAAAAACATGAACCAATTTCTATCAACATCTTTAGGCGCCTCAGCCGAGCATATGATTGAAAAGGTCTCATCGCACAAGCCAAATATAAGATAAGGCTTTAATTTGCCTGTATCTTCATACTTTTCGAACATTGATATCCCATAGAATAAATGCCTAGCATTAATCATTAATGTCATAAGCAATGCATAGATAGGATTAAACACCGAAGTTAAAAATGTTATAGCAACGTATTGAGCCGAACCGGCAAAAGCTATAAGGCTCATCAAAATCGTCCAGCCTACGCTATATCCTTTACTATTCATTAATATTCCATAAGCCATTCCTAAAAACATAAAACCTGTAAGCACAGGAATCGTATGAGGGAAAGCCGCCTTTAAGGCTTTTGTTTTTACCATTAATTTGTTCACCTCGATCGTAAATCTTCGTCTATATATATTAACATAATATTATTTTTATTTCATCTAGATTTAAGTGCAATTGATTTGTGTTCAACTTAACAGAAAATAAGGGTTCGAATCCCTCTTTTTTTTACTCATACAAAAACACCCAAGCCTAAACGGCTTGGATGCTTTTGCATGGCGTGCCCGGAGGGATTCGAACCCCCGACGAACAGATTCTAGTTCAATATTTTTATAACTTTCTTTAGTTTTCTAAAACGTACTGTTTTCAAGGGTTTCAGTTTTATAACGTTTTAAAATATGTTATATTATTTGGTACACAGGTGGCTAATAAGTGGCTAATTTAGTGGCGGTGAAAAATGTCCAAAATCTCAAAAATGCATTTTATTGTTTTAACGCTCATATTTGCGTTTTAAGGCTACGTTCTTATTTTAAGCCTATTTATATTACAATTTTATTTTCTCTTTAATTTGAGGCTTTTGTGGCTTCTCATAGCTTCATCGAAGCAGTATTAAAACAAAATATGCCTAAGCAGAATTGCCTAAGCACATATCCAGCACTTTATTAATAATTTGGTGGCGATAGGTGGCGATAAACTATAAATTTGTGAATATTCAAATTGGAGTTTTGAAGAAAAAGACTTCTGCTCATTTTTGAGCGAAAGTACAAGAGAGAGCAAAATTGCACTCTCCTAATTATGCCTAGCTCAGCATATCATTTAATGTCATTATTCCCTTTTCCTTTTCCTCTTTCATCACATGGGTATAAATTTCTGTTGTCTGTATGGAGCTATGGCCTAATAGTTTTGATACCGTTATAATTGATACCCCGTTTTCAATAAGCCTGGTAGCGAAAGTATGCCTTAATGCGTGAAACTTCTTGTGTTCTACCCCTATGCGCTTTAAAAACCTAGTCCATGACCTAGTAAAATTTCTCTTGTCTATATACGTGCCCGTTATTGATGGGAAAAGCAAGTTGTTATCCTCATATGCAGAACCAAGCTTAATCCGTTCCTTTGCTACAAGTATTTTAAGCCTTGAAAGCTCTGTTTGCATCGGCGCAGGTATAGGAACTTCCCTTATAGAACTTTTGGTTTTTGTCTTGATAGCTTTCATTTCATAATGGTATTTTTCTTTGTTTTCGAATATTTTAATAATGCTTAACGTCTTGTTTACACACACATAGCCGTCTTTTACATCGGTTTTTTCAAGCGCTAGTATTTCCCCTAACCTTAACCCGGTAAACAGTGAAAACAAAGCAATATATCGCAGCTTCTCATCTTCTAGATTAGCATGTATGGTTTTAATTTCTTCTTGTGTGAATACTTCTATGTTTTTATCTTCTGAGTCGAAATCATCTTCATTTGTCTTTGGCAGCTTAACCCCTATTGTCGGATCTTTAGATATATAGTCCTCGGATAGCGCAAACTTGAAGAATTTTCTTAAAACCTTATGAATATTTTCAACCTGGGGTATAGTCTTGCCCTGTGCTACCATGTCAGTATATTGCTTTTGTAAGGCTATTTTCTTTATGGTTTTAACAGGCTGTAAGGCTATTTGGGAACCTTTGATATGATTGCGGTATATACCCTCATAACGTTCAAACGTTGAGCTTTTAAGCCCTGAGAGCTTCTCGACATTCCATAGCCAGTTATATAGCGCCATGCCTAGAGACTGATTGCCTAAATCAGGGTTTATTCCGTTTTCAAGCTCTTTAGCATATTCTTTCTTCTTTGCTTCTGCTTCTCCCTTAGTCTTGCCATAGAAGTTTTTATATATAAACTTCCCCTGTTCAGTAGTGCCTACTTTAAGCCTTGTCCGGTAGTAGTCGTTGTTGTTTATTCTACTGTTTGTTTTTGGTGCTCTAGCCATGGTATCACCTCCGGGTTAAATGTTATTCACCATCATCCGATTCGGTTATAACTGAAAACTCTGAAAACCTCGAACCAGGGTTATAACCCATTTGCTTCATAAATCCATAATGTTTTTTATACTGTCCTATGATGTACTCTATATATTCACAATCTCTATTTTTATGCCCTAGATCATATTCCTTATGAGGTTTTGAATTTTTATACTGGTATGTTATCTTCATTGGCTCCTTAGCAGCCTTGCTGTCTCCATTTTTAATTCTTTCAGCATACGATTCAATCATTGCAATTATATCATCTGTTAATAACCTCACAAGTGAATCAATAAAATATTTGTCTCTATAGGCAAAGTCATGCGCATAACCTACCCCTTCAACAGTTTCCAGGTCAATAAGTGTCCTATCATAATATATCTCTTCAAATAAATCATAACACAGAGAATATACCGCATCCCGTTTCATGGCTGAATAAATATTCGACGCGGCGGAGTCTCTCTCTGACAACCCTACAATCTTTTCATATGCCCCGTTGATTGTTTTTTCGTTTAAACCATTCATTGAATTTAGCTCAAATAATATTTCCTCGAAAATTCCGATATCTAACTTAAATATACGAGCAACTTCTGTGTGTAGATCGCCTTTCAGACTATCAAAATGCTTATTTCTTAGAACACTGAATAAATCTTCTCCTAGAAATGCATATAACCATACAAAATAATAAGGATTTATTTTGTGCACAGACACAGGGGCATCATGGTTATCCCGACTAAACGCATTTAAATATTTGGCGATTAGCTCGTTCTCTACATCCTCAATTTTGATACTTTTTTTATCAAGCAGGCTGTTTAAAAGGCTACTGCTTATGTACAGTTTGTCCCTAGTTGAGCCATCGCTCGCTCCAAGCAAATCGCCAACAGACACATCCAAAGTTAAAGCTATTTTTTCCAGTGTGGACGCCGGTATATCTCGTACATTATTTTCATAGTTCCACAAACCATTTTTTGAAATACCTACTTTCCTAGCAAGCATTTCTTGAGTCATTTTCTTTTGCTTTCGGTATTTCTTTATTAGATCCCCTATTCTCTCTTTGTCACCCACAGTATCACCTCAATTAATATTGTACCATTAAATCACACAAATATAAAATAAAATTTATAGGGAAGTTATTCACTTTTTACACTTGTAATTATATATATGTAGTGTTATAATCGCATTATAGAATTTAAATCACACATTTGTAGAAAGGAATGACGAGATGAAACGGCAAGAATTAAAAATTGCACGAATTAGAAAAAGTCTAACACAAAAAGACTTGGCCACGCTTGTGGGTATCGGCAGCCAGGCTATATCAGATTATGAGTCAGGCCGAATTAACCCGAGCTATGATGTTATGAAAAGAATAGCCTCCGTATTGAACGCAACAGTTGATGAACTATTCTATAGCGAAGATAAGGAGGTGTAAATTGTGAAAAAGCTACTTAGTATCAAAGAGGCTTCTCAAGCCTTTGGAATCGGCACTCAGCGCCTTAGAGAGCTTGCCAGGGTAGACCCTACCATGCCGATAATTAAAATCGGAACCGTCACAAAGCTTAACAGGGATATGATGGATGCCTGGATTGACGAGAGAACAAAGGCAGGTAAAGGGTTATGATAGATGGACTGGGATTTTTATTAATTACAGTAGGTGCAGCATATGTTTTAAATGAATGGCGAAAAGAGGGCAACATCGGGGGGTGAGAGAGTGAGCGACAATAAAGAAAAAGGCTTTGTAAAAATATATCGCAGCTTGCTAGATAAAGCCATATGGCAATGTTCAACCCCTGAACAAAAGGTTATATTAATTACCTTGTTGATGATGGCAAGCCACAAAGACAACGAGTGGGAATGGCAAGGTAGACAACACAAAATAAAACCCGGGCAAATGATAACTTCTGCAAAATCCATTGCCGAGAAAGCAGGAAAAAACATCAGCAGACAGAACATTAGAAGCGCAATAGCTAAATTCAAAAAGTACGGATTTCTAACCACAGAGTCAACCAAGCAAGGGATGCTTATAACCATTGATAATTGGGACTTTTATCAATCAAAAGAAGATAACCCAACCAAGAAACCAACCAATGCCCAACCAACGGGTAACCACTATCAAGAATGTAAAGCATTAAAGAAAAAAGAGTATGTGCAAATGGCGGAGCAATTATGGAGCATCTACCCCAAGAAGAAAGGCAAAGCTAAAGCAATGGCTAATATACCCAAACTGTTAAAACAATTTAGCTATGAAGAACTAGAAAGAGCAATAACGAGATACAGAGAAGAAACCAAGAACACAGATACACAATATATCAAGCAAGGTGATACATTCTTCAATACCGGTTACGTTGACTACCTAGATGCCAACTATCAGGAAGCAGACAAAGAAGAACCACAAGATAATGATCCGTATTCCCATCTAGAAATCTTATAGTGAAAGGAG
>DMAW01000031.1 GCA_003446375.1 Eubacteriaceae bacterium | reverse complement strand
GGCATGGAAAGCAGCCCCGATTATGGGGCTGTTTTTATTTTTACAGGAGTGCTATTAATGATTATCCCTAGTTTACGAGGATGCTCTTGTAATGTATAATATAAGAAGTGTTTGACTATAAATCTGCAATGTATATATCTTGAAAGGATATAATAAATGGACAAAATTAAATTCAGGCAATATCTTCTCATAATAACATATGCTATTACTCTGTTTATAGCACTGACCAACTTAGACTCAGTTTTAAATGTGTTGGGCAAGCTTCATTCAATAGCGGTTCCGTTTATTTACGGATTGGCTCTAGCTTATTTGCTTAATATTCCTTATAAGAGCTTTAGAGAAAGAGTTTTTTTAAAGCTTGAACTAAAGGGAGGCAGTTCGAAAAAAGCAGCTGTTGGACTGTCCATACTGTCTACGTATTTGTTGGTCATAGTTTTGGCTGCATTTTTATTCAGATTCATCATTCCGCAATTGGTCAGCAGCATAAGCCAACTTGTTCAAAACATTCCCTTTTATTTGGAGACTTTAGAAAATTGGGCTGTTTACCTTGATAAGACTTTTGGTGTCGAACAAATGATTGAGTGGTATGATAGTGATTTTTGGACAAATATATCCGACAGAGCCACAGAGCTATTGGCACAGATACTGCCTTATGTAGGAGACTATATAGTTGGTCTGACTTCGGGTATCTATAACTGGCTGATTGGCATGATCATATCTATTTATCTCTTGTATGGCAAAGATACTTTGATAATACAGATGAATAGAATGACAAAGGCGTTTTGTCCGGAAAAGTATTTTGTGAAGACTATTGAGATAAGCCATAGGGCAAATTATATATTCAATAGATTTATAACGGGAAATGTCATAGATTCATTGATAGTAGGAATAATATGTTTTATTGGAACCAGCTTCATGCAGATGCCTTTCCCGCTCTTGGTAAGCGTGATTATAGGGATAACTAATATAATACCGATATTTGGGCCCTTCATAGGAGCGATACCCGGTATATTCATCATTTTGATAGTAGACCCTGTAAAAGCTCTGATATTTTCGATTTTTATTTTGGCATTGCAGCAAGTAGATGGAAACATAATAAAGCCTCGAGTAGTAGGAAATACTGTAGGGCTTCCCGGACTTTGGGTTTTAGTTTCAATTATATTAGGTGCAGGATTGTTCGGGGTGGCAGGGATGCTACTTGGTGTGCCGACATTTGCGTTAGTTTACTCATTGCTCCGTGATGGGGTAAACTCTAGAATAAAAGAAAAAAAAGATAAGGTCCTGGACTGACAGGGTCTTATTTTTTAAGGAGATACAATTGCATTAGAGTCATTATGTATTCCTTGTACTTGTATATTTATAAAAATGATGATAAAATAGCGCAAGATAAAAATCGGGACGTCAAAATTAGACGGGACGGTTTTCAAAAAAATGAATTTTGGAGGTCTTGAATGAAAAAAGCTGTAGATATTGATGCAAATAATCCTAAGAAAAGATGGATATATGTTTTGCTTGGAATATTGATCATGATGTGCCTGGGCACTGTATATTCATGGAGTGTAATAAGAAGCCCAATTGAGGAATTGTTCAGCATCGGATCGACCCAAAGCGGTTTGCCGTATATGACTTCTCTTGCATTTTATGCGATTTTCATGCTTTTGTCCGGAAAGTATCTAGATAAGTTCAGCCCCAGAATTACAATCGGATTGGGTTCAGCCCTTGTAGCCCTGGGATGGATTCTTTCTTCATTTGCAACCAACATATATGTGCTTACTCTCACCTACGGAGTCATTATAGGCTCAGGTGTAGGTATAGCATATGGAGCTCCGATGACCATAGTCGCTAAGTGGTTTCCTGAAAACAGAGGACTGGCCGTGGGATTGGTGCTTATTGGCTTTGGTCTTTCTCCGCTTGTTACGGCGCCTCTGTTAAGGACATTGATAGAAGTAAAAGGAGTAATGGATACGTTCATCATATTGGGGATATCTTTTGGGATAATCATGCCCCTTCTTAGCTTGCCAATTAAATCCCCAAAGGATGAAGTTGATAAAAGTGAAAAAACTCAGTCCTACCAAGTATCTGACAAAGATCAAGTGGATACCTCCGGAATGATAAAGTCAAAAGGATTCAAAGGGCTTTATTTGAGCTTTATGATAGGAACTATGATAGGTCTTATGATAATTGGTATGACTAGCAATGTAGGGGTTGACATGATTGGTCTGGAAGCACACCAAGTGGCATTTTTAATGACTATCTTTGCAGTCTTCAACGGAATAGGAAGGCCGTTTTATGGTTGGTTGACGGATAGGTTGTCTGCAAAAAAAGCGATGCTGTTTTCTTATGTCATGATAGCTCTAGCGGCAATTATAATGATAACTGCAAAAGAAGGGACTACAGCTAGATTCTTGATTGGATTTTCGATATTTTGGTTCAATTTAGGTGGGTGGCTGGCAATTGCTCCTGCATCTACACTTTCTATGTACGGAACAAAGCATTATAGTCAAAATTACGGGGTGGTGTTTTCTGCATATGGAGTAGGTGCCATAACCGGAGTTACAGGCTCGGGGATGCTTCTTGATGCGGTCAACGATTATCATGCGGTATTTTACCTTATAATTGGCCTTAGTATTTTGGGTATGATACTTTCTCAAACACTGATAAAAGATTACGAATAAACCTTTAAAAACTTCGGATTTTTAAAATCCGAAGTTTTTTATTTAAGAAGCATAGATATAGCAATTGACTTATACGTGTTTAAATGTTACCATTGTAAATAGAGTGATCATATGTAACAAATTATATTGAGGAGAGTAATATGTTAGCTATCGATTTAAAAGACAAAATAGCCTTGGTGACCGGCGCGTCTAGAGGAATAGGAAAATCATGCGCCATCACGCTGGCTCAAGCCGGTGCAAAAGTTATAATTAATTACAATCAAAACAAAGAAGCAGCTGAAGAAACAGCACGTTCTATCGGGGATAATGCAGATATTATCCAGGGAGACATTACTAATCCTGCAAAAGTTGAAGAGATGATGGATATAATAAAGAAAAAGTACGGAAGATTGGATATATTAATAAACAATGCAGGTACTACTACAGAGTATAAGCTGGAGGATCTTCCTATTGAAGACATACATAAAGTTTTTGAGGTTAACATGTTCGGGACATTTTACTGCACTAAGTTCGCACTGCCGATAATGAAGGAAAAGGGAGGCTCTATAATTAATATTTCTTCCACCAGCATGTATACGGGAGCGGGAGGTGGAGCCCACTATGCTGCATCTAAATCAGCTCTGCTGGGATTTACTAGAAATTTGGCAAAAGATTACGGGCAGTATAATATAAGAAGCAATGCCTTGGCTGTAACTTTGGTAAATACGGAGCTTTTGATAAACAGAAAGACCGGAGATTTAAAATCCAAGATTGAAAACGTACCTGTTAAGAGACTTTGCGAGCCTGAAGAAGTTGGATATCTTGCTGCATTTTTAGCTTCCGACATGGCTGGGTATATAAATGGTGAAGTGATAACTATGGATGGTGGAAGAACATACGCTTAAATAATAAATATATATGGGGTGAAAAGATGAAAGCGTTGGTATTGGAAGGTAAAGAGCAGTTTGTGTACAAAGATGTGGAAATGCCCAAATGTCCTAGTGATGGTCTTTTGTTGAAGGTTGATTCTGTAGGGCTTTGCGGCTCGGATGTAAGAACATACTTTCATGGTCATCATCACGTGACTTATCCGTGCATACTGGGTCATGAAAATGCAGGAACAATAGTAGAAGTCGGCACTGAAGTAAAAGGTTTTGAAAAAGGTGAAAAGATAATAGTAAATCCGGTTCTTCCTTGTGGGAAGTGCTGGTATTGCCAAAAAGGCTGGCAACATATGTGTTCTGACAGGCTTACTTATGGGCACCAGATCCAAGGCGGGTTTGCAGACTATATGGTAGTTCCCGGAATAGGCCTTGAGAGGGGACAGGTGATAAAGATACCTGAAGGAGTATCAACGGATGACATTGTAATAGTTGAGCTTTTGTCTTCGGTAATAAATTCTCAGGAGTTTGCCGATGTAACACTAGGAGAGACAGTAGCCATATTTGGAGCAGGACCTATTGGATGCCTTCACTCTGAGATTGCAAAATTGAGAGGCGCGAAAAAAGTAATTATGATCGACATAAATGATAACAGGCTCGAGCTTTCAAAAAAATTCAGCGGAACTCACTTTATAAATTCAAGAGATAAGAATTTGCAAGAGGAAGTTATGAAGATTACCGAAAACTTTGGAGTAGATGTAGTAATATCCGCTACGCCATCAGTTGAGACTCAAGCCCAAGGAATCGACCTGCTTAGAAAGAGGGGAAGGCTGGTCCTATTTGGAGGAGTAAGTGCTGAAAATCCATACACGACTCTTGACAGCAACAAGATCCACTATAATGAGCTTTCGGTATTGGGCTCTTTTGCCTACGGACCGAATAACTTTAAGAAAGCCTTTGATATAGTGGCAAACAAAATGATAAATGTAGATGGATTCGTAACCCACGTGCTTCCGCTAAAGGATGCGGTAAAGGGAATTGAAGAGATCAAGTCCGGAAGGGCACTCAAAGTTGTGCTAAAACCGGGAATGGAATAAAAAAAGCGCCTAGGCGCTTTTTTTATTCGTCCATATATTCGCTCATATCCATTTTTTGTGCATCTTCTGGAAAATCAAGATCTTCATCGGTTAGTTCGTTGACGGTCATATTCTTAAAATAATATTCGCTTTCGTATTCGTCTGCGTTGATAATCATTTTAATGATTATGCCTGTATCTTTCCAAATGTAGTATTTTGCGTAAACATCCATAGCGTCGTATTCAAAGACTTCCACGGTTTTTCCGTCCAGTTCTTCTGTGCCTTTGTATGCGATGCTGTCAAACATGTCATCTTCGATTTCATCAACAGCAGTAAATGGAGTATAAAAATCTTCTGTATCAGAAAGGGGCATCATGACAAGCTGATTTGTTTCCTTGGTATAGATTCCCATCTGCTCTTCTGAGGGCTTTAAAAAAATCGCTTGTTCATCGCTTTCAAATTTCATGTCTCCATTTAAAAACCAAAACTTGCTTGTTGGAGTCACTTCTCCATTTAGGCTGGATTCCAGCTCAAAGTAATAATTCTGGTAGATGTCATCATCTTTTAAAGAATCTTCAAATGTGATTTCCTCGTCAGGGTCACTGTCGGTATCGTCATTTCCATCAATCTGGGATCCGTTGTTTCCTCCGTTGGTGTCGGAATCATCATTTGTGTCACCTCCGCCTCCACATGCTGCCATGCTTAAGGTAAGCAAAAGGACAAGCAAAAAAACTAAAAACTTTTTCATATTCATTGTTGCATCCCCCTTTGAACTGGTATAATATACGAGCCCAATATTTTTAGTGCCTAAGCACTTCTTTATTAAATTATA
This sequence comes from Eubacteriaceae bacterium, assembly GCA_003446375.1. Lineage (GTDB taxonomy): Bacteria > Bacillota > Clostridia > Eubacteriales > Alkalibacteraceae > Alkalibacter. Next base: position 31,547 of record DMAW01000031.1, on the reverse strand, counting down.
TCACCACAGGCAATTTATCTAAAGGATATTTGGCTTCATTGTATTTAAAAATGGACTTGTATTGTTGTTGACACAATATATTGTGCATGATATCATTATTAAAACAACATATTGACCATTTGGTGTCGGCGCTCAAAGCGCAGATTAAAAGGGAAGCAGGTTTGAATCCTGCACGGTCCCGCCGCTGTAATGGAGGAGTTTCGGCATGATGCCACCTAAAAAGGGAAGGCTGCCGAGATGATGAAACTAAGTCAGAAGACCTGCCAAAGATGGTTGCGCGATACTCTACGGATTATAGAGGGTGCAAGTCTTGAGTCCTTTAGACTGCTCCGACCTTTGTCAGGAGTTTTTTTATTGTAAATACACAAAAACGAGGGGGATAAACATGATAACAAAAATTAAAAAAAGAGACGGAAGAGAGGTTCCTTTCAATATTCAGAAGATTGCAGATGCTATATTCAAAGCGGCAAGCGCAGTCGAGGGAAACAACTACGATATGGCTATGGAACTGGCTGAAAAGGTCGCGGTATACGTAAAATCAAACTTAAAGACGAAAATACCCACTGTTGAACAGATACAAGACAGCGTAGAAAAGATACTCATCGAAGAAGGCCATGCCAAGACCGCAAAAAAATATATATTATATAGAGCGGACAGGACTAAAGTCAGAGAGATGAACACAAGGCTGATGAAGGTATACGAAGACCTTACATTCAAGGATGCCAAAGACAACGACTTAAAGCGTGAAAACGCAAATATAGATGGAGATACTGCCATGGGGACCATGCTGAAATACGGTTCTGAAGGTGCCAAGCAATTTTATGAGATGTTCGTGTTGAACAAGGAGCATTCACAGGCTCATAACAATGGCGAGATACATATACATGACATGGACTTTTTGACACTTACTACTACGTGTTGTCAAATAGATCTTGATAGGCTATTTAAAAATGGATTTAGCACAGGTCATGGATTTTTACGGGAACCAAACAGCATACACAGCTATTCTGCCCTGGCCTGTATAGCAATTCAGTCCAATCAAAATGATCAGCACGGAGGACAGAGTATCCCCAATTTTGATTACGCAATGGGTGCTGGAGTTAAAAAAACATATGAAAAGTGCTACTATGACAACCTGGAAAAGGCGTTAAGTCTGCTATTGGACATTGATGAGCCGATGCAAACAGCATCAGGCATTAAGAAAACTCTTAAAGAAAATGGCCTCTTTCCCACTCTTGAAGACGAGGGTGAATATTTGAGGAAAGAGCTTGAAGAAATCCAAAAGATAACTCCAGATAAAAAAGTTGCCGAGAAGGTTCAGGAATTTGCTAAAAGAAATGCTTATATCGAGACAGAAAAGAACACTTATCAGGCAATGGAAGCTTTCGTACACAATTTAAATACAATGCATAGCAGAGCTGGAGCCCAAATACCCTTTAGCTCAATAAACTATGGATTAGATACAAGCCCGGAAGGAAGAATGGTAGTGAAAAATCTTCTTTTAGCAACGGAAGTGGGACTTGGAAATGGAGAAACTCCTATATTTCCCATTCATATTTACAAGGTTAAAGAAGGCATAAATTATAATGAGGAAGATAAAAACTACGACTTGTTCAAGCTTGCGTGCAGGGTAAGCGCAAAGCGACTGTTTCCCAACTTTTCATTTATCGATGCCCCCTTCAATTTAAAATACTACAAAGAGGGCAAGCCTGAGACAGAAATAGCCTACATGGGCTGCAGAACAAGGGTTATTGGAAATACCTTTGATCCTGATAGAGAAATAACTTTCGGAAGAGGCAATTTAAGCTTTACCACGATTAATCTGCCGGGACTCGCTTTAATGGCTGAAGGGGATGATCAGGAATTTTTCAAGTTGCTTGACCAAAAACTAGATTTAGTAATAAGACAGCTTAGAGAACGCTTTGAAATCCAAGCACAAAAAAAAGTGAAGAATTTTCCCTTCTTAATGGGACAGGGCATATGGATAGATTCAGAAAAACTTGGTCCTGAAGATGAAATCAGAGATATCATAAAGCACGGAACATTGTCTACAGGGTTTATTGGCTTGGCGGAATGCTTAAAGGCTCTCACGGGATTCCACCATGGGGAATCGGATTCTGCAAGAGAGCTTGGATTAAAGATAATAAGGCACATGAGAACACGAATGGATCAAGCTAGCGCCAGAGAAAACCTAAACTATACGCTTCTGGCAACCCCGGCAGAGGGGACGGCGGGGCGTTTTGTAAGAATCGATAAAAAGAGATATGGAATCATACCCGGCGTAACTGACAGAGATTATTACACAAACAGCTTTCACGTTCCTGTGTATCATAAGATCAGCGCTTTTGAAAAGATTTCAATTGAAGGCCCGTATCACGAGCTTACCAATGCAGGCCATATCACTTATGTGGAAATTGACGGAGATCCTCTTAACAATCTAGGCGCCTTTGAAAAGATAGTAAGAGCCATGAAAGAATCCGGCGTGGGATATGGTTCTATAAACCACCCTGTGGATAGGGATCCCATATGCGGATTTACGGGAATGATAGGTGAAGTCTGTCCATCATGCAAAAGACGGGAAGGCCAGGTTCCTTTTGAAAGGATAAGAAGGATCACGGGATATCTTGTAGGCACGTTGGACAGGTTCAACGATGCCAAGAAGGCTGAGGTAAATGACAGAATAAAACATGGAGCGTCATAGAAAAATTATGGACGATGTGATAAGAATCGCAGGAATAGTTGAAGAATCATTTGTAGACGGTCCGGGAATCAGGTTCGTGGTGTTTGCTCAAGGCTGCAAGCATAGCTGTGAGGGTTGCCATAATCCCCATACCCATGATTTTAATGGAGGAATGTTGGTGTCCACAGATGATATGATTGAAAAAATGAAAAAAAATCCATTGCTTGACGGCATAACCTTAAGTGGCGGAGAGCCATTTGAACAGGCTAAAGGGTTCGGTATGATGGCTTTAAAAGCAAAGCAAAAGGGATACCATGTGATGACCTATAGCGGATATCTCTTTGAGGATATAATCGATAGGTCTAAAAAGGATCAAGATTGGAAAAGGCTGCTTTTAAATACGGATGTATTAGTAGATGGAAAGTTCGAGGAAGATAAAAAAGATTTATTGCTGAAATTCAGAGGGTCAAAAAACCAGAGGTTAATTGATGTCGGGGAGTCGATTGATTCAGGCAGCCTAGTTATTTTAGATTGAAAAACAGATCAGCTAAAGCATATGCTTTGGCTGATCTGTTTTTAGTTTTTTTTATAGGTTTTTGTACCACACGTTCATGCTTTCTATATCTCCCGATATGTTGGTGTTGTTTATAAGGGTGCCGCCGAAAGAATATCCTGCTTTTGCAAAAGTTGCGTTCATGCCGTAGGACTTGGCCCGGGCTATTGTGTACAGAGTCTTAAAGCCAAGATTTTTCATGGAATCTTCCATCTCCAAAAGAAGAAACAAGGCTAAGGACTTGCCCCTGTAACTAGGAATGGTGGCAAAGTCCGTCATCTCGCTGTTCTCATAATCCGGGTCTGTCTCGCTTGAGGATAAGGCAATTAGCTTATCACCATGGAATATGCCATAATAGTGTATGTTTTCTTCCATAGTTTTTTTTAGGTATTGTGCATCATGTATGGGAAATGGATATGTTTCAAAAACGCTCTCGTAGAGTTCTGCCATTATAAGAGCATCTTTCTTTGTCATCTTTTTAAGCATGTACCCATCTTCAAGTTTGGGCAAGGTTGCTTTTGTTTTTGCTCTTGCCGTTGCCAACACATCGTCCAAGAGAGCCCGGTCTTTAACTGCAGACCTTGAAGAGTCGAGGTATTTTGCTAAAAAAACGTAGTCCTCTTTTCCGTTTTTATATCCGGGTATTTTAGCTTCCACCTTGTATCCGTCAGTTAAGAACATTTCTTTTTTTACAAGGGGGGCTTTAACAAATATCTTGGAGTAGCCATTGGCTTTTGCCAATGCGTCAAGCCTGTCGATTATGTTTTTTATATCCCTTGAATCAAGCTTCATGAGATAAATTCTGTCATTGTCTTTGCCGTGCTGGATGATGCTGTGACCTAAAGCTTCTATTTTATCTCCCATTAAGAAGCATCTCCGTTGTTACGGGTATCTCTTTCGAGGTTTTCCGGTGTAAGGGTTATTTCTTCTTCATAATCGCTTAAGAGTTTGGAGATTCCGATTGTCTTGTATTCTAAGTCGTCATTTTCAGTATTGAGAGTAAGGTTACAGTTTTCGCATTCTAGATCACATTCATAGTGCTTGTAGTCATCAGGCATTTTGTATGTGGTTATGACACCTTCGTAATTTCTTAGGATTACCTTGTTAGTAGACCAAGAAATCAGATACGTCGGCATTACAGGGATCTTTCCTCCGCCTCCGGGAGCGTCTATGACGTAAGTAGGAATGGCAAATCCGCTTGTATGTCCACGGAGGTTTTCCATTATTTCGATGCCTTTTCCAACATTGGTCCTGAAATGCTCAAGTCCTTCAGAGAGGTCGCACTGATATAGATAGTAAGGTCTTACTTTGTTGGCAGTAAGCTTGTGGACCAGTCTCTTCATGATTCTTGGACAATCGTTTACGTCCCTTAAAAGAACAGACTGGTTGCCCAAAGGGATTCCGGCACCTGAGAGCTTCTTAAGAGCTCTTCTCGATGATCCTGTAATCTCTCTTGGATGATTAAAATGAGTGTTGAGCCAAATGTTGTCGTATTTTTTCAGCATCTCAACCAGTTCGTCTGTGATTCTGTAAGGAAGAACTACCGGCATTCTAGATCCGATTCTTATGACTTCCACATGAGGTATTTCAGACAACAGCTTTAAGATCCAATCGAGATACTCATCTGAAAGCATTAAAGGGTCTCCCCCTGACAGCAATACGTCTCTTACCTGAGGAGTGTTTTTTATATATTCGATCCCCTTGAGTATGACTTCTTTAGAAGGTATAGAGTCTACATCGCCGACTTTTCTCTTTCTGGTACAGTGCCTGCAATACATTGCACATACGTTGCTTATATGAAATAGGACTCTGTCCGGATAACGGTGTGTTATTCCTTCAACCGGGCTGTCTTTATCTTCGTGAAGTGGATCGGACATGTCGCAGTTAGATAAGCTTAGCTCTCTTACATCGGGAAAGCACTGTTTGAACACCGGATCGCTTTCAGGATCGTCAGTATCTACAAGAGATAGATAATAAGGGGTTACAGACATTGGGAACTTTTCTATAGTTGTTTGAATAGCTTGTTTTTTCTTGTCTGAAAAAGTCACGCCCAAAATCTTCTCTACGGTCTCAACCTTGTGTATGCTATTTTTAAGCTGCCATTTCCAGTCGTACCATTTATTTAGCAGTTTCCTTGATATTTCCTCATTGTTGATTCTGTCTTTCGTAATATTGATAGTTTCTTGCATATTTTCTCCTTTCAATTATAAAGCAAAGTTTTTTTAAGTTGTAAGTAGAGCCTGTTGAAATATTAAAAGGCACTCTAACTCTGATTTTTTCAGAGTTAGAGTGCCTAAGTTTCGCTGAAATTCAACTCACCTTATACCATGATTACATAGTATATTGCATGACCTTATGATCCTGCAAAAGCCCCAGTTCCAAATTACGTAAATGGAATGTTTTTCATTTTAGATTTCCCCTATTCCAACCAGTTTACTTGATTCCGCACTCTTATTTCAAACAATACGTAAGCAAGCTCGCTGATCAGGCTACTACCCAAAATTACTTCACATTTTGAACATTTGTCAATAAATTATATCATGGGTCATAGTATTTGTCAAAAATATGGAATTTAAAGGGAAAAACAAAATACTTATTGACAAAACGACTACAGCGAATTAAACTATATTCAAGCAAACTATATGCATGCTACACATAGTTGCGTCAAATTAAAGAAAGCGGGGATAAAATGCCTGATAAAAAAGATTGCTGCTGCAACAGCAAAAATCATAAAATGGAGAAATTTTTAGAAGCAAGCCTTCTTCTTTTGCTTAAAAGACAGTGTGCTCACGGATACGGCTTAATTGAGCAGCTGGAGCTTTTGGGTTTTTCTTCCGAAGATATGAATGTAAGCACCCTATATCGCACGCTTAGAAAAATGGAAGAAAAGGGTCAAGTCAAATCTTACTGGAAAGCCGGTGGAGGAGGACCTAAAAAAAGAGTGTACGACATAACTGATCAAGGGCTTAAAGATCTTGAAGAGTGGCGGAAAATATTTGAGTATAGAAAAGAGCGCATCGAGACATTTTTAGAGATGTACGAAAAACAGTGTGAATATGAGGAGGTATTATGATGCAGACAGCTATATTTTATATTTTAGCAGGAGGACTTCTGTCATTATCCTATATTAATGATAAAGGAAAAACAAAGAAGAGCCTTAAGAAAGCGTGGAAAGCTCTTGAGAATATGTTGCCGCAGCTTTTGGGAATAGTATTGCTGGTAGGAGTGATGCTTGCAATAATGAATCCTGATACGATCAGCAGCCTTATCGGAAGCTCGTCAGGTTGGATGGGTACAGCGATTGCCGCAATCGTAGGCGCAATAACTTTGATACCCGGATTTATCGCATTTCCAACTGCAGCGCTTCTTTTGCAAGGAGGAGCAGGATACATGCAGATAGGTGCTTTCGTATCATCGCTGATGATGGTGGGGGTGGTGACGATGCCTATGGAAGTCAAGTACTTTGGTAAAAAATCAACTATAGCAAGAAATGTTCTCGCCTTTGTATATTCCTTTGCAGTGGCGTTATTAATAGGAAAGGTGATGGGTGAATTATGAAGAACATAATTTTAAGGTATAGATTTTTCTTGGTGATGGCCGCAGTTACCATAGGACTTAGCATAATCAACCCTCTTGCAGGAGAAAAAGCGGTGGATATGACTTTGTTTAGCTTCAAGGAGATGATCTCGGTATTGCCGCCTATTTTCATATTGCTGGGTCTATTGGATGTATGGGTTCCACGAGAGACTATGATAAGATATATGGGCGAAGGCTCAGGAGCAAAAGGAATACTACTTGCGATATTTCTGGGATCAGCAGCAGCAGGACCGTTATACGGTGCATTTCCCATGGCGGCTGTATTCATGAAAAAAGGAGTTAAATTCACTAACGTATTGATATTCTTAGGTGCATGGTCTACGACAAAAATACCGATGTTCTTATTTGAACTCTCGGCGTTAGGCGCTAGATTTGCAATCACTAGATTGATTGCCAGTATGGCGGGCATATTTGTCATAGCCCATTTAGTAGATAAAGCAGTGGATAAAAAGGAAAAGACAGTAGTTTATAAAAATGCATCTGAAATGAATTGATGCAGCTAATAAATAAAATGGAATAAAAACAAAATAATGGAAATTGCGCATATTGACAAAACAGGTCATTTGTGATATGCTAAATTAGGTTAAAGCAACAATAAAATTTAAAATTGAAGGTTTTCAGCAACAAGTGAAGTAAATAAAATGATTAGCCGGTGTTCGAGCTGATTCACGTATTGTTTCTTGATGTGGGCTTCGGTAAGGTCGCCATGATCCTAATACTTGAATATAGAGGATCAAAGGCAAAAATTTTATTGAAAAACTGTTCTTAGAACTGGGGTTTGATTAGGATCAAGCGGTCATAATCTATGCTATAAAACATATGATGCTAAAGTAAGTGATATGGCATAAAGGGAACTGATAAATCAGGTAAACTTAGGCACTCTAACTCTATACGAGTTGGGGTGCTTTTTCTTACCGTGAACGTAGTGAACCAACATATATGTTTATAATTAAAATGCAAAAAATAGAATTAGGAGGGAAAAGATTTATGAAAAAGATTAGCGCAGTGTTGCTTATCGTTATGCTAAGCGTAGTATTGATTGCAGGATGCACAAGCAGCACAGAAACAACTTACGAAAAAATACTGGAAGATGGTGAGATGACATTTGCCATGACGGGAGCGTATCCACCATTTAATTTTGTGGATGATGATGGAGAGCTAGCTGGTTTTGATATCGATATAGCAAATGCGATTGCCGAAAAAATGGGCGTTGAAGCTGTTCCGATAACTACCGAGTGGGATGGCATCATAGGTGGACTTACAGGAAATAGATTCGATATGATCATCGGAAGCATGGCGATTACCGAAGACAGACTGGAGCAGGTGAATTTTACAGACCCTTACTATTATGACGGTGCTCAGTTCTTTGCACCTGTGGGATCGGGGCTTTCCAGCATAGAAGACCTTGAAGAGGGCAAAGTAGGGGTAGTAACCGGCACCACATTCCACGAAGCGCTTCAAGATATGGATAGCGTAGGAGAGATACTTCAATTTTCAAGTGACGTAGATAACTTCATGGCTGTACAGCAAGGAAGAAGCGACGGACTTGTAACAGGTATTTTTGTAGGACTTCAGGCTCCGGCTGAATACGACGTAGATATCGAACCGGTTGGAGACATGCTTTACTCTGAAGAAATAGCCATAGCAATAAGGAAAGACGACACGGATCTACTTGATGCTGTAAATGAAGCATTGGCTGAAATAATCGAAGACGGAACATATGCCGAAATCAGCAATAAATGGTTTGGCGTAAACCTTCTTGAGATTCAACATTAAATTTATCTTCCCCGCTTGATTTTAAAAGCGGGGAAAATAATCTTTAATATAAGCCTAAGTTTTATTAAGGCTGCCAAATCAGTGTATTCTGCGTTTCGTAATTAGGTGGAACATACTGATTTAGTTGTCTTTTGAAAAGAAAAAACAGGAGGAGAAACATGAGCTCGATAATAGATTTTTTTGATACGGTGGTGGTGTTTGCGCCAAAGTTCATCCCAGGGGTAATTGCCACTTTGCAGCTGGCATTTTTTTCTATATTAATAGGTACGGTAATAGGCCTCTTCGTTGCAGTGGTTAAGCTTGCCAACAAAAAACCGTTGACATTTGTAATGAACATTTACATCACAATAATAAGGGGCACGCCGCTGCTTTTACAGCTTTGGTTTATTTTTTACGGACTTCCGGGGATGGGAATTGAAATTGACAGGTTTCCTTCAGCAGTAATTGGTCTTGCGCTTCACAATGGAGCGTACATCAGCGAAATATTCAGGGGAGCTATAGAGTCAATACATTACGGACAAAGAGAAGCGGCCAGATCTCTTGGAATGACCAGAGGACAGGCACTTAAAAGGGTGGTTTTGCCACAAGCATTCCGAAGGTCCATACCCGCGCTGGGAAATCAGTTTATCATAGCTGTAAAAGATTCTTCGCTGGCCAGTGTCATAACTATAACAGAGACCATGCTTCTTGCTAGACAATTCGTAGCTGCAACATTTGACGTGTTTCCTATATTTTTTGTGGCCGCATCGTATTATTTGGTAATAACCATGGGGCTTGCAAAATTGTTGCAGAAGCTTGAAACAAAACTGAAAGTCGGGGTGAGATGATATGAGCATGATAGAAATAAAAAATCTCCACAAATATTTTGGAGATTTAGAAGTCTTAAAAGGAATCGATTTAAAGATTGAAGAGAGCGACGTTGTATGTTTGATTGGGGCCAGCGGTTCCGGAAAAAGCACTCTTCTCAGGTGCATAAATTACCTTGAAAAAAAGACGGAAGGTGAAATCTGGATCGATGGGAAGCCCGTTGACGAAACAGAGGATGGCATTAATAAGATACGTCAGGAAGTAGGAATGGTGTTTCAAAGGTTCAATTTGTTTCCACATATGACTGTTGCAGAAAATGTCATGGAAGGTCCAGTGACTGTTAAGAATATGGACAAGACAGAAGCGAGAAAACTAGCTTTGGATCTTTTGGAAAAGGTAGGGATAGCCGACAAGGCAGATGTTTATCCCGAGATGCTCTCAGGTGGGCAGCAGCAAAGGGTAGCAATAGCTAGATCACTTGCAATGGAGCCTAAGGTAATATTATTTGACGAGCCTACCTCTGCCCTTGACCCGGAGCTTGTGGGGGAGGTTTTAAAAGTAATGAAGGATTTGGCTCAGGAAGGCATGACTATGATCGTCGTGACCCACGAGATGGGATTTGCAAAAGAAGTGGCAGACAGAGTAATATTTCTTCACGACGGAATGATAGCTGAAGAAGGCCCTCCAAAGGAAATATTTGAAAATCCTAAACATGAAAGGCTTCAAGCTTTTCTTGGTGAAATCTTAGCATAAAAACTTAATAAATAAATTAAGGTCGCATCGCATATTTTAATGCAGTGCGATTTTTTTTGTATCAGAGTTATTGACATATGCCCTAAACAGAGTATAATGAAAGCATAAAGGGCATATGCCTAAAACTAAAAATAAACAAAGGGCGGTTATAGTTGTTTTATTGGATAAATTAAGGAGGAATCAAAATGCCGCGAAGAGATGGAACAGGACCAATGGGTCAAGGCGTGTTAACTGGAAGAGGTTTGGGATCATGCGAAACCGGAGCTTCAAAAAGAAGCATTGGAGCCATAGGCGTGGGTCTGGGTTTGGGACTTGGACTTGGATGCAGAAGAGGCTTTAAAAAAAATTCCGGGCCAAGATATAACAGTATGAATCAATTTGAATCAAAAGAAGAATTGCGAAAACAAAAAGAAGTTCTCGAAGCTAAACTAAAGGAAATAAATGAAGCTTTAGAAGATTAATGATATGAATTGAAGACAATAAGAATCGCCCCGTTTGTTTTTTAAGGAGGATAGAAAGATGCCAAGACCGAGAAAATGGAGAAAAGTTTGTTGTTTACCGGATATGGACCTGTTTGGACCGTTAAATGCGAAACTCATAGAAGAGGACATCATACATATGACCGTTGAAGAGTACGAAGCTATTCGTTTGATTGACTTAGAGGGCATGATGCAGGAAGAGTGTGCAAATCAAATGAATGTTGCAAGGACGACTGTACAAAGAATTTACAATGAAGGCAAAAAAAAGCTTGCCCGGTCTTTGGTCGAAGGAAAGATCATAAAAATCGAAGGTGGAGACTACAAGCTTTGCGATGAAGAAGAAAGACAAGAACAGATAAAATGCGGAAGATGCAGACGAAGAAGAAGATTTGATGAAAAGGAATAGGAGATGTGGAAAAATGAAAATAGCTATACCTGTTAATGAAAAAAACACTAAATCCGGAATATGCCCCTCCTTTGGAAGGGCGCCTTGGTTTATGATATACGATACTGAAATAAAAAAGGAGTCTTTTTTAGATAATAGTGCAGCTTCAAGTGCAGGAGGCGCAGGCATAAAAGCGGCACAGCTTTTAGTAGATCAAGATATCAAGGGGGTCATTACACCTAGATGTGGACAAAATGCGGCAGAAGTTATTCAAGGTGCGGATATCCAAATAATTAAAAGTCAGGGCGAGGACATAGAAGAAAATATTAGATTGTTCGAAAACGGGAAACTAACCCCTCTTGATGAAATTCACGCGGGATATCACAATCATGGAAAGTAAAAAAATTGCGGTTCTAAGCGGCAAGGGAGGTACCGGTAAAACCTTTGTATCCGTGAATTTGGCAGATGCTGCAGGTACAAGCGTATATATCGACTGCGACGTGGAAGAACCCAATGGACATTTATTCTTTAAACCTGCGTTGACGGCAGAAGAAAAAGTAACGGTTAAGATTCCGGTGGTAAATCACGATCTTTGCACAGGTTGCAGAAAGTGCACAGAATTTTGCAGGTTCAATGCATTAGCGTATTTGAAAAATAAAGTGAAGGTTTTTGAAGATATTTGTCATTCCTGTGGAGGCTGCATGCTGGTTTGTCCACAAAAGGCTATTTATGAAAAAGACGTATCTGTGGGTAAAGTAGAGATAGGAACTTCCCGTGGAGTAAAGATTTTAAGTGGAATTATGGATATTGGAAAAGCCAGTGGAGTACCTATTATAAAGAAACTTCTTGAAACAGGCTCAAAGGATGCCATTACAATAGTGGATTGTCCTCCCGGTAGCGCATGCGTAACCATGGAAAGCATCAAGGATGCAGACTTTTGCATTCTAGTGGCTGAACCTACTTTGTTTGGAGTTCATAATCTTTCCATGGTGCACGAACTTGTAGGATTATTTGAAATACCATATGGATCCGTGCTGAATAAATGCATTGACGGAAAAAATCCTGCAGAAAAATACTGCAATGACAATGATATAAAGATTTTAGGGAGATTCGACTATGACAAAGAACTGGGAAGGCTAAATGCCCAAGGCGAGATAATGTCTAGAATCGATAAAAGTTACAACGAAAAATTTATTGAGTTGTTAAACGTTGTTTTGGAGGAAGTAAAATGAGACAGCTTTTGATACTAAGCGGCAAAGGAGGTACGGGGAAGACTACTGTTGCAAGTGCATTTATAGATTTTGCAGATGCAAGAGCTTTTGCTGATTGTGATGTGGACGCCCCGAATCTTCATTTGGTAATGCATATGCAAGAAAAGCCTGAAATCAGTGATTATTATGGCATGGGAAAAGCTAAGATCGATCATTCAAAATGCATATCATGTGGCATATGCATAAAAAATTGCAGGTTTGATGCTATAAGCTTTAAAGAAGGGGCTTATATCGTTGAGGAATATGGATGCGAAGGGTGCGGAGTCTGTGCGTATGTATGTCCACAGACCGCAATTGCAATTAAGCCTGACGTAGCTGGAGAGCTTTGCCTATATAAAAATGCAAAGGTATTTTCTACAGCTACATTAAAGATGGGAAGCGGTACGTCCGGAAAGTTGGTAACACAAGTAAAGAAAAACATGCAAAAACATTGCGATAAAGACGCTTTTGCAATCGTAGACGGTTCTCCGGGAATCGGATGCCCTGTCATAGCATCGATAAGCGGTGTAGATATGGTTTTGGTAGTAGCAGAACCATCCATATCGGGAATGAGCGATATGGAAAGGATAGTAAAGACGGTTCAAGGGTTTGGAGCAAAAATAGCGGTTTGCGTGAACAAATACGATACAAACATTGATAAGGCATTGGAAATAGAGGAGTACTGCAAAAAAAATCATATACCTTTCATGGGAAGGATTTCTTACGATAAAAGCGCGGCTGAAGCCATCAACAAGGGGATGAGTTTGGCAAAAGTAGATTGCAGAGCGTCGGAGGAAATAGATAGAATGTATCTAAATACCATGGAATGTTTTAATGAAACTAAAAAAATACATCTGTAAGAGGAGAGAAAAACATGAATCAAAGCGACAAACAGACAGATTTTTCAGAAAAGCTCCATCCACAAAGTAACGTTAAAAAAGTTATAGGAGTAGTAAGCGGAAAGGGAGGGGTAGGAAAATCTTTAGTGACATCTCTGTTGGCGGTGACTATGCAAAGAAGGCAGCATAGGGTTGCTATATTGGATGCGGATATTACAGGACCGTCAATACCCAAGGCTTTCGGACTTACTGAAAGGGCTTCTGGAACGGAACTAGGACTTCTTCCTGTTAAAAGCAAAACAGGCATAGATATAATGTCTATAAATCTTCTTTTAGAAAATGATACTGATCCTGTAGTCTGGAGAGGACCCATAATCGCAGGAACTGTAAAACAGTTTTGGAGCGAAGTCATATGGTCTGATATTGACTACATGTTCGTGGATATGCCTCCTGGGACTGGAGATGTGCCTCTTACGGTATTTCAGTCATTGCCGGTTGACGGAATAATCGTCGTGGCATCTCCGCAGGAATTGGTTTCAATGATAGTGGCTAAAGCAGTAAACATGGCAAAAATGATGAATATACCTGTACTGGGCTTGGTTGAGAATATGTCATATTTTGCATGTCCTAACTGTGAAGAAAAATACCCTATATTTGGAGAGAGCAGGATAGATGAAACGGCCAAAGAATATGGTCTCGATGTAATAGCAAAGATACCTGTAGATCCAAGACTTGCAAGTGTATGTGACAGAGGAATGGTAGAATTGTTTATAGGCGATTGGTTCGAAAGTTTTGCAGAAAAGCTGGATGGAAATGAAAAAATAGATGATGAAGAGGAGATGCAAAATATGAAAATTGCAGTCGCAAGCGAAAATAATCAAGTGACCCAGCATTTTGGCCACTGCGAAAGCTTTATGGTATACGATGTAGAAGGATCAAAAATAGTAAAGTCTGAAGCGATAGCCAATCCGGGACACAGGCCTGGATTTTTGCCAAACTTTTTACACGATATTGGAGTAAACGTGATAATCTCAGGCGGAATGGGTGGCGGAGCCATCGACATATTTAATGAAAAAGGAATTCAGGTGGTAACCGGAGCAAAAGGAGAATCTAAAAAAGCAGCCGAAGATTTTATGCTGGGAAACTTAGTTTCCACCGGTTCAGTCTGCAATGAGCATAGTCATGAAGGAAATTGTCATTGATTTAAATAAAACAATATGATTATATCAAGTGAAAAATCCTTGATCTAATAAAAATAAACTTAAGGAGGATAAAAAATGGAAAATGAAATGGTAACAAGAATGCCTTTGATAGGAGACGATGCACCTGCATTTAAAGCTGTGACGACTCAAGGGGAAATCAACTTCCCTGAGGATTACAAGGGCAAATGGGTAATTCTCTTCTCCCATCCCGCGGATTTTACACCTGTATGCACCACTGAATTTATGACATTTGCCTCTATGATTGACGAGTTTAAAGAAATTAACACAGAGCTTGTGGGGCTTTCAGTTGATTCGCTGTATGCCCATATTGCTTGGCTTAGAAAGATACAAGAAATTGAATTCAAAGGAATGAAAAACATCGAGGTGACATTTCCTCTGATTGAAGACATAAGAATGGATGTAGCAAAAAAATATGGCATGATTCAACCGGGACAGTCAAATACTCAGGCAGTAAGAGCGGTATTTGTAATTGATCCTAAAGGAAAGATCAGAACGATTCTTTATTATCCGCTTTCTACAGGAAGAAATTTTGATGAAATCAAAAGGATAATTCAAGCGCTTCAAAAGGCAGATAGCGACGGAGTTGCAACACCTGCAGATTGGAGACCAGGTGATGATGTAATTGTTCCTACAGCAGGTTCTTGCGGAACTGCAAAAGAAAGAATGGAATCGCAAGATGAAGACACTTATTGCCTAGACTGGTTCATGTGCTTCAAGAAAGAATGCAAATAGACGCAATGGCAAAAAAACAGCGAAATTGATTTTTCGCTGTTTTTTAATAAATTATCTGTTGGCGCCAAAACCATTGCCGCCTCTACTTCCACGTCCAAATCCTAATCCTCGAGCTTCACCGACACAAGCCCCTTGTGCTGTTCCGTCGCAATTTTCTTGATTTTGCTCCATTCGCTCATAGATGGCATCTGCTTCTTCTTGTGTAAGCCTTTCTTCTTCTACTCTTTCTTGAAGGATTTCTTTTTTGTTTTCAAGCATTCTTTCCTTAAACTGTTCCTGGACCCCTTCTTCGATTGCCAAAGCTCCAAATGTTGTTCCTTCGTCTCTTTGCTCATAAAGAGTCTCTGTAGATTTACCGGTTAGATCCGAAAGTATCTCTGCCGGAGAAGCGGCTGTAGCTGCATATGCTGCTCCCGAGCCTCCAACCACTGCTAATATTGCTCCTGCCAATATGAATTTTTTTGTTTTGCTGATTTTCATTTTTATTACCTCCTGTGTTATATTGTTTCTATGAGATGAGTATAAAACATCTTTGTGTCACCAATGTGGCAGAAGGGAGAATAAAATGGGAAAAGTGAATAAATTGCAAATCAAGCTCAAAAAGGGAGAAAAGCCTTTTCAGGTTGAGGAGGTCGTATTGATTAAAGGCAGAGGGATAAAAGGAGATGTTTTTTTAGGAGAAGATGAAAAAAGACAGATAGCTATAATGGAGTCAAAAGCAAGATTGGATAACAGCGACAAATCAGATGGATTTTGTCTTATGCGTTTTTCCGAAAACATATCAGTAGAAGATTTTGATGTTTCAAGCCTACGGGCTGGCGATGAGATAAAGGTTGGATGTGCGGAGATTAAAGTCACTTTTGTAGGGAAAAAATGCTATACTGAGTGTCCTGTTTTTAAGAGAGAGGGAAACTGTGGCCTATGGAAGAAAGCCGCTTTTGCAAAAGTTTTAAAAGGAGGCATCGTTAAAACGGGAGATGAATTACACAAAAAAATGTTATGAAGTGTTTAAAAATAAGCGAAGTGGATATATAAAAAATAGGAGCTTGGCACTCTAGTGGTACGAGTGCTAAAAAATAAATAAAAAGGAGTTGTTGATCATGGCAGGCTTGGTACCATTCAACAGAAAAGACACCGGATTATTCGACACCGGATTTGGAGACGTCTACAACATGCTTGACGACTTTTTTAGCGACAATTTATTGCCTGCAAGGAACTTGGCACGAGATACATTTAAAGTAGACGTACAGGAAAACGACAATGAATACATAATTGAGGCAGATCTTCCGGGAGTAAAAAAAGAAGAAATCAATTTGTCTTTTGACCATGGAAGGCTGGGGATTTCAGTCAAAAAGGAAGAGAAGATTGACGAAGAGAAGAAAAATTACATCCACAAGGAAAGACGGATAACTTCCATGTGCAGAAATCTTTATCTCGCCGATGCAAGTGGTGATGACATCAAAGCCAAGCTAGAAGAAGGCGTGCTAAAGATAAATGTTGCAAAAAAAGAACAGGGCAAAGAAGAGAAAAAAATTGACATCGAGTAAAAAACCCGCCTCAATTTAAAAGGCGGGTTTTTTTACAAGTTTTGTGCAAACTGAACCATCACGCCGTCAGGATCGGCAATATAAAAAAATTTGATATTAGGATTCGGATTAAAAGGTCCGCTTTGGATATCGATATTTTTAGACTTTAATTCATCAATCTTTGCGTCAATGTCATCAACTAAAAACCCCATGGAGATATCTTTGGTATACGAAGGCGCGCTTTCTCTATCGCCGTCAAAGATAAGTTCCACTTCTGTTCCGCCATCGCCCAAGAAAGCAATTTCTCTATTAGGCCCTGCTTTAAATCTCCTGTTTACTTTCAGCCCCACTACATCTGAGTAAAATTCGATGGATTTTTCAAGATCTTTCACTTTAATCGTCGTCCATAAAAACTTCATACGTTATTCCTCCTCTTTATAATTTTCTAAAAAGCTGTGGCGCTCTCCGTTTTTTCTATATTCAATTACAGTATCAAGATTCACGTTGTGGATGCTTGTAAAGATATTCATGTCCACGCCCGGCGTATCCCTTTTCAGCTTTTTGATAAGGGCTTTCATCTCTTGGCGCTTGGAGCCGATGCCGTCATCACCGAGGACGCATTTTTCTGTCAACCTACAGGCACACCTTATAAATTCAAGTTCATTGTACCTTTTCCATGCAAGGATATCCTCTTCACGTACCATGTACATGGGTCTGATAAGCTCCATGCCTTCAAAGTTGCTGCTTTTAAGTTTAGGCATCATTGTTTTTATCTCTGCGCTGTAGAGCATGCTCATGAGAGTAGTCTCAATGACATCGTCAAAGTGATGACCCAAAGCGATTTTGTTGCAGCCAAGTTCCTGTGCCTTGGAATATAGCGCTCCTCTTCTCATTTTGGCGCATAAATAGCAAGGGGACTGCTCGGTTCCTGCTACTATATCGTAAATGCTGGATTCAAAAATCGTGATAGGGATGTTAAGAAGATTTGCGTTGTTTTCGATGACTTGATGATTTCTTTTGTTGTAGCCTGGATCCATAACTAGAAATACAAGTTCGAAGCTGAATTTTCCGTGTTTCTGTAAAAGCTGCATGGCTTTGGCCATTAGCATCGAATCCTTGCCACCGGATATGCATACGGCTATTTTGTCTCCTTCTGAAATCAGTTCGTATCTTATTACAGACTTGACGAATCTATTCCATATTTCTTTTCTGTATTTTTTTATTATGCTTCTTTCTACCAATTGATATTTTTCCATGTTTACCTCTTTATATCAAACTGTCGATGCAGTTTATGAATTCATTTTTAAATACTTCAAGCTCTTTTGATGTGGTCAGATGGCTTAGGCTTATCCTGAATGAAGAAAGGGCTCTTTTCTTATCCCTGGTAATGGCATAGACTGAACGGGACGGGGTATTTGGAGCAGAACATGCGGATTTTGCCGAAAGGTAGATTCCTTTGTCGCTTAAGTGCTGTGCCACATCTTCTCCCTTTATTCCGTCTATGCTTACGTTTAATATATTTGAAATTGAATAAGAAGTAGAATTAATCTTAACAGAGCTAATCTGTTGAAAAAACTCTTTAAGGTCGTTGTTTAATGCTTTAATTATCTTTTTACGGCTTTCGAGTTTCTCAATTGATGCAATAAGCGCTCTTTCCATGGATGTTATCAGAGAAACAGATGGTGTTCCGCTTCTGTACGGAGTAAGGCTAAGGCCGCCTTTTATTTGAGGTTCCAAAGATATGTCATTTGTTTTAATAAGAGCTCCGCAGCCATTTATTCCGTAAAACTTATGGGCTGAAAATGTTATAAGGTCAGCTTTTTTTAAGTCAATGTCAATTTTTCCTATTGCCTGAGTGGCATCTACGTGGAAGATGCAGTTTGGGTATTTTTTTATTTCCCGGGCAATAGCATCTATATCCTGAATTATCCCTGTTTCGCTGTCTACAAGGCAGATAGAAACAAATGAAGTATCTTGCCTAAGGAGAGAGCGAAGTGAATCCGGATCAACTCTTCCGTTTTTGTCGATATCCACAAATTCTAAATCATATCCCTTGTCCTTAAGGGACATAAATGGACCCGTTACTGAGGAGTGTTCTAAAAATGTTGTTATGATATGTCTGCCGCCATGGATATTTTGTTGTGCATAGCCGGTGATTGCCAAATTGTTGGCTTCACTTGCTCCACTTGTAAAAACTATCTCGCGGTCGGATAGACCAAGAAGGCTTAGTATCCTTTCTTCTGCAAGGCGTATCCTTGCAAAAGCTTCATTTCCCAGTTGGTGAGACGTGTTAGGGTTAGCAAAATATTTAATTGTGCTTTCATTGAATGTTTCCAGCACGCCTGCATCTACAGGAGTAGTAGCCGCATAATCCAAGTATATCAATATGTTCACCTCATAAAATCCTCTATTTGCTGTTTCACTATACCAAATAGTTGATGAAAATGCAATATCACTTGTTTTTATCCATATAATTAGAATAAATATGCATTAATTCAAAGCCTATTGACAATGCTAAAACCGAGGAATATAATTGTCTTGTGAGAACGTTTACACAAATTCTCAACAATTTTTTTTCTTGGAAAGGGGAAAAATAATGAAAAAGTATCGTAAGTTAATCGTTTTTGCAACTGTGTTGATGCTTCTTTTGGCTACTGTGACAGGGTGCGGTACAGACGGGACTGACGATGACGGCAATGGAGGCAACGGTGGAGATGGCTCTACGAGCATAGGCATAGTTTTGCCTACTAAAGATGAACCAAGATGGGTTCAGGACGAAACAAGGTTTAACGAAGCGCTGGCTGATACAGATTACTCAGTAGAGATTTTGTTTAGCCAAGGATCTTCAGCAAGTGAGAAGGCAAATGTTGAATCGTTGCTTACTAAAGGAATAGACGTTCTGATCATCTGTCCCCATGATGGAGATGCAGCGGCGGCAGCAGCAGAAGCAGCGGCTGCTGAAGGTGTAACTGTCATATCTTACGACAGGCTCATAACAGGAACAGATGCTGTAGATTACTACGTAACATTCGACTCCATAGCGGTTGGAGCAGCTCAAGGGCAATATTTGGTAGACAGTGCTGAAGGAGAAGGAAACCCGCTTTATCTATATGCCGGGGCCGCCTCTGACAACAATGCGTTTTTATTCTTTGAAGGAGCATGGAGCGTTTTGCAGCCGAAAATAGCTGATGGAACATTCGTAATAAAGAATTCATCAGAGGCAGTAGCTCTTCAGGATAAAGCTGAGCTTAGCAGAGACGAAATGGGAAGGATAATAAGCCAAGTTACTACTAACTGGGATTTCAACGAAGCTAAAAACAAAGCCGAATCACATTTGACAGCAGCAGGTGCAGCTGACAAGGGCGACGTTTATATTTTGGCTCCTAATGACGGTACAGCAAGATCCATAGCAGATGTTTTTGCATCTGACAGCGACGTTTCAAGCTATGTGGTGACCGGACAGGATGCAGAAAAGGCTTCAGTACAATATATAATAGATGGAAAGCAATCGATGACTGTATTTAAGGATGTCAGGACTCTCGTTAAAGATTCTATCGACATGGCCATAGCCGTATTAGAAGGAAATACGCCGCAAACTACCGGTTCTTACAACAACAATGTGACAGATGTGCCGGCTAAGCAGACTGAGGTAATAGTCGTGGATCAAGACAGCGTAAAATCCGCATTGATTGATTCCGGATATTACGAAGCTAGCGAATTTACCGGATTGGAATAAGATAAATAAGGAATAGTGAAAGTCTCAGGCTTTCACTATTCTTCTATAAATATACCACGGAATAGAGGTGAGTCGACAACATGGATGGGTTATCGGAAAATAATGAGCATATACTTGAAATGAAAAACATCACAAAAGAATTCCCGGGAGTAAAAGCATTGGATGAAGTAAATTTCAGTGTTAAGAGAGGTGAGATACACTGCTTAGTTGGGGAAAACGGTGCAGGCAAATCTACTCTGATGAAGGTGCTCTCCGGAGTTTATCCCTTTGGGGATTATAGCGGCGAAATCGTTCTAAACGGAGAAGTTCAAAAATACCAAGGAATTCAAGATAGTGAAAGAGCGGGTATAGCGATAATTTATCAAGAGCTTGCATTGGTTCCTGAGATGACGGTGTATGAAAATATATATCTTGGACATGAGATTAAAAAGAGAAATGTGATCGATTGGAACGAGACGGTGGTGAATTCCTCAAAAATGCTCAAGAAGGTAAGGCTTAAGATCACTCCGGAAACTAAAGTGAAAGATTTAGGCGTAGGGAAAAGGCAGTTGGTAGAAATAGCAAAGGCTTTCAGCAAGGACGTAAAGCTTTTGATACTGGACGAGCCCACTGCGGCTTTAAATGATGATGATTCCAAAAATCTTCTGATGCTGTTAAAAGAGCTTAAAGGTGAAGGCATAACATCTATAATGATATCCCACAAACTCAAAGAGGTTATCGAAATTGCGGATACAGTAACAGTACTTAGAGACGGAAAGACCATATGCTCTTTAGATGCGAGCAAGGGAGAGGTTTCTGAAAGAGTATTGATTAAAAACATGGTAGGAAGGGCTATAGATGATATTTTCCCTAAAAGGAACAAAAAAGAATTTGGAGATAAAGTCCTAGAGGTCAAAGACTGGTCTGCTTACGATTATGTATCGGGCAAGGATATATTAAAGGACATAAACATATATGCCAGAAGAGGCGAGGTCGTAGGCGTGGCAGGCCTTATGGGAGCAGGCAGAACAGAGCTTGCCTACAGCATATTTGGAAATCCTAGAGAATACAAGATTGAAGGAAGCATTTTTATTGGAGGGGATCATAAAAGGTTCCATCACCCAAGCGATGCCATAAAAGCAGGGATAGCATATGTTACGGAAGACAGAAAAGGAGAAGGGCTGATACTTATACAAGATGTTAAAAAAAATATATCTCTCGCTAATTTAAGGACACTTGCAGACAAAGGAGTAATAAATGACAATGAGGAAATAAACGTCGCTACTAGATATAAAGATTCCTTGACTATAAAAACACCCAGCATCGAGCAGTTGGTCGGCAACTTAAGCGGGGGAAATCAACAGAAGGTATCTCTTGGGAAATGGCTTTTTACGCAACCGAAAATATTAATACTGGACGAACCTACAAGAGGAATAGATGTAGGGGCTAAGTTTGAGATATACACAATAATAAACAAGCTGGTTGAAGAGGGCATGAGCATAGTAATGATCTCTTCAGAGCTTCCGGAAATACTGGGAATGAGCGATAGGATATATGTGATGGCAGAAGGCAGGATCACAGGAGAACTTCCTGTTGAAAAGGCCAGTCAAGACGAAATAATGGCAATGGCCACAGTGTGAAGACCTGAAGATAGGAGGATGCATATGAGCTTTTTTAGTGAATTGAGCAAGCTGCTTAAAAAAAATATAAGAGACTATGGAATGTTTATAGCATTATTCATAATAATGCTGGTTTTTTCCTTCTTGACAGAAGGAGTGTTCATGTCTCCGAGAAACATAAGCAACTTGATAAACTCTACAGGCTATATTGCAGTTTTAGCAGTTGGGATGACGCTGGTCATCGTAATTCGGCACATAGACCTTTCAGTAGGATTTTTAGCCGGGTTTTTGGGAGCGGTTGCGGCGATACTTCTTACAAGCTACAAGCTTCCTGTAATTGCGGTAATCCCTGTGATAATGTTGATGGGAGCAGCAGTGGGATTGTTCAATGGTATACTGGTCGCGCGACTTGGCATACCTGCATTTGTAGTATCTTTGGCAGGAATGATGATATTTAGAGGAGCGCTGCTGCAAGCTACATCTAAAACGGGTACGATAATCGTTCCAAACCCCGGTTTTAATGCCATAGGCAATGGGTTCATACCTGATTTTAACTTGGTTGACGGACTTCACGTAGTTACGCTGCTTATAGGTCTTTTAGGTGTGATGCTTTATATCTACAGCGAAATTAAAGCTAGGAGAAAAAAACAGCATTATGAATTTGAAGTCATACCCGTATCGATATTTTACGCAAAGATTTTATTCGTTTCGGCCTTGATTGGCTATATTACGTGGACATTGGCAAGTTACAATGGATTGTCGTGGACTGTGGTAGTAATGTTGATAGTCACGGGCATATATCACTTTATGACTAAAAATACCGTGTTGGGAAGGCATATATATGCAGTGGGAGGCAATCCGGAAGCCGCCGCGCTTAGCGGCATTGACGTCAAGAAGATCACTTATTTCGTATTTGCTTCCATGAGCATGCTTGCGGCACTGTCTGGGATACTATATACATCTAGGCTGCAATCGGCTACGACTACGGCGGGCACCTTATTTGAGCTTGATGCCATAGCGGCAGCTTATGTCGGTGGAGTGTCAGCAGCCGGTGGGGTGGGCAAAGTTACAGGTTCTATAATAGGAGCTCTGGTAATGTCGTCGCTGACAAGTGGAATGAACCTGATGGGAGTTGGAATATCCTATCAGTATATGATTAGAGGCGCGATACTTATAATTGCGGTTGTATTTGATGTTCTTACAAGAAACAAAAAGTGAAAAGCATATGCTATACTGCATCCGGCACATACAATTACTGAACTTTGTATGTGCCGGAAACAATACATTTGCGAAATTATCCTCTAGTATTTCACTTCTTCCAAAAACAATCCGTGGGGAGGTGCTGTATACCCGGCATTTTCACGGATATTTGTTTTAAATACCTTTTCGATAGATGAAGCTTTTCGCTTTTTCAATCCAACCTCAAGTATAGTACCCATAATTATCCTGATTGTATTATATAAAAAGCCATCACCTTTAAAAATAAACTTAATGTTCGGTCCGGTCTTTTCCATTGTAAGAGAGCTTATGGTTCTGACAGTGGATTTTTTACTTTTTCTCAGGGAAGAAAAACCCAAAAAATCGTGGGTGCCTTCAAATAAAGGCAGGGCTTTTCTAATTCCTTCGATATCTAAAGCTTCCGGAACATGCAGGCTGTATTTTCTGTCAAATACTGAATGGACCTGGTTGTTGTATATATAATATATGTAGGTTTTTTCTTTGGCATCATGCCTGCTGTGGAAGCTTTCGTTTTCAAAAATCACATCTTTTACTGCAATATCCTGAGGCAGATACGTATTGAAGTAGTTTTTGATTTCCTTTTCCTTCATGTCTGTATCGATTATGAAGTTGGCGACTTGTCCCTTGGCGTGGACGCCTGCATCAGTTCTTCCGGAACCTGTTATTCCGATGTTCTTACCGGTCATTTTTAGGATTATATCCTCTAGTTTCCCTTGTATGGTATCGCTAGAGTCAAGTTTTTGCCAGCCTTTATAACGGCCGCCGTCATATTCCAAAACAATTTTTACATTTCTTTTCATTTGAGTTACCTTTTCTCTCTTAGATTTTTATGGCTTTATATTCTCTATTTTAAAGCAAATATGATATAATGTAAATTTAAATAAGTTTTAGCTTAAAGCTGATAAAAGAAGGAAGAGTAAAATATAATGAATGATTTTTTGCCCGTATCACGGGAAGATATGAAAAAACGAGGCTGGGACCAATTGGATTTTATAATTGTTTCAGGGGATGCTTATGTGGATCACCCGTCATTTGGAACAGCCGTAATAGGAAGAGTTCTCGAAAGCAGAGGATTTAAGGTCGGTATAATAGCTCAGCCGGACTGGAAGAATAACGATTCGTACAAAAGGCTGGGTAAGCCCAAACTGGCGTTTCTCGTAACATCAGGCAATATTGATTCCATGGTAAATCATTACACTACGGCTAAAAAAACAAGGAGGGACGACCTTTATTCTCCAGGAGGAAAATCTGGTTTCAGGCCGGATAGGGCAACCATGGTGTATTCGAGAAAACTAAAAGAGCTATACAGCGATGTTCCTATAATACTGGGAGGCATAGAAGCCAGCCTTAGGCGTTTTGCCCACTATGATTATTGGAGTTCAAAGGTAAGAAGATCGATCCTTCTTGACGCTAAAGCAGATATCATAGTTTACGGCATGGGCGAAAAGCAGATAGTAGAGATAGCTGAAGCCTTGGAAAGTGGGCTTCCGGTTGGAGAGATAACCTTCATAAAAGGAACGGTATATAAGACCAAAGACAAGAAAAGGCCTTACGAACCTTTATGGCTTCCTCATTACGATGAGATACTCTCATCCAAGAGAAAGTACGCCCAGAGCTTCATGATCCAGTATAGAAATATGGACTCCATCAACGGAAAACCATTGGTTGAGCCTTACAAAAATTACTATGTGGTGCAAAATCCACCTGCAGATTCTATGAGCGATATGGAGCTTGATGACGTATATTCTCTTCCTTATAAGAGAAGCTACCATCCCATGTACGAAAAATCCGGAGGGATACCTGCGATAAAAGAGGTAAAGCACAGCATAATAAGCAACAGGGGATGCTTTGGAAGCTGTAATTTCTGTGCCCTTACCTTCCATCAAGGAAGGAAAGTTCAGTCCAGGAGCCACGAATCCATTATCCGTGAAGCTAAAGAGATAATTGAAGATCCGGAATTTAAAGGTTATATCCACGATGTTGGAGGACCTACTGCAAACTTCAGGCACAGCGCATGCAAAAAACAAGAAAAACACGGAGTTTGTCCGGACAAGCAGTGCATGTTTCCGGAGCCTTGTAGCCAGCTTATTGTAGAGCATCAAGACTATCTGGAGCTTTTAAGAAAACTCAGAAGCATGCCCGGCATAAAAAAAGTGTTTATAAGGTCTGGATTGCGGTATGATTATCTTATATACGATAAAGATGATACGTTCTTCAAAGAATTGTGCGAACATCACATCAGCGGGCAACTTAAAATAGCTCCTGAGCACGTCTCTTCCAAGGTTTTAGATAAGATGGGCAAACCGGGAAGAAAAGTCTATGACAGATTTGTAGCCAAGTACTACAAGATCAACAGAGATATTGGGAAAAACCAGTTTTTAGTTCCTTATCTTATGTCAAGCCACCCGGGATCAACTCTAAAGGAAGCTGTAGAGCTCGCCGAATATCTAAGGGATATAGGCTATACCCCAGAACAAGTGCAAGATTTTTATCCTACCCCTGGGACCATGTCTACATGCATGTTCTACACAGGGATAGACCCTAGGACGATGACGGATGTTTACATACCAACAGATCCACACGAAAAAGCGATGCAAAGAGCCCTGATACAGTACAAAAAGCCTCAAAATTACAAGCTGGTCAAGGAAGCGTTGTTAAAAGCCGGCAGAAAAGATCTTATCGGTTTTGACAGGCACTGTTTGATAAAGCCGGAAGGGGCTTTAAAACCCGGAAAAAGAAAGACTAAAAAACGAAGATGAGTGGAGGGATTTCCATGAAAAATGTGCCTAATATTTTGACTGTCATAAGAATGGCATTGATACCTGTTTTTGTCTACGTGTTCTTTTCCGAAGCGCAAGATTCTCGTTACCTTGCCCTTGGAGTATATGCAGTCGCCTCGTTGACAGACCTTGTTGACGGATATATTGCCAGAAAATACGATGTTGTGACAGATGTAGGAAAGGTATTGGATCCTTTGGCTGATAAGCTTATGTTGCTGACAGTGCTGGTATGTCTATACATATCAGGGGATGTGCCCGGTCTGATTTTGGCTATAGTGCTTATGAAAGAAGGGTTCATGATAACTATCGGACTGATTCTTTACCATAAAAAAGATAGAATCGTCGTTCCTGCAAACTACTTTGGCAAAAGCGCAACGGTGCTTTTTACGGTATCAATAGTGCTGGTGTTTTTATTTCCCGGCAATGCAAATGTAATGTATTTAATGTACATATCCATAGCATTAAAGTTTATTGCCTTATTTAAGTATTATTTTACATATCAAGCTGAGAGAAAAAGAAGAGGATTATAGAAAGGATACTGCGATGGGATTTTACGAAGAGATATCAAAACATTATGATGACATATTTCCGGCAGGAAAACCTCAGATTCAGTTCTTATCTGAACATGCCGGAGGCTTAGGATCTAATATACTTGATATAGCTTGCGGAACCGGAGGATATACGCTGGCCTTGGCAAAATCAGGGCATGATATTACGGCAATCGATCTGGATGAAAAGATGATCGAAGGATTAAACGGCAAGTTAAAAAGTCAAGATCTAAATGTAAAGGCTCTGCAAATGAATATGATGGACATAGATAAACTGGGTTTAAAGTTTGACATGGCATACTGCATAGGAAACAGCCTGGTTCATCTGGAAAGCATCGATCATACAGCCGGATTTTTGAAAAAGGCGAAAAGCATCCTAAAGGGGAATGGAAGGCTGATTTTGCAGATAATAAATTACGACAGGATTTTAAAGTTTGGAATAAGCAGCCTTCCCGCAATAATAAACGAAGAAGCGGGAATTGCTTTTGAGCGTTTGTATAAATACGATAAGGTGCAAAACAAGATTTTTTTTAAGACTATTTTAAAAACAGATAAAGATGTATACGAAAACGAGATACCGCTGCTTCCGATAACTTCAGAGGAACTTGCAGCATCTTTAAGTGCTGCCGGTTTTTTAGATATCAGCATGTACGGAGATTTTAAAAAAAGCCCCTACGACAAAGACGGATCATACGCCTTAGTGGTAGTGGCTAAGTAAAGTTATAAGGTTGCAGATTACTTCACTCTCTCAAGCTCGCTTCCCAGCGCATACAGCTTGGTGGAATATTTTTCTGCAAACTCCCTGTCATGGGTGATGACTATTACGCCGGTTCCTTTTTTGGCGATCTCCCTTAAGATCTCGCCTACGCTGTCACGAAGCTTTGAATCCAGTGCAGATGTAGGCTCGTCAAAGCATAGGTACTCCGGATCCATCGCAAGCGCCCTGGCAATTGCAACGCGCTGCTTCTGGCCTCCTGAGAGTTGAAAAGGATAGCTGTTTTCAAGACCTGTAAGTCCCAGGGATTCCATTATCTCTAGGGCTTTTTTCTTTGCATTTTCCTTATCCATGCCCTTTGACTTTATCATGGGAAAAGTTATATTCTCCAATGAATTTAAGTGGGGGAACAGGTTGAAGTTTTGAAAAACCAATCCTACAGGATGTTCCTTTTCAGACCTTCTTTCGGAGATGTCTATCGTACCGGAGTCGTATGTTTCCAGGGAGGAAAGACATCTGATAAGAGTTGTTTTTCCCACGCCTGAAGGACCGGTTATTATGGCGATATCGCCTTTTTCTACTTCAAAGCTTATTTGATCCAAGACTTTTTTGTCGCCAAAGCTTTTAGAAAGCTTGCTCACTCTTAACATTTTCTCACCTACCTGTAATAATCAAATTTGGTTTCAGCCTTTTTAAGGCCGAATGTAACTATCCCTACCATAAGAAGGTATATTGCCCCTGCCAAAAAAAGCGGAATCAACGAAGCCTGCTGGTTCGTAAGTGTCCTGGATGCTCTAAGGACATCCCCAAGACCAAGTATATATGCCAAAGATGTATCTTTTACCAATGTTATAAGTTCGTTTCCGCCGGGAGGCAAAACCCGCTTTACTACCTGAGGCAAAATGATGCCGAAAAAAGTCTGGATCTTAGAAAGGCCGAGAACGGTAGAAGCCTCGTATTGACCTTGATCTATAGAGAGTATTCCACCCCTGAAGATTTCCGCAAAGTAAGCGGCATAATTCAAGATAAATGCTATTAAAGCGGCGGTTTCCCTGTTGATTACGATGCCTATTATAGGCAGACCGAAAAAAATAAAAATAAGCTGAAGCAAAAGGGGAGTTCCTCTCATCAGCAATATGTAAGTCTGCATTATTTTTTGAAGGGGCTTGTATTTCGAAAGCCTCAAGATCGTCACGAGCATACCAAGTGGTATTGAGCCAAGCGCTGTCAGAAAAAACAGCCACAGGGTCGTTTGAAGACCCTGCAACATTAATGGTGCCATGCTTAATAAATAATCCATATATTCACCCGGTTACTTTATTATATTCTCGCCGAACCATTTTTCGGATATTGCTTCAGCTGAACCGTCAGATTTCATTTCGTCCAAAGCATCATTTAGCTTCTCGAGCAAAGTGGCATCGGATTTTCTGACGCCGACACCATATTCTTCGTCTCCAAAATCTTCTTCCAGAACTTTGTACTTTTCTTCGCCTCTTTCAGCTATGTAGTATCTTGCCAAGATTTCGTCAGCTACTACTGCGTGGACTCTGCCAGCTTCAAGATCCATGAATGCATCGTTGTAAGTGTCAAAAAGTATAGGTTCGCCTCCGTCAAAGGTTTCGCCGGCCCCTTCTGCCTGGATGGCTGCAAGAGCGCTTGAAGCATTTTGAGCAGCTACTATGCTGCCCTCAAGGTCTGCCTTGGCATCGATGTCTGAACCGCTTAAGACAACTATGACTTGTCTGTTGTCAAGATAAGGCTTTGTGAAGTTTACTTTTTCTTTTCTTTCATCTGTAATTGTGTAACCGTTCCATATAAGGTCTATGTTTTTAGAATTAAGTTCTGTTTCCTTTAGGTTCCAGTCGATTGGCTGAAACTGAGCTTCGAGGCCTAGCCTGCTTATAGCTTCCTTGGCAAGATCTACATCAAAACCGATGATTTCTCCGCTTCCGTCTTTAAAGCCCATTGGGACAAACGTATCGTCGAAACCTACGATGATTGTTCCTCTTTCTTCAAGATCGCTCCAAGTATCTTCAGATTCATCGGTGCCTGAAGTGCATCCAAACAACAATGTAAAAGATAATAGTACCAGCAATACCCCAAATAATGATTTTTTCATGAGTTTCCCTCCTCTAGTTATATACATGCATTTTAATTTTAATACGCTTTAATGTCAAGGAATTAAGCGCCAAATTGAATATATGGCTTCTAAAACTGTATTTATCATAAGAAATAGAGTAAAATATAGATAGCAAATAAAGGAGAGAAAATCCTATGATAAGTCTTATAAAGCATCACAAGATACTTACCGTGCTTATAATTGCGCTGGTTTTGCTTGCAGCTATGTGGCTTGCCGGTACGGACAGGATGGAGATAACTGAGATGCTAAGCTATGAGGCTCAGTCGCCGATAATAGCTTCCGGTATAATCGTATTTTGGTTTTTGGCAAAGACGTTGCTTATATTTATTCCGATGAAAGGCTTGTTTATCGCAAGCGGGTTGGTGCTGCCATTTCCGATGGCGATATTGACTATATTTGCAGGGTTGTCTCTAGAGCTTTCAGCAGGATATGTTCTGGGTAAAAGGTTTGGAAGAGATAGGGTAGAGAAGATGATCGCAGGAAACAAAAAGGCTCACGAAATCATGAAGTACGGAGAAAAAAACGGGCTTGTGATATGTGCAGCTTCAAGAAACATACCCGGACCTCCGGTGGATTTGGTAAACATGTTTTTTGGTGCTGCAGGGGTTCCTTACTCAGTTTATATGACAGGCAGTCTTTTGGGGTTTGTCCCCGGAGTGTTTTTGTTTACGCTAATGGGCGAAGCGGCAGATGATCCAACATCGCCGGCGTTCATACTTCCCGTGATCATAGCTGTTGGGATTTCATTTGCAGTGGCAAAAGGGTATAAAAAGATAAATACAGAAAACGAAGAGGAGAAAATCTAATGGAGATAGGAAAGATACAAAAATTAACCATACTAAGAAAGACGAGCATAGGAGTTTATCTAAATGAGTTCGAAGGAGCTTTGGATGACGACGTCCTTCTTCCACAAAGTCAGGTTCCGGAAGGGGCGCAGCCTGGAGATGAGATAAGCGTTTTTATCTACAGGGATTCAAAAGACAGATTGATAGCAACGGTAAGGACTCCGAAGATATTGTTTGGAGATATAAAAAAATTAAGGGTAGTGGAAGCTACCGGTATAGGTGCATTTTTAGACTGGGGCCTCGAAAAGGATCTGCTGCTTCCTTTTAAGGAGCAGATAGGAAAGGTAAGAACGGGAGATGATTGCCTGGTGGCTCTTTACGTAGACAAGAGCGACAGGCTTTGCGCTACAATGAAAATACATAACATGCTTACAGATAAATCCCCTTTTCAGGAAAATGACCAGGTAAAAGGAACAGTGTATGCAATCAATAAAGAAATGGGAGTATTCGTCGCGGTTGAAAACAAGTACCACGGAATGATACCCCTTAATGAAATGTTTGGAATCTTTGACATCGGGGATGTTGTAGAGGCCAGGATCATCAAAGTCAGACATGACGGAAAGCTTAATTTAAGTGTCAGAAAGCAGGCTCATGACGAAATAGATGATGATGCCGAAAAAATCATGAAAAATCTTGTGAAAAAAAATGGATTTTTGCCATTTAACGATAAGAGTCAGGCAAGTGCCATAAAAGCTGAATTTGGCATGAGTAAAAGTGCATTTAAAAGGGCAGTGGGCAGGCTTTTGAAGAACAAAAAAATAGAGATAACCGAAAAAGGAATAAAGATGCTGTAAGGCACAAGTTGGAAAGCCTTTTACGATTGTTTTTCGGAGGTAACTACATGAATTACAAAAGCTATAAAAACTACAGACTTGGCATGAGAAACGTCAAAACGGCTATAGCAGTCCTCATATGCCTGTTGCTGGGGCAGCTTCTGAATATGGAAAATCCTTTCTACATAGTCATCGCAGCCATGATATCTATGGAAAGCTCTGTCATGAACTCCTTTGACGTGGGCAAGAACAGGATCATGGGCACAGTGCTGGGAGCTTTGTTAGGGATGGGCTTTGCATCTATAGACAGAGGGAATTTGATCCTTACCAGCATAGGCATCACAATAATCATTTATGTCTGCAACCTATTTAAATGGAACAAGTCCATAGTAATAGCCGGCGTGGTGTTTTTGGCGATCATGCTTGAAATGAACGAAGGAAACATCATAGCCTATAGTATAAACAGGATTATAGATACGATTATAGGATTGGGAGTAGGGCTTGGAGTAAACTATCTGATTTTCCCATATAGTTTTGAAAAGACCATCAAGACTCAAACAGATGCCTTGGTGG
>DMAW01000011.1 GCA_003446375.1 Eubacteriaceae bacterium | reverse complement strand
GAAACATATTGGCTTCCACGGTCTGAATTATCCTGAGTTCGGCATAACTCGGACTATGCCGAAGAAAATACTATGTCGAAATTCTTTCAAATGGTTTGATATAAAGGTTTCTTTGCAGAAACTTCGGCATAGAATTTATACTTGAAGTACCAAAAAAAGGAGGTGCTTCAAGATGACAATTAAAACCATTTGCGAACTTTGTCTTCAAGCAGTAACTGATGCAGGCTATAATGAGTCAACAATCTTCAACTATCAAGGTGTTATAAGGCGATTCAAAAGGTTCTGTATGGAAAAGAATGTGACAGAATACTCACACGATATCGGTGAACAGTATGCCAATGATGTTATCAGCAAGAAAACAGGAAAATTCAGTAAAAACCGATATCATACTCAAGGAAGGTTTATTAGGCTGATAGATTCTTACTTCGACACAGGAACCTTTGATTTTTCAGTAGTTAAACGTGGAAAGATTTCGCCAAAAAACCAACAGCATAAGATTATATATGAAGACTACCAAAAATTCCTTAGATCCATTTATGACAACGAGAATACAATTCATTTCTATGAGTATGGGATGTATTGCATTCTAGATTTTTTAGCCAACATTTGTGTTTATGACTTATGTGATTTTGAGCCATATATGGTCATCAGATATATAAAAGAAACTAAGCAAACCAGACAGCGTGAAGTTTTATGTGAGCTTAGAAGTATCTTTAGATATCTTGAAAGAACAGACTTAACATCTGCTATTGAAGGAATACATGCTCCAAGAATTCATAAAATCATTCCAATTCTTACTGATGAAGAATGTAAAAAACTGGAATCAGTTATTACTGATGGCAAGGTAACATTAAGGGATGCCGCTATTGTAATCATAGGCTTATCTTGTGGTATTAGAGCTGGCGACTTGATAAATCTTCAACTGTCAGATATAGATTGGAATAATGAAATAATTACATTTAAGCAAAGTAAAACCGGAAATCTTGTCTGCTTACCTCTTACTCCAACAGTTGGGAATGCAATAGCTAAATATATCGTGAACGAACGACCTGATGTAGATAGTAACTTTCTCTTTCTAAGAACACTTGCACCATTTACCCCACTTTCTGATCACGCTTCATGTCATGCTATTGTGAGCAAGGTATTTATGAGTGCAGGTATCGATAAAGGTTCACGCATTTGGGGTATGCATATGCTTCGGCATAACGCCGCATCAACTATGGTGAAAAATGAAGTTCCGATAGAGACTATCGCAGCTATACTAGGACATTCAACTCCTGACACAACGGATATATACATAACAACCGACGTGGAAAGACTCAAAGAATGTGTACTTCCAATGGCTAACATCTCTAAGGAGGTGAATCCATGAACGAGTACATCAGCAAACTGGCACCACTTATAATAGAATTTATCGAATTCAAAAATGCATTAGGCATCGAATATAAAACAAGTAGGTATTATCTGAAACAGCTTGACATATATAACTACAATCATAAAAATCTCAGTAATCTTGACCGTGAAACTGTTGAAGAATGGGCACTGTTACATGCTGAAAAGTCAATATCTGGAGACCGAAGCTGGATATCACCAATAAGAGAATTCGGAAGATACCTTCAGAGTGTTGGATATGAAGCTTATGTACTTGATAACAGATTTACTATTCAGCGTTATCGGCCAGAAGTATATTTAATGACAGAATCAGAAATACAAAGTTTCTTTATGGAGTGTGATCACTTTGTATCAAGGCACAAAGCCTTGGGACGTCCATATGTCCTTCCTGCAATATACAGATTTCTGTACTGTTGTGGTGCAAGATGCGGCGAAGCACGTAAACTGAAATGCGAAGACGTAAACTTAAAGGAAGGGTATGTAGATATCCTTCAATCAAAAGCTCATAGAGACCGCAGATTATACTTATCTGATGAGCTGAAAAAATATCTGGTCAAGTATGATGCCGCTATAAACAAGTGTTTTCCTGAAAGAGAGTATTTCTTTCCCGGAGGTCATGGAGGTATATGCTCTTCAACCGCAGTGTCCGCTAATTTTAGAAATATCTGGATTGCGGCAGGACTCAAAAGGGATGGAAAAGTAAAACCACGTGCCTATGATTTCAGACACCACTTTGCATGCTCTAATATAATGAGATGGTCGGCAGAAGGTAAAAATATACATGCAATGCTACCATACCTAATGAAATATATGGGTCATACCGGTATCGAAAGTACCTATTATTATATACATTTAATTCCTGATTTCTTTCCCACATATAATGAACTTGCCTCCTCTACAGAAGAACTCATTCCGGAGGTGGAAAGTTATGAAATATAAGAGAAAAAAGGGGAAAGATTTTTGGCAACTGGCCAGAAACTATCTGCATGATTATATGCCTATAACAAGAAATCTTTCGGATAAATCTGTCGAAGCGTATAAGCAATCATTGAAAACTTATTTAGAGTTTTTGGAGCTTAACAGGTCATTAGTTGAAGAACAAGTATCATTTGATGCCTTTACAAGAGAAAATATTAAAGACTTTGTAAGTTGGCTAAAAGGTAAAAATTATGCCCCAAAGACAATAAACTTAAAGCTTACAGCAATACGGTCTTTCTTAAAATACTGTAGTGAAGAAGACTTTGAGTTGAGAGGTATTTATTCGGAAGTATGTACTGTTAAAAAGCAGAAAGAAGAAAAACGTCCTATAAAGTATCTTCAACCAAAAGCAACGGCAGCTATTCTGTCAGCCTATGGCGTTGATACTTCAAAACACAGACGAAATCGGATGATTCTGATTATGCTATATGATACTGGTGCCAGAGTGCAGGAACTTGCTGATTTGACCTTTAGCGCGTTGCATCTAGATGTAGCAAATCCTTTTGTAACGCTGATTGGTAAAGGCAGGAAAATCAGAAATGTTCCTCTGTTAAAAAAGACAGTCCAACATTTAGAACTATATCTTAGAGAATTTCATCCTGATAAAAAAGAAAATCCCTTGTTCTATAGTATATTTGATGGAAAGCCACACCGTTTGTCGACGGATACCATTAGCTTGGTACTTAAAACAGCATCTGATAAAGCGCGCAGATCATGCAGTGATGTTCCGAGCGGTGTTCACTGTCACATGATAAGAAAGACCAAAGCCATGGATCTATACAAAAATGGGGTGCCATTGCCCTTTATTATGCAGTTGCTTGGTCACGAAAGCATGTCAACGACATCAGGATTTTACGCATTTGCAACACTCGAAATGATGAGCGAAGCTATGAATAAAGCAGGTCCAACTACAACTGTTTCAGATGATAAAATTTGGAGGAAAGAAGAAATCAAGAAGATTCTTTACTCGCTTGATTAGTCAAAACACTATGCCGAAGAATTATGAACAATCGGTGAGTTTAAACTGATAAGAAAAAACTTCGGTATAGTATTTTCTTCGGCATAGTCGCTATGTAGAATCAGGG
>DMAW01000009.1 GCA_003446375.1 Eubacteriaceae bacterium | reverse complement strand
GTCTCTGAATTGTTGAGTATTGCCAATGCAGTGGGTTCTTCATCAGTTATGCACTCACCACAGTTGTCGAGCATAATGTTTATGTACTGATCTATATTCTTGTTTACATATTGTGCCAACGGCTCGTCCTGTTTAGAAATAATCAAAGTATAATTTTTGTTATTGAAGTCACTGCTTTTCTTTAAACCGTAAACTACTTCTAAAATTAAGCAAATAAGGTCAAACGTCAGCTGATACAAATTGTTTTTATATACGGCCGCAAAAAGATCTTTGTTCGATACATCATGATTAATCCATGCAAATCTAACACCAATCAAAGAAAACCCAGCTATAAGTTTGTTGATTTTAGGTTTATTAATGTCCAGAAAATCAGGACTGCTGGATATAAAGGCTGATAGGCAGCTGTTCTCGTTAAGTGCTTCAATATCTGCATCCGACGAATAATATAACGTATAGATAGCATATTGTTTTTTCTGTGCATCGCTAAAACCACTCTCAACGAGGATACAATGGAAAATACTTGGCCATATATTATTTATAGATTCAACGAACAAACTTGTTTCTGTCTGCGCCTCCAAAAACTCACCAATAAATTTGTAGTTTTTGGTTCTCATTAGTTGCTGGAGTAAACTGGTCAAATATTTGTCGTTGTTTGGCTTCGTTTTCAAAAGATAGCATAACAAATCAAAGTTGAGGATTTCTACATGATCAAAATCGACAACTCGTAATCTAGAAAGAACTAATTGCGGATTTTTTAGCGAATAGGAATAATCTTTTGGTATTTGGTCTGTAACACTAAGAAGAAAATTCTTATCTATCCGACTTAGGCTGTTCTCATAAAAATATGTCATATAATCTGAATATGTTTCATCAATGAATCCATTTCGCACCAAGTATTTTATGAGAGGGAAATAAGGACTTGCCTTAATTTCTTCATATTTGTTTTCTTCACCAATTTCATTTATGTAGGTTACGCTAAAAATGTTATCAATATTTTCTTTAGTGATAATTTCTCGCAATCGACTATTTTGAATAATGGATTTTTGTTTTTTCAATGTTTGAATTTCAGCTTTCAAGTTTTCAATTTGATTGTCAATCTTTCTTTCAATAGCTTCTTTTCGCTTAATATATTCTGGATTTTGTAAAAGTTTCTCAAGCTCAGATGTTAAATTTAACTGCCTGTTACCATGATTAGGGACATAATATTGGACATCATTAGGATTATCCTTCATAGCTTTAACCAATTGCACACGTGTTTTATATGCAGATATGTTTTTCCCAGCAACATAGGTTATCTGATAATTGGATAGTAAATAGACAGCATCAAGTTCATCAATAGAATCAAGTATCTCATCGTTTGTTAATCGAATCTTCTCTTCAATTTCTTTAATTTGTATATCAATATTTTTTAGCTCTTGTTTTATAAATTCAGTTTTGTTTTCAAACAAAGTATGTATAAAACCCATGCCAAGTTGCAAATCACTAAAATCTCTGGGAAAAATGTTTTTATAAGCAATGATTGCAAGGAGCCTATTATTGTTTAGTTCTATGGATTGTATGCGGTTATGGTATATAACAAACTCGTTATAAATATTTTTCAAGATTCGCATGTCATCGATGTATAGTGACAACCCTTGCAGAAAAACCTCGTCGAATAACTCAAAAAAACCTCCTTGCTTGAAATGTTCAATAAATTGGTCATAGGAATTAGATCCATCAATGACTGGAACAATTGGTATAATAAAATCAAAAAACTTTGTACGATCTTTTGAAACAAAAATGTCATCCCTCAATAGGTAAAAGAAACGAATTGGTGTTTTCTTTTCTTTGGTCTTTTTATTATTAATAAGAGTATTGATTTCCCTTAGCTTCTCGAAAATTTGATTCACATTATACCTGTCCATATCTTCGAAAATAATTACATCCGCGTCAGAGTTTTCAAAAAGGTACAATACTTCATTGAGGTACTTGTCAAAGTAAGAATCATCGTTCTCCTCAAATATCTCAATCTCATTGCCCTGTATATTGAGTTTTTTAAAGATATTTTTGTTCTTTTGAGTCGTAATAATAGAGTATGTCACTATTCCAAAGATGCCAGCGCATAGCAATCCACTCAACAGCAGCATGGCACTATTTGTTGTCCACATCAACATATTTTTTAGCCATTCCAGCGTTAATGCCGAAACAAAGTTGCACCAATCGTAAAAGAACCCTATATAAGCTACTAAAATTAAAAATGAAGTAATAATTGCGGTGCTTATAATGATCTTCCTAACAGATACTTTTTGCTTCACCTTGAAGTTAGTCTGTGGAATTTTGTCTGGGTCAATCTGGTGAATAAGCTGATTTAGAATCTTTCCCTCTAAGACAGCTTCACTATATTCAGTAGGATTACCGCTGTCTGATTTGGTTGATTCAAAATGTGCAAGAGAAATATGTAAACAACGGATATCTGGATGTTTGCTTTTGTAAGTCTCAAGCACGCTACTTTTACCAGCGCTGTATGGACCGGATAGTGCAACATTTTTAATATCATCGTTGTCAAACACGAAATTTAGTGCGTCATCATATATTTTCAATTCGGCATTATTAATCGGTGTTAACTTTTGAAAATTGTAGTTTTTTTCACTCATCATGATACCTTCTTTTCAACTTCACATTATTAACATAATTCCATCAACAATCACATCATAATCAACCACAAAAATACCAAAAGATTATATCTTGTCTTTAGCTTTTATACGAGCATCTGCAGGCTTGTCTGCTTCTTTTGGAATTGCCCATGCCCATCCTAATCGAACCGCTCCCGCCACTCGTCCTTGCTCACATAGGAGTTGAACCCTGCGCTGGGATATCCCCCATTTTTCTGCTGCTTCTTTTGCTGTAATATAATCCATTCCTTATACCTCGAAGCATCGTCAATAAACATATGGAGATAGGTCTGAAGCTTCTTCTTTCCTACAGTTATATACGGGCCATACATCACATCTCCCTGCCATAAATCACCTACATGTTCATGTGAGAACCTGAGTGATTCGGGATTTTCCATATCACTTTTAAATTCACCTGCAAGGGATAGATCTTCAATGTACCGGTAGACAGTTGGCCTTGATATGTTTAAAGGATCAATGACTCCGTCTGATACCATTTGCTCATACAGCAAAGTTATGGGAAGTCCTGGGTTAGCTTTTCTTCTTGATATTATCTCTTCGCCAAGTTCCGGAGATATTTTTCTTGATTTACCTTTGTCGCATCTGGTTCCCCTGATAAGGCCTTCAAGTCCACGCTTATTGTAATCGCAGAGCCACGATTCAAGAGTCTTGTAGGAATAATTGCGCATGCCGTAATAGGGCATTTCAATAGGTGCACTTGCAACCTTCCTGAAATACTCAGTGTTGTTGGTAACTTGTCCATTTAAGACTGGCCCAATGATAGAAAATTTCTTTAGTGCTATTGCATTTCTGGTTTTCTCATCCATCTTTTACATCCTCCTGTGCTTTTTTATGACTTTTTTCGATAGTAACATTCTATATCTTGGAAACACCTTCTCCAATTGGGAAGCTGGTGTTGCATTGTTAAAAGCACAAAAGGACTTCATTTGGAAAAACATTTATGCTATCATATTCTGAGAGGTCAAAAACGATTTTCCGGTTGTTTTTGAAAAGCCAACGAGAAATACATGGGGATGTAGTCTTTGGACTTTATCAAGGAAAGTTTTGACCCATATCTGATTCTCCGGGATTGTTCCCGCGAAGATGAATTCCGGAGATATCAGATTCAACCCATATTGTATCAATTTTCTGTTATCCACTATCCGTTTTCTATAATAGTTTATATGTCTGCGTTCTATCGTTGGTAAATCAAGTTTTACCTTCTCAACAAATTTTCTAAGAGACATTTGGCTTTGGTAAAATTCATGAAGAATGTTGATTATATCAATGCCTGAATACTGGAACCTTTGAAGGCAAAACATTGGCAGCATGGAGACTGTCCTGCCGCATATGGGGCAAATATATCGCCGTATATATATAACTCCACTGAATGTTCCGCTAATGTAGAACTTTGAGTAATATCCATGCTTTTTTAATTTGACAGGCATGGAACAATCCTTGAACGGGCACCTTTCGGGTGCTGTGGGGAATATTTTGCTGTTCTTTACGGAAAAGTCTTGTGCTGTGCAATCTGTATAAAATGAAAATTGCATTGGAACACCTCCCAATGCTAAATTTTATTTGCCAAAGCATATGCCAACCG
>DMAW01000025.1 GCA_003446375.1 Eubacteriaceae bacterium | reverse complement strand
GATGAGCCTGAGTCTTTTAAGGCCAACCATAAAAAAAACCTTGAATTGGGATTGTCCTTTCCCAAGGCCAGAGAAATTTCATTGCACGCTTGCACTCCGCAAATATCCAATGAGAACTTGATAAGCCAGCCAAATAACATCCTAGCTTTAGAGTACCTTAAGTGGATTTACAGGTTGAGCAGCAATATCCAACCTATGCAAATCAACAGGATTAAGGTGGGATATCACAGTGATTTTTCTTCCGAAGGTATTGCAAGCGCTACCCACATAAGAAACTTAATAACCCGAAACAGCAATTGGAATGATGTTTTAAAGCCTTTGGTTCCCAAGTCTACATATAACATCATATTAAACTACAGTAAAAATCAATCATTTAATACACTTGATGATTACTACGAAATAATAGCCTCTGTTTTGTTAAAATCATCAGCAAAAGAAATTTCTCTTTACCCAGATGTGACCGAGGGATTGGAAAACAGGCTTTTGCGATCATTGAAAAAATCTTTTTCCGCAACAGATGAGCTGATACGTGACGTCTCCTCAAAGAGATATCCTTCTACAAGAATATCTAGGATTTTATGTCACCTTATTACAAATTACAAAGAAGCAGATGTCGATAAATTCTATAGGGATAGATCTTATTGTCCGTATCTTAGGATTTTAGCATTCAATGCCAATGGCAGAGAACTTATAAACAAGATAAAAAACAATTCGGATATGTCTGTGATAACTAATTTGGGAAAGTCACAAAAAAATTTAAATCCAGCCCAAATGGAGTGCTTGAGACATGATATTGTTTCCACTGATATCTACTTCCTTAAAACAGACATCAAAAAAATCGGTTCAGATTATATCCAAAGCCCCATCTACATAAAAGATTAAAGGCAGATGAAAGAGATTTAATCCGCTCTTTCATCTACCTTTAAGTTGTTTTCTATTATCTTCAATCGTATCTGAAATTTCCTTTAGCTGTAGTTGCAGGTTCTTAAGAATCGAATCTGCATAATCGTTTGTAGATTTCCTGATTTCCTTTGATATCTCTTCAGCTTTCTTTCTAATTTCTTGAGCTTCCGAATATGCCGACTGTGTTATTTGGTTCTCGTCCACCATGGACCTTATTTTTGATTCAGCATCATTTAATATTTTTTCTGATTCTTTTTGAGCTTCAATGAGTATCTTTTTTCTTTCTTCTTTAATCCATTGAGCTTGCTTTATTTCATCGGGAAGAGAATGCATTATCTCCTGGATGATCTCCAATGCCTCTTCAGTATTTACCATTACCCTTGAAGAAAATGGGACGTGAGTTCCTTCATGGAGAATGCTTTCCAGTTCATTTAACAAGGCTATTATCTTCATCTATTACCCTCCCATATTTTTGAGAAATCTTTTTATATACCAATTCCGGGACCATATCTTTTAAATCTCCACCGAATTTTATTATTTCTCTTATCAAAGTAGAACTTATAAATGAATACTTGATATTTGTCATCAGGATTACCACTTCAATATCAGGATAGAGCTTTTTATTCATAGAAGCCATTTGAAATTCATTTTCAAAATCTGCAAGAGCTCTCAATCCCCTCAATACATATTGGTAATTATTTTTTTCCATATAATGTACTAGGAGACCTTCGAAATGTTCAACTACAACATTTTCAAGATGGCTTACAGACTCGCTTATCATATCCATCCGTTCCTGGGTAGTAAAACACGGTGTTTTGGATGAATTTACCAGTATCGCTACTACAAGCTTATCAAACATTTTCGAACCTCTTTCGATAATATCTAAATGTCCTTTTGTCATGGGATCGAAACTGCCGGGATATACCGCTATTCTCATTTTGCCACCTTATTTCTAAATATTTTAATTCCTGTATTTCCGTATTTTTTATTGCCTATGCATTCATATTTTATCATATTATTGTCAATATTGCGATTTATATCATGTTCAAGTATTAAAACTCCTTGTTGATCCATAAGCTGCAAATCGAAAATTTTATTTATGATCTCTTCCAGACCTTCAATATTATATGGTGGATCTAAAAAAATTATATCTGCCTTTAACCCTTTTGTTTTTATGGTTTTCAATGCATCATTGTATTCCTGATTAATAATTTCACATTTTGATTGATCCAATTTGGTATGGTTCAAGTTTTTTTTGACCAAATTAATGCTACTTGTATCCTTATCACAGAAAAAGACTTTTTCTGCTCCCCTGCTCAAGGCTTCGAGTCCTATTGATCCGCTGCCTGTAAACAAATCAATAAATATGCTATCGTAAATCCTTTGATTGATTACATTGAACACCGATTCCTTTATTCTATCTGTAGTAGGCCTAATCGAATCATCTTTTGGAGAATACAGCTTTTTCCCTCTTGCCGATCCACTTATTATCCTCATAGATTCCTCCTTGTCTCATCTAGTCAAAG
Organism: Eubacteriaceae bacterium; assembly: GCA_003446375.1. Classification (GTDB taxonomy): domain Bacteria; phylum Bacillota; class Clostridia; order Eubacteriales; family Alkalibacteraceae; genus Alkalibacter. The sequence continues at coordinate 24,891 of DMAW01000025.1, read as the reverse complement.
CTATTAGTCTTCCCCTTGAAATTTTGAATGATTTTTTCAATCGTCTTCGCTTCTTTGTTTTCAATCAATGAATCAAGTATTTCTTTTGCAGTTATTATTTCGGCCTTGTCTCTTGCCAAATCAGTAAGCTTAAATTCAGGCAAGCCGTGTTGTTTAAATCCAAAATAATCTCCAGGTCCTCTCATCTCAAAATCTTTTCTGGCAATCTCAAAACCGTCGTTGCTGTTTGCCAAGACATCAAGCCTTTCCAAGGATTTTTCGTTAGTAGAATCTGTAGCTAAAATACACCACGACTCATGAGAGCCTCTGCCGACTCTGCCTCGTAATTGATGCAAAGTAGCCAAACCAAATCTATCTGCATCCATAACTAGCATAACCGTCGCATTTGGCACATCTATCCCCACTTCAACCACAGTCGTTGATATCATAACATCGATTTTTCCACAGGAGAATTTTTCCATTAGTGTCTCTTTGTCCTCTGCCTTCATCTTGCCGTGTACCAAAGCGACTTCAATCTTGCTGAAAACCGAGCTTTTCAAATCTTTATAAAGCTCTTTTGCAGAAACTCTTTCACTTTCTCCCTGCTCAATTTCAGGACAAACAATAAAAGCTTGCCTGTTTTTTCTTATTTCCTCTAAAATAAAACTGTAAACTTTTTTCAGCCTAGATTTTTTTATGCAATGAGTCCTTATCTGCTGCCTGCCTTTCGGCATAGTTTTGATCGTTGACACATCTAAATCTCCATATAGGACATGGGATACTGTCCTAGGTATTGGCGTTGCGCTCATGACAAGGACATGAGGCGAATCCCCCTTTTTTGCCAAATTTGATCTTTGCTCAACACCAAAACGATGTTGCTCGTCGGTTATTACCAAACCGAGATTAAAAAATTCCATATCTGCTTGAATCACAGCATGGGTTCCAACTAAAACATCAATTTTTCCGCTTCTGATATCCTGTAAAAGCGGATCTCTTTCAGATTTTTTCATGCCCCCCGTAACAAGTGCTACCTTTACTCCATAAGGACTTAAAAAAGCTTTCAAAGTTTTTTCGTGTTGCCTAGCAAGGATTTCAGTCGGAGCCATTAATGCCGTCTGGTATTTATTTAAGAAAAACACGTACTTTGCCAAAGCCGCAACTACAGTTTTTCCACTTCCCACATCTCCCTGGACCAGCCGGTTGATTCTTTTATTAGATTTAAGGTCGTCAATAATCTCATTAATTACTTTTTCTTGACCAGAAGTAAGAATAAATGGCAGGTTATCAATCATGGTCTTAAGCTTTTTTTCATGGTATCCACCTAGGTTTAACCTTATGTCAGTCTTGTTAATGCTTTTTAAATACTTGAAGCCTGCCTGAATTTCTATCAACTCATCTACTACCAGTCTTCTTCTGGATTCCAATATATCCAGATTGCTTTTAGGTTTATGAATCTTATGAATTGCATCCTGTCGATTTAATAATTTGTGCTTCTTTAAAATTTCTTCATTAAGATATTCTTCTACATCCGGTTTTTGAGCAAATATATCTGCAACTGCCTTCCTCAAGTCCTTTTGAGATAACCCTTTCGTAAGCGGGTATTTCCCAATTATCTCACTATTTTCCTGCCCAAACCTTTCGTGTTTGAATTCAGGATTCTCCACTGTGTATCGTCCATAGTTTTTCTGTACTTTTCCATAAAAATAATAAGTGGAACCCTTTTTTAAAGTGTTTTTTATGTATGGTATGTTAAACCACGCGACATCAAAAACACCCATTTCTCCTTTGCAAGAAAAACGGGTAATCGATAAATTCCCTCGTATTCTCTTTGTTGTTCCGGAATCTATCAACGTGCCTTTTAAAACATACTTCTCGCCATTTAATATGTCTGCGAAAGCGCGGATAAGAATTCTGTTTTCGTAATCCCATGGAAAATAATTAAGCAGATCTCCTATGTTAAATATTCCAAGCTTATGATACAGTGCCTCTTTTTTTTCTCCGATGCCTTTTAATGACCGTATAGTCTCAAATCTGTTCATTTACATGCTACTCTACTGAAACTATGTAATAGTAAAGAGGTTGACCTCCCCAGTGCAACTCTACATCCATTTCTCCGTATGAGCTTTCTACAGAGGCAGAAAAACTTTCAGCTGACTCTTTTTTTACATCTTCGCCGTAATAAATGGATATCAACTCGCTGTATTCATCAACCATCTTATTTAATAATTCGCCACAGACCTCTTCCGGATCATTCCCTACGCAGGTTATTTCTCCGTCAAATATCCCGATAATATCTCCTTGTTTAATATCCTTGCCTTTAAAGCTCGTATCCCGCACTGCGTAAGTCACTTGACCTGTCTTGACTTCACTTGCCGCTTCGGTCATCAAATCCATATTGTCATTTGGAAGCAGCTCCGGATTGAATTCTAAAAGAGCCGTTATTCCTTGTGGAACTGTCTTAGTAGGTATGACGATGACATTTTTTTTACTTATTTCCTTTGATTGGTTGGCCGCTAAGATTATGTTGCTGTTGTTTGGCAAGATAATTATATTCTCTGCATTTAATTCTTCGATCTTTTCTATGAAAGACTGGGTGCTGGGATTCATTGTCTGTCCTCCCAATATTACTTCATCAACTCCCAAGTCTTCAAACAAATTTTTTATACCATCGCCTGAAGCGACAGCTATCACTCCGTATTTCGAAGGTTTTACGCTAGCTTTTGCTGGTTTTTTAACTGCTTTATTTTGAACTTGTTCTCTCATGTTTTCAATTTTAATCCTTGTCAGAGAACCTATTTCCAGTGCCATCCCCATAGCCTTGTCAGGATTGTCTGTATGCAGATGCACCTTTATCTTTTCTTCATCCCCAACCACTATGATAGAATCGCCTAAATCTTTAAACTTATCAGCAAGTTGGTCTCGCACATTTTCATCATTGTCGCCTATAATGATAAACTCTGTACAATAACCGAAAGTTATATCCTCATGGGATTCTATCCTGTCTTCAACAGGTTTGTCCCATTCGATGGCAGGTTGTTGAAATTTAGACTCTTTTCCTGTCAGCGCATTTAATGCGCCTTCCATAATAAAGACTAGACCCATTCCTCCTGCATCTACTACCCCGGCATCTTTCAATACTTTTAACATATCCGGTGTTTTGTCCAAAACAGCTCTACCTTCATTTATAACGTCTGTCAAGAAATTTTCCATATTTGTATAATCTTTATTCCTTGACATGGCAAATTCAGCCATCCCTCTGGCAACTGTCAGTATGGTGCCTTCAGTAGGCTTCATTACCGCCTTGTATGCCATATCAGACGCATATTGAAGTGCTTGTGCTGCAGTTTGGATATCAAGCTCCTTATGGCCCTTACACCCCTTTGCAAACCCCCTAAGCAGCTGCGATAATATCACTCCGGAATTTCCTCTTGCTCCCATCAGTGCTCCACTTGAAGTTAGTGAGCTGATTTCTGAAACATTGCCCTCCGGAAGGCTTTCAATTTCTCTGACAGCATACTGCATGGTAAGGGACATATTCGTTCCCGTATCTCCATCAGGCACCGGAAATACATTTAAATCATCTACGGTCTTTTTATTTGCGTCAAGGTTTAAAGCTGCTTCCATCAACATTTTCTTTAATAAAATCCCGTCTATCGCTTTGGTTTCCACTGTGAATTACCTCCTCAAGCTGTCATACCCTGACGCTTTCTACTATGACATTTATTTTTTCTAGCTTTAATCCAGTCTGTTTCTCGACATTGTATTTAACTTTTTCTATAATATTTTCAGCTACAACGCTTATTTTCACTCCAAATTCTATGATAACATACAAATCTATGCTGACCTTGCCGTCTTTTTGGATAATTTTCACGCCTTTGCTTAAATTTTCACCTTTAAGAAGCTCCACTATTCCGTCTGTGCTTTTTTTCGATGCCATACCTACGACGCCATAACACTCTGTAGCCGAAAGACCTGCTATATTGGCAATAAGGTTTTCAGAAATATTGATATATCCAAATTCATTGTATATTTTAGCTGACATAATTTTTCCTCCTCATCTTCTCTACATTATTATTTTAATTTAACATGTTATTAAATTCAAGTCATCAATAAATATTTGAATCCAATGATTTTTATCGTGCCACAACCTAATTTGCCTTGAACTGCAATTTGAATTATGCTATAATGCTAATGCTATGCAATTATAGCTAAGGAGGGTTGTAAATGTCAAGAGTATGCGAAGTTTGTGGAAAAGGTTCCGTTTCTGGAAATCAGATAAGTCACTCCGTAAGACATACAAAAAGAGTATGGCTTCCAAATTTGCAGAAAGTAAGAGCCATGGTAGACGGTACTCCTAAGAGAATTTCCGTTTGCACAAGATGTTTAAGAAGCAACAAAATCGAAAGAGCGCTTTAATCATAAAGGGGATTTAAATCCCCTTTTAAGGTTGCTAAATCTCGGTTTTGTATTTATCAGCTACCTTGAGAAAATACCAAGAGAAGTTTTCCACTTTCAAATTTTATTTTTGCGATCTCATCTGTAACGACATTGCTTATTCCCCTGGACGATCCCATGTGCAAATCTTGTTCATTCAAATGATAGTAGAACCCTTGCAGGGTTATTTTTTTTACACATTCGCTCAAAGGAATCAATGAAATCGTATAACCTTTTTTATCTGTCAGCACCTTGTTTTCAAGGATTACTTCCATAGAATTATATTCGTCTACAATATTGGCTTCTATATTTTTTTTAGCCAACTCGTATAGCAAATGGATATTGGCTAAAGTATGGTCTATTCTTTTTCCGGTGCAACCTATCATAACTATTCTATTACAACCTGATTTTACAAGATATTCCAATGCCAATTCTGCATCGGTTTCGTCTTTTTTAGGTGGAAACTTAATGAATTCAACTTTCTCGTCTTCAAAATGAATCTTTACGTTTTCGTCTATGGAGTCCAAATCTCCAACAATAAAGTCAGGACTGATCTTCAATTTGAATGCATTGTTTGCTCCTCCGTCTGCACAGATTATAACGTCAAAGTTTCCATTTTCAATCAAATCGGTGTAAAAAATTGAATCTCCAATTTCACCGTTTGCAATAAGCAGTCCTTTCATTGTCGCTACACTCCCCTATCTTTTGTTTAAAAGCTCAATATGCGCTTCCTTATAGAAGGAATACCTCTCTGATGACACTTTAATTCCAACTTCCGCCTTCACCTTGCACTCAGGTTCATTTATATGGAGGCATCCTTTAAACCGACAGTCTTGCCTCAAGTCAACAAATTCAGGAAAAAGTTCTTCCAAGCCGTATTGGTCTATATTTGACAAATCAATATTCCCAAAACCCGGCGTGTCAGCAAGATAACCATTTATACCGGTTTTGAATAGTTCTACATGTCTTGTTGTATGCTTTCCCCTCTTTACCTTTCCGCTTAAGCTCCCAATTTCCAAATCCTCGCTTCTATGAGGAAGTATAGCCTTTATAAGAGATGACTTTCCCACACCTGACGGACCACAAAAAACTGAAATATGGCCGTCAAGCTCCCTTTTGAGATCTTCTATTCCATCGCCATTTTTTACTGATGTAAAGATTGTTTTGTAACCTGTATTTCTAAATGAATTGATAATATTTTGCCTTTGCAAATCAGAAATCAAATCTTTTTTATTAAAGCATGCTACTATCCTCAAGTTGTTGAATTCACCATTTAAGATTATCCTGTTCAATAAAGAAAAATTCAACTTGGGTTCTACGATAGCCGAAACCACAACCATCTGGGTTATATTTGCCACAGGTGGCCTTATCAACTGACTAGCTCTTGGATTTATGGCCTCTATTATTCCAATGCCTTTATTGTCAACTGTGATTTCAACTAAATCTCCTACGCACGGTTTGATTTTTTCGTTTCTGAATATCCCTCTTGCCTTGCACTCTATAAGGCCATCGGAGGTTTCTACATAGTAGAATCCTCCGATGCCTTTTAAGATTCTCCCTTTACGCATAAATCACCTAAAAAGTTATTATCTCAGGACCAAATTCATTTCCATCGATCTCCAATTGATAATATTGTACTCCAATCCCCTCAAGTGTCACGCTTATGGTCTCATTGGCTTTGTGTTTTTTATCGTATACTACTGAAGATTTGCTGGCTTGGTCAATAAGAGTCACCTTGACGCTGACTGTTGGTACATCGTCGTCATCATAATCAATGTAGCTTCCTATATCTATGGTTATATCTCTTGTTTGCAGCTTTCCTTTGCTTACGGTTAATGTGACTACACTGTTTTTAGCAACTTCTGCATTGGGTTTAGGATCTTGACTTTCAACGACTCCTTGATCGTATTTATCACTAACGACTTCCTTTACCTCTCCAACTTGAAGTCCTAAGTCAGTTATTGCTTTCTTTGCATCTTCTAAAGTCATGCCGGTGAAATCTTCTACCACAGCTGTGTCCTTTCCTTTGCTGACATATATTATTATCTCGGCGCCTTCTTTTACCATTAATCCCGGCATGGGATTTTGATCGTAAATCTTGTCTTTTTCAACCTCATCATTGAATTGTCTGGATATTTCTTTTACCGTAAAGTTTAAATTTTCTAACTCCTGAACTCCTTCAACCTCGAATTTTCCCATTACATCAGGAACTTCTACCTCTTTAGGGCCTGCACTTACTACAAGTTTGACAGTTTGTCCTTCTTTAAGTATCGTGCCCGCAGAAGGATTCTGAGTAATTACATAGTCTTTAGGAACAGTTGAGCTGCTTTCCGTATTTTCAATCTCATATTTGAGACCTTCTGCTTCGAGCATTTGAACAGCTTCTGCGATATCAATGCCTTCGATCTCAGGAACTGAAACTTCTTTTACAGCAAATAACGTGCTGGCTAAAAATATAATCACTAAAAACGCCAGTATAAGTCCCCCGACTATCAACAATGTGGTCTTTTTTATTTTTGTTTCCTTGCCTTTAACATCAGCTGTCTTTTCAGAAACGGATTTGGGTTTTGATGTGGCAAGAATGCCTGGCAGTATCCCAGGTTTTTTCGTTTCTTTTCCAGGTCTCCCGGCAATTTTTTCTCCGCTTTGAACAGCTATTAAATCTTTGACTAGCTCTTTTGCATTTTCGTACCTTTCTTTTGGGTTTTTTCTTATCAGTTTTAATACAATATCTTCAAGGCTTTCAGGAATATCATCAAGATCATCTTCGTTAAACTCAATCTCTTCTTGAATGTGCTTGATAGCTACCGATATGGAATTATCCCCGTCAAATGGAACCCGTCCAGTGAGCATCTCGTACAAAACAATGCCTAAGGAATAAAGATCTGATCTTTCATCTACGAATCCACCTCTTGCCTGCTCCGGTGATATGTAGTGAACCGAGCCCATGGTTTCTTCAACCAAAGTTATCGTAGAGCTCGTAATCGCTCGTGCTATTCCGAAATCTGTAACTTTAGGTATAGTTTCTTCATTTATTATTATATTGTGAGGTTTAATATCTCTATGTATGATTTTATTTTTATGTGCATGATCCAGAGCAAAAGCAATCTGCTTGGCTATATATACGGCCTCTTTCCAATTGAGTTTGCCTTTTTTCTTGATATATTCCTTAAGCGTGTCTCCTTCTACATATTCCATGACGATAAAATGGATATTGTCTTCTACGCCTACATCAAATACGTTAACGATGTTATTGTGAGACAAGCTTGCAGCAGCCTGTGACTCTCTTCTGAACTTTTTAATGAATTGTTCGTTTTCATTAAACTCTTGCTTTAGTATTTTAACGGCGACTATCCTGTGCAAAATGGTATCCATAGCCTTGTAAACTATAGCCATTCCACCTTGGCCTACTGTTTCAATCAACTCATACCTATTTGCCAATACTCTTCCCTTCATCCGTGCACCTCCAGCTTGAATACAATCGCAGTTATATTGTCTCCTCCGCCATTGTCATTGGCAGTTTGAATCAACTTTTGAGCCCCTTGACTGCAAGTATTATCTGTTATTATTTGTCTTATGTCATCTTCAGGTACATAATTTGTTAGCCCATCGCTACATATAAGAACCGCATCCCCCTTATTCAGTTCAAATACTGTATAATCCACTTCAAGAGAGGCATCTGTTCCGACAGCTCTAGTCAAAAGATTTTTATTGGGATGATGCTCAGCTTCACTTCTTGTTATTTCACCAGATTCGATCAATTCTTCAACATAAGAATGATCTCTTGTCATCCTCTCCATTGCCTTTTGACTGATTCTGTAAAGCCTGCTGTCTCCAACATGAAATACATGAACTTGCTTTCCACTTGTAATTACACAAAATGTAAGCGTAGATCCCATTCCTGCGAGGCTTTCATCTTTCTTCCCTCTTTCCAGAATATGCTTATTGATAGTTTTTATTTGCTCTTTCAAGACATATTCGAGCTTATTTTCAGAAATATGATCAGAAGCGTTGAACATTGATAAGAACTCGCTTAACTCTTCAATTAGCATTTTACTTGCCGTCTCTCCACCTCTATGACCTCCCAGGCCATCAGCGACTGCAAAACAGGGCATCCCGTCCATGGTCTTTCCCACCATGTATGAATCTTGATTTATTTTCCTCATTTTACCAATATGACTTTCATATCCTACTTCCATGATTACACCCCTTACGGCTTAATATGCCCTCTTCTAAGCTGACCGCATGCAGCTTCTATTTCTGAACCTAACTTTCTTCTAACAGTATGACTGATATTTCCTCGCTTTAAGATTTCACTGAAAGACTCCACTGAATCCTTTGCGCTTTTTTTAAATTCTCTTTCAGTTATCTCATTTACCGGTATAAGATTCACCATTGCATTATCCATCTTTTTCAAGAGATCCACAAGCAATCTTGCGCATTCTGCCGTGTCGTTTACTTTATTTATCATAGCATATTCAAAAGTTATCTTCCTATTCGTTTTGCCGTAATAATAGTTGCAGGCCTCAATCAATTCTTTTATTGAATATTTTTTTGCTATTGGCATCAGCTTTTTTCTAAGGCTATCACTTGGAGCGTGAAGCGATACAGATAAATTTATCTGCAACTTCAGATCCGCTAATTTGTAGATTTCCGGTACAAGCCCACAAGTAGATAGAGTGATGTGTCTTTGTCCCTTGTTTAGTCCCTCAGGGTCATTTGCCAAATTTATGAACTTTATAGTGTTGTCATAATTGTCCAAAGGTTCTCCGCTTCCCATTATTACTATATTTGAGATACGTATTTTTTCAAGTTTCTCAACAGTGATTATCTGGTCTGACATTTCACCGGCAGTTAGATTCCTTTCAAGCCCTTCAATAGTAGACGCACAAAAATCGCATCCCATTCTGCACCCTGCTTGTGAAGATATGCATATGCTGTAACCGTATTTATATTTCATAAGTACCGTTTCTATTATATTGTTGTCTGAAAGCCTAAACAAGTATTTTTTTGTGCCATCTATGGCGTCTTCATATTTTTTTATTAATTTTATTTTATTCAATCTGTACTTTTCAACTATGATCTCTTTGTCTTTTTTTGATATATTGTTTATTTCTTCCAAGGATTCAATGCCTGAATTTATCCATTTAAAAACCTGGTTTCCCCGAAAAGCTTGTAGCCCTAAAGATTTGAATTCATTTCTCAGTTCATCTTTAGTCATATTATTTATATCTTTCATATAGTCACCTTTTAAGCATGATGCACTTAATGCCTTTCTGTTTTCTTTCTTAAGCGAACAATAAAAAATCCATCTGTCCCATGTATATTGGGAAATAGCTTAACATAGCCTTTTTCATCAATTATACCAGAAAACATCTCTTTCGGAAGATTAGCATCGATATGCGCGGTTTCTCTGTTTTTTAATAGATATTCCACAACTTCTTCATTTTCTCTCGGATTTACAGTGCAAGTAGTATAAACGAGATATCCCCCAGGCGATAAAGAATCAAAAGCATTTAATATCAGCCTTTTTTGAATCTGCACGATATCGTGTATCTTTTGAGGAGAAAGTTTATATTTGATATCTGGTTTTCTTCTAAGTATTCCCAATCCGGAACACGGAGCATCCAACAATACCCTATCATATTTGCCCATATCTGATTTATCCGGAATCAAACCGTCTTTAATCTCTATTTTAACATTATCGATACCAAGCCTTCGCAAATTGCTCTCGATTAGAAGCATTTTGTGATTATGGACATCTCTAGCTATCACCCTTCCGGTGTTACCAATCTTTTGAGCTATATGGGTAGTCTTTCCTCCCGGCGCAGCGCACATATCCAAAACTATATTGCCCAACTCAGCTTCCAAGGCCTCTACGCTCAGCATAGCTCCTTCGTCCTGTATGAAAAACAGGCCTTGCTCATGGCTTTTCAATCCTTTTATGTTGTTTAGTCCATTTGTCACAAGACAATCAGGGGCAAGACAGCACCTTTCTGCCGTTACCCCTTCGGTTTTCAATATATGAGTTAGTTCTTCCAAGTTCGTCTTAGCTGTGTTTACTCGCACCGTCAGTGGCGAAACACCTAAGGACTCTTTGAAATAATCAATGGCAAAATCGCGACCGTAGTACTTTGACATAAGCTTAATCAGCCAATTAGGGACAGAGAGTTTAATATGATCTGGATATTCTGTGGCTTTTATTTTGCTCATATTTCTCTCTGCGCTTCTCAATACTCCATTTACAAAACCACCCGCTTTGGCACTTTCATACCTCTTTCCAAGCTTGACGCCTTCATTGACCGATGCAAAAGCCGGCACTTTATCTAAAAAATACATCTGAAATATACTTACTCTAAGTATAATCAAAATCCATGGCGAAATTTTCTTTATCGGTGTCTTGCTGACAGATGAAATCACCGCATCTAAATAAAGCTTGTTTTTTTCGGTTCCATAAACAAGAGAAGTTGCCAAAGCAACATCGTTTTGTGACAAAGCCGCTTTTGACAACCACTTTTTTAAAGTCAAATTCGTATAGGCATCATTGTATTCAACTTCATATAAAATATTCACAGCTACTTCTCTAGGATTTTTTATATCATTTTTCATTAGTCTCTTGAACCTCTTAAAACCAACAGCCGAACCAGTTGCAATAAAGATACCAATAATGCCGCTACGTAAGTCAGCGCCGCAGCATCAAGAACCTTCTTAACTCCTACTGCCTCTTCGTTTATGACAAGCCCGTTAGCCGACAGTTGAGCAATTGCTCTCTTGCTGGCATTAAACTCCACCGGCAATGTGACCAAGTTAAATATGACTGATCCTGCAAAAAACAATATCCCGATGTTCATCAGCTCCATAGCTGAGAATAAAAATCCTATAAAAAACAAAAACCATGCAATGCTTGAAGCAAAGCTTACCACAGGAAATATCGCATTTCTGAATTTTAAAGGCGCATACGCTTGGTGATGCTGTATAGCGTGGCCAACCTCATGCGCTGCTATTCCTACAGCAGCTACACTTCTTCCATTATATACTTCATTTGATAGACGCAGGACTCTTTTTCTTGGATCATAATGGTCGGATAGCTTGCCGCCAACAAGCTCAATATTCACATTGTACAATCCGTTGGCATCCAAAATATTCCTAGCAGTCTGAGCTCCTGTGAGTCCTCTAGTGCTTGGAACTCTTAAATATCTATTGTAAGTTCCGCTTACTTTGCTTTGGGCGTAAGCGGCAATAATGATTCCGGGAATCAATATCAACATAGTCGGCTCGAAAAAAAATGGGAAATACATTTTGACCCCTCCATATCTTTTTTATTCAAGTTTACATTTAATAGCTTAATTTTAACTTAAGGTTCAAATCTCTTTCCTATCAAGCTCTCATTTCCTCTAGCATAATCTGAAACCTTCATTCTTTTTTTACCTGGAATCTGTATCTCTTCAAAACTTAAGGCACCATTTCCTGTCTTGACTATCAAGCCTTCGCTTCCTGCATCTAAAATTGTCCCGGGAAGTATCTTGGTATCTAATTTAGCATCCAATACCTTTGAATTAGACAGCTTGATACGTTCTCCCTTTAAAAGCGCGAAGGCTCCCGGATAAGGAAATGTACCTCTTACAAGGTTGTGGATTTCTGCGGAAGATTTACTCCAGTCTATTTTTCCTGTGTCCCTATTTATCATTTTGGTATAAGTCGCTTCGTCTTCGTTTTGTTTTTCAGGTTTGATTTTGCCTGCTGCGTAATCTCTTAATGTATCAATTAACAGCTTGGCGCCTTCCTTCGAAATTATATCGTGCAAACAACCCGTAGTCATGTCATCTGTTATTTCCACTTCAAATTTGTATAGCATATCACCGGTATCCATGCCTTGGTCCATAATCATAGTAGTCGCTCCTGATTTTTTTTCGCCTTCAATAACCGCCCAATGAAGTGGAGCAGCACCTCTATATTTCGGCAAAATCGATGCATGTAGATTTATGCACGCGTAGTTTGGAATGGAGAGAATCTCTGAAGGTAAAATTCTTCCATATGCAACCACTACTATATAGTCCGGATCATAGGATTTTAGTTTTTCAATAAATATTGCGTCTTTTAACTTTGTTGGCTGAAGAATCTCGATGCCATTATCTAAAGCTGTTTGCTTGACAGGTGAAAAAACCACCTTTTTACCTCTTGAATTTGGCCTGTCCGGCTGAGTGACAACTGCTTTTACTTCAAATTCTGATTCAATAAGCTTTTTGAGAGAATCGACTGCAAAATCCGGAGTCCCCATAAAAATTACATTCATGCACCGGCCTCCTCATCATCTTCGTCTTCAGCCCTATCGATAAATAATACTCCATTAAGATGGTCTACCTCATGACATATAGCTCTTGCGAGCATCCCTTCAGCTTCCATTGATTTTTTTGTTCCGTCAATGTCCTTGTATTCGACTTTCAGTTTTTGCGGTCTTTCCACTTGCCCGGTTGCACCTGGCAGGCTTAGGCAGCCTTCGGCAGCCTTTTGGCAACCTTCCTCATCATATATTTCAGGGTTGATAAGAGTTATAGGTCCTTCTCCTATGTCAATTACAACTATTCTTCTTAAAATGCCAATTTGATTTGCAGCCAAACCTACGCCATCTGCATCATACATCGTCTCCAACATATCATCTCTAAGAGAAATTATCCTGTCATTTATTTCTTCTATTTTTCTTGCCTTTTTTCTCAGAACAGGGTCATCATCAGTTCTTATGATCCTTAAAGCCATAAAAATACCTCCTTGTTTAAAATACTGCATTTGGATTTACATCTACTATCATAGCTGATTTTATTTTTTTTATATCACCGGAGCAATTTACTTTTTTAATTATATCATCAAATTCTTTAATTCTGCTTGTCTTTATTAGAATATAATACCGGTATCTGTTGTTTATCCTAGTTATCCCGGAAGGACTCGGTGGATAAATGTCTTCTGCCAAATCCATGTTATTTTTGCTTTTTATTTCTTCTATTATCTGACTGTAGTAAGATTCGCAGTCAGATTTAACTGTATTTTCATCATCTCCTGCAAACCCTATATATAAAAGCTGTGCAAAAGGCGGATACTGATGTATCTTTCGGAATTCAATTTCTTTGTCGTAAAAACCCCTGTAATCATGAAATTTAGCATAATTGATTACATAATTTTCAGGGTCATAAGTCTGTATTACCACGTCACCTTGTTTTTTTCCTCTTCCTGCCCTGCCCGCTACCTGTGTCAATAGCTGGAAAGTCCTTTCTGATGATCTGAAATCAGGGAAATTAAGCGTCAAATCAGCTAGAAGCACTCCCACCAAAGTTACGTTTTCAAAATCAAAACCTTTTGTGACCATCTGAGTCCCCAATAAGATATCAGCTTTGTTATCTGCAAACATCTTCAACGTTTGTTGAACCGAATCCTTCTTTCGCATGGTATCAGTATCCATCCTCAAAACTCTGGCATTTGGAAAATACTTCTCCAGCATTTTTTGCACTCTTTCCGTTCCGCTGCCTGAAAATTTTATTTTATTGCTTTTACATTCAGGGCAAATGCTCTCTACCTGCCGGGTATAGTTGCAGTAATGGCATATCATTTTGTTTGACTTGCCATGGTATGTCATAGCAACGTCACATTTTTTGCATTTTATTACATATCCGCAAGATCTGCAAAAGACAAAACTGTAATAACCCCGTTTATTGAGAAACAATATTGTCTGTTCTCTTTTCATCAGCCTGTCCTTTATTTTGCTGTAGAGCTTCCTGCTTAAAAATGATCTGTTTCCGTCTTTAATTTCTTCTCTCATATCAACTAATTCTATTTTCGGCATTTTTTTCGAATTGATTCTTTCAGATAGCTCTAACAGGCGATACTCTCCTGTTAATGCTCTATAGTATGAAACAACCGAAGGAGTCGCACTTCCTAAAACAACCTTAGCTTCAAATTCTTCAGCCAACATACAGGCCAGGGGGACAGTATCAAATCTAGGTCTATTTTGAGATTTATATGTATTTTCGTGCTCTTCATCAATTATTATGAGGCCCAAGTCTTTAAAAGGCGAAAATATGGCGGATCTTGCTCCTATGATTATCTTTATGTCTTTGTTTTCAATCTCGATATATTGACGCATGCGCTCTTTTTCACTTATTCTGCTGTGAATAACTGCCGCTTTCTTGTTAAACCTTTCGGTTATTCTGCTTATTGTCTGAGGCGTCAAAGATATCTCCGGCACAAGGTAAAGGCATGTTTTCCCTTGTTTTAAGACATTTTCCATCATATTTAGATAAACTTCCGTTTTGCCGCTGCCTGTCACTCCATGCAAAAGGGATACTCGTTCTCTTGATAATGAGTGTTCTTTCAATACCTTTTCTTGATTTAGAGTCAGAGATGGCTTTTCATTGATTTTTGCCGGATGTACATACGAATCATTTTTATGTTCTGCCTCAACAATCTTTTTCTCAATCAAGGAGTTTAACGAGTGCCGTGTGAAATTGACGCATGATTCTTTAAGCTCTGATTCCGTTTTGGCTCCTTCGTAGAGGTATTTTAAAACTTCTGCCTGCCTGATGGCATTTTTAGGAATCAACTTCATTATCTCATCTAAAGGAATATTATCGCAATCTGACGAGATCTTGTAAACTTTAACTTTGTTAATCTTAAAGTCGACATAAAACATAGTATCTGACTTAAAATCTTTTTTTGTCTTTATATTTATCGACCCTGGAAGATATGCATTTGCATTATCCATAAAAAATGAATGGTAATATTCCTGTAGCCAATAGCATACTTTCATCTGCTCCTTGCTCAATACCGGATAATTTTCAATAATCCCAATGACTTTTTTTAATTTGTAATCACACTTTGTACTTTCACTGCAATCTGTTATACTTGCTACAACTCCGTCAATTGGTTTGTTGGAATACCCAAAAGGCACCATGACTCTTTGACCTACAGCTACGCTTGCTTCCAGTTCACCTTCCAAGATATAATCAAAAGGCCTGTCCATGCTGATATTTGGTTGATTTATGTAGATCATGGCTGTTTTCATCTAAAGCTCCCCTTTAATCTGCTACATGAAAAAAGCAACGGCCTGCGCCATTGCCGTATGTTTATTTATAATGAAATTTCAATCTGTCTTCAGCAATCTCTCTTGTAGCCAAAGTTACCGGATTTCTTATTTGCCCTTCAATAAAAAGGTCTTTTTCCACAATCTGTCGCGCTCTCTTTGCCGAAATTATCACTAAAGAGTATTTGTTATTTGTCTTTTCAATTAGATCGTTTAAAGCTGGATATCTCATTAGATTACCTCCCTAAAATTTCTTCTATTTTGCTTTCAAGTCGTTCAGATCTACATTTTTCAGCTGTTATTATTGCTGAAACCTGTTTAGCTGCAACCGGCACAGTATCATTTATGACAATATAGCTGTATTTTGTAGCATTTCGGATTTCTTCATAAGCACAGTTCATCCTTTTATTCATTTGTTCTGGGTTTTCTGTCCCTCTATCGGTTATGCGCTTTTTAAGCTCCTTTAAAGAAGGCGGCACTACAAATATATATATGCCTTCAGGATAATTGGCTCTTACCTGGCTTGCTCCTTGAATATCGATTTCCAATATCACATCAATTCCTTGTTCCATCTTTTCTAGCACCTGTTTTTTGGGAGTACCGTAATAATTGTCATATACTTTAGCATACTCCAGAAATTCATTATTCCCAATCATATCTAAAAAATTTTCTTTATTAATGAAATAATAGTTTATGCCTTCTTTTTCTCCATTTCGTGGATCTCTCGTGGTTGCGGAAACGGATATTTCCAAATTCTTCTGTTGCTTGAGCAACTCCTTGCAAATCGTTCCTTTTCCTGCTCCGGAAGGGCCTGATATTACGATAAGCAATCCCTTTTCTCTTTCATAAAAACTTTTTGTCATATCTATCTCCATTACTCGATATTTTGTATTTGCTCTCTCATCTTCTCTATTTCACTTTTAACATCAACTACTAGATTAGAGATTTCTATATGGTTCGACTTTGATCCAATCGTATTTATCTCTCTGTGCATTTCTTGAATTAAGAAATCAAGCTTTCTTCCCACCGGTTCATCTTCATCTAAAATCTTTTTAAACCTGTTTATGTGGCTTTTCAACCTTATGGTCTCTTCGGTTATGTTTGCTTTTTCAGAATAATAAGCCACTTCAGTCAATAATCTTGCTTGATCTAATTCGATATCTTTTGTATAGTCTTTAATCCTTTGTTCAAGCTTTTCTCTGTACTCGTCCACTACAGAAGCTTCAAGGTCTTTGATTTTTCCGATATCATCTTCAATCAAAGCCAGCCTCTTTTGAAAATCTTTTTTTAAGGATTGACCTTCTTTCATTCGACTTTCAACAACACTTGTCAAGGCTGAAGAAAGTGCACTTTTTATCTTATTCCAAAGCACGTCTGCATCCTCTTCGCTTTCTTCGGAAAAGATGACATCCGGAAACCTTGATACCAAAGATAGCGAATACTCTCCGGTAATTTCCGGAATGGAGGTTTTTAAATCCTTAAGGCAATTCATATATGCCTGGGCTAACTCCATGTTTAGCTTGATATTCCTGTTTGACATGTTATAAGCATTGATCTTGATATTGACTTCTATTCTTCCTCTTGAAATAACCTCTCCTATTTCTTTCCTGACGAGGTCTTCAGCAAAAGAAATCTGTCTTGGCATCCTAACGAAAAAGTCTTTGTATCTATGATTAATAGTTTTAAGCTCAACGGATATTTCGATATCCTCATCTTTATATTCGCCTTTTCCAAAACCTGTCATGCTCTTCATTATTAACCCTCCTTCGGAATTTCAACTTGCCCGTCAAAGACATGAACTGCCGGACCTGTCATGGTCACATAATCGTTGATTTGAATCTCTAGTCTTCCACCCGGTATAATAACGGCCACATCATCGTCGACCAATCCCTTGTATTTTAGAACAGCTGCTACTGCACATGATCCTGTGCCACAAGCCAGAGTAAGTCCCGACCCTCTCTCCCACGTGACAGCCTTAACATTCTTTCGATCTATTTTTTGAACAAAGTTGACATTAGTCTTTTCAGGATAGAAGTCTAGGTTTTCAATATATGGTCCTACCTCTAAGTAAGGATAATTATCGATATCCTCCACTTCAATTACTGCGTGTGGATTACCCATTGAAATTGCCGACAATGTCAATTTGCCCCAGGGCGTTTGAAAGCATACATCGATAGCATTTTCCTTTTCATGATTTACAGGGATTTTCGTAGGATCGAATATAGCCTTTCCCATATTCACGCTGACCGTATCGGCTTTTCCTTTTTTATCAGTTTGAATTCTTACCAACTTTTCTCCGGCAAGCGTCTCAATGCTGAATTCCTTCTTTTCGATAATTTTGTTATCATACACATGCTTTGCAAAACATCTGATTCCATTGCCGCACATTTGAGCCGGCGTACCATCAGAGTTGTAATATTCCATCTTTATGTCTGAATTACCAGAAGATGCCACGAGCATCAATCCATCAGATCCTATCCCAAAATGTCTTTTGCACAATTGGGCAATTTGATATTCGCTTAAATTAATCTTATCATCAAGATTATTTATTATAATAAAATCATTGCCTGTTCCATGATATTTACTGAAGTTAATTTTCATCACCACCCAATTGTATTATTTTATTATACCATAACACAGATTAAATCCTATAGTAATTTTCCCTTTGTTTTGTTACAATGAAACTGCCCTTAGATCACAAATATGAAAGGAATGATATTTATGCCTTTAGACGGTTTTGCCGTATGTCATTTGCATAGAGAATTATCAGAAGCCCTAGTCGGAGGCAAGATAAATAAGATCTATCAGCCCGAAAAGGACGAACTTGTACTTAATATAACTAACCAAAAATCTAAGCATTATCTTTTAATATCTGCAAACAACAATCATCCACGGATACATTTTGTCGAGTCTACAAAAGAAAATCCCGATTCGCCACCAATGTTTTGCATGCTTCTTAGAAAAAAACTCACTGGAGGCATTATAGCCAATATTAGGCAAATCGAATTTGACCGCATAATCGAGTTGACTATCATTTCTAAAGACGAGCTTCTAGATGTCACCCAAAAAAAGCTTGTAATTGAAATTATGGGCCGACACAGCAATATTATTTTAATCGAAAATGATATTATAACAGACAGCATTAAAAGAATCAATCGGTTTGTGAGTTCTTATAGAGAAGTGCTTCCCGGCAAGGATTACATATATCCGCCTATGAATAAAGCTGATTTTAATTCTTTGAGCATAGATGATTTTAACGCTCGACTTAAATTGCTCCCTGAACAAAAAATTGAAAAGGCCATAATGGATTCATTTCAAGGAGTGAGCAAGCTGATATCTAGGGAAATCTGCCATAGAATCGGAATCGATACATCCAGCAAAGTATCTGAGCTAGATGAAAAATCACTTGATCTTATCAAGAAATCTATGGAAAATATGAAAGCTCACCCTAAATACTCCATATACAAAGATCCTGACAGCCATGAGATAAAAGATTTTTCTACTGTAGACATAACTTTTTTAAATGACATGGAAATTATACCATACCAAAAGATCAGTCCCATGTTGGAAGATTATTACCTATTAAAAGATTCACACCAAAGAATAAAAGAGCGGACTGCAGCTATAAACCAAATCATAACAAATAAGTTAGAGAGAAATTACAACAAGCTCAACAAATTGATTGAAGACAAAAAAAATGCAGAAGATTCTGACAAGTACCGGTTATATGCTGACATTCTTTATGCAAACCTATATTCTTTAAAAAAACCTGTCAAAGAAGCCGTCCTTGAAAATTACAATGACGGAAGTCAAATCTCAATTCCGTTGGATATCAGAAAAACACCTGCAGAAAATGCCAAAAAGTACTACGAAAAGTACAACAAAGCCAAAAGGGCTCTCACTTACATTGAAGATCAAACGCAAAAAACTAAAGAAGAGATCTATTATCTAGAAAGCATACTGGATAGCATATCAAAATGTGATTCGGTTGGAGAATTGCGAGAAATCAAGGACGAATTGTCTGAATACGGGTTGATAAAATCCTATAAAAAGAATAAAAAGATCAGCAATAACGAATTATCTTCCCCTGAGATGTTCCGCTCTTCTGAAGGCTTCACAATCATGGTGGGAAAAAACAACAAACAAAATGACACTTTGACAACCAAGACAGCTTCAAAAGACGATTTGTGGTTTCACGTAAAAGACCAACCCGGTTCTCATGTAGTCGTAAAAACCTCCGGAAAAACCCCTGGCAGCAACACGATAAATGAAGCCGCGATGTTGGCAGCATATTTCAGCAAGGGTAAGATGAGTTCCAATGTCGCTGTAGATTATACTCTTGTCAAATACGTCAAAAAACCCAAGTCCGCCAAGGCAGGCATGGTAATATATACTGACAACAAAACCGTGTATGTGACTCCTAAAGATAATGAAGTCGCTAAACTTAGAGATATTCAATCAACTTGACGGAATTGAAGCATGCTGTTTCAAGCTTGCTTCCTTCGGGTAAGAATTTAACAACTATTCACATCACAAGGAGGTTTTAATATGAGTTTGTACGATGTAGCTTTAAAGTTAGAGGTCGACAGCAGAGAATATTATATTAAACAAGCCGAGGCTTCAGAGCATGAAGGGTTAAAAAAAATATTTAATAAGCTTGCAGATGATGAACAAAGACATTATGAATATGTCCAGAAAATGGCTGAAAAAAATGTAGAGTTTAAAGAAACAGACGTTTTGACTGATGTTAAAAACATATTCACTGAGCTTTTGGATAATGACGTCAGATTTGAAATGGATTTGTCTACAATTGAAGCCTATGAATTTGCTAAAAAAATGGAACAAGAAAGCATTGAGTATTATCAAAAGATGCAAAAAGAAACTACCGATCAGAAAGCTTTAGATATACTTAAGAAACTAGAAAATGAAGAAAGAAAACACCTTTTGACTCTTGAAGATATACTTCTATATATGCGCAAGCCAGAAACATGGGTAGAAGATGCAGAATTCAATATCAAGGAGACATACTAAAATGGCGGGCAACCCCGCCACTTATTTTATTTTATTTTATTTTATTTAATATCTTTAAAAAATAATCTGGTAGATCAGTTTCAAAAACCATTTCTGTTCCTGATCGTGGATGGGAAAAAACAAGCTTATATGCATGAAGCGCTTGACCTTGCTTAGTCAACGGCTGCTTTTTATATCCGTAAACTACGTCTCCCACCAGTGGATGCCCTATATAAGCCATATGAACCCTTATTTGATGGGTTCTCCCCGTTTCCAATGAGGCCTCTATCAATGTATGTTTTTTAAACCTTTCTATCACTTTGAAGTGTGTGACTGCTGGTTTAGAGTTTTTTTCCACTACCGCCATCCTAATCCTGTTTTTGATATCTCTTCCTATGGGAGCATCTATTCGACCCTTATCTTCCTTTATCACGCCCTCTACAATTGCGTAATAATTCCTTTTGATATGATGCTTTTTCAACAATCCTGCCAGTTTTCTATGGGCATTATCGTTCTTAGCTACCAATAACAATCCAGAAGTGTCCTTGTCAATCCTATGCACTATTCCAGGTCTTTTAACTCCATTAATGCCAGATAAATCTTTAACTTGATAAAGCAAGGCATTTACCAGGGTACCAGACGGATTCCCATGCCCAGGATGAACTACCATTCCCTTTTTCTTATTTACGACAACCAAATCTTCATCTTCATATATTATATCCAAGGGTATTTTTTGGGCTTCCACCTGATATTCTTTTGCTTTTGGGATGCCTACTGATATAACATCCCCTGAAAATACTTTAGTGCTGCTTTTGGGCGTCTTTCCGTTTAGCAATACATTTCCAGAATCGATTATTTTTTTTATATAGCTTCGTGATATTTCACTATAATAGCTGCTTAAATAATTATCGATTCTGACAGAATCGTTTTTTTCGTCTACCACTATGTTTTCAAGTTTCTCCATTTTACCTCACATGTATTTAAGAATTTGAATTTTCTTATTTCCTTTTTTTGTATTGCCTAAAATTCTATCAAATAAAAATCTGCCATGACCTCTAATAGATATTATTGATCCTGGTTTTAGTTCATAAGAAGCTTTTTCTACCGGTACATGGTCTATCTTAACCATGCCTTTTTTTATCATCTGAGTGGATTCTCCTCTTGAAAGGAAACAAATCTTGCTTATGATATTATCCAATCTTAACGAAGAGGCAACGCACTGTTGTTTCTCGTATTTTCTTTTAGGCACTTCTATAGAACTGTAGCTCTTCACATCAATATTTAGATGTTTGTTCTTTATCTTGCCTACATTATCTTTTAAATACCAAGAAAAAGAGTCTTTAACAAAAACCATTGCCTTGTCCGTTCCCATGACTATGTCGCCTATTATTTCGCGTTTTATCCCTGTTGATAAAAACGCACCTAAAATATCCCTATGGTTTATTTGATCTGAAAGGCTGAATTCTAAAACTTCAATGGGAAAAACCGATGCGTCTTTACTTCCTACAACCAACATTTTCCTCTCAGAATCAATATAGCCTCCAAAAAATGAATAATCAACCCCCACTTTATCGAGGGCTGAAGATATCAATTTCTGTTGTGACGGATCGTAGAAATCATGAAACACATATTCGCTCCATTGATATTCAATACCAGCCAAAATATTTTTTATCAACATTTCATCATCATTGTATCTTTTCATAACTTTCATCCCAACAACTTTATAACTAATGCAATATATACCGGCAAAATGACGTACTCAATCACAAGTATAGCTACAAATGGCGAAAAATCTACAGTATCGAACATTGCAAACTTCCGCAACGGTTCCAAAATCGGTTCTGTCATGCTTGCAATAAAATTATAAAATCTGCTTTTAGTATTGGTGCTGAGAAATTTTAGCAATACATTGACAATAATCATGATGTTTATAAACTCAAAAAAAGCGCTTCCGATCCTTATCAATGCATTGCTCATTTATAACACCTATTTTTCATAGTTCCAATCCAAAAATTCATGTGTATGATCTGTATCCAATTCTTCAGTGATAACATCTACAGTGCTTGGAGCTAAAATAAACACATTTTCGCTTATCTTTTGAATCGTGCCGTCCAATGCGTAAACTGCTCCGTTTAAAAAATCAAAAATCTTTCTTCCATCTTCATAGTCTGCATTTTCAAGATTAACTACCACGGTTTTATTGTTCTTCAGGTTATCGCAGATAACAGGCGCATCGTTAAAAAACTCAGGTTCCACGACCAGCACTTTTGAATTGTCTTTTCCTGCAACCATAGGCCTTTCCTTTTTAGGTTTTTTGTTAAATATGGCATTTCCGGTCTCTTTATCCTGATCTTTCATCATCACTTCTTCTTGTTCTTCCATTTCTTCGTCATAATCTTCTTCGATTTCTAATCCCAATAGGTTTTTTACTTTGCCCCAAGAATCTTTAGCCATGATTATGCCTCCCTCTTATTCGAATAATCCTGAACCTATTCTTACCATGTTAGACCCAGCCTCGACAGCTAACTCAAAATCATTTGTCATTCCCATGGAAAGATAGGTCATTTCAACATTTGCATATTCTTTAACATTTTCTTTTATTTTATCATATATTGCCCTTGTTGTAGCAAAAATATCTTTTAAGACATCGATATTTTCAGTGTTGGGAGCTATGGTCATCAAACCCTTTACACGGATATTTTCCAGTGTTGAAATTTCTTTAAGGGCTTCAGGCAAGTCTTCAGGATCCAATCCATACTTGCTCTCTTCTTTAGATACATTTATTTGAATCAATATATCTGTTACGACCTGTTTTTTATTTGATTCCCTGTCGAGTGCCTTTGCTAAGTCCACAGAGTCTACCGAGTGTATCAAAAACACTTTGCCAACTACATACTTCACTTTGTTCTTTTGAAGATGTCCAATTAAATGCCATTTGATTCCTTTTGGAAGGTGCTCGTATTTCTCCTTGAACTCCTGTACCCTGTTTTCACCTAAATCCATCACTCCGGATTTTATGACTGCTTCAATCTCGGCTATGCTCCTGTTCTTTGTGACTCCTACCAAGATCACTTCATACGGAAGCTTAGATCTGATTTTTTCTATATTGTTTTTTATCTTCTCCATATCAACACCTCTAAGGATTAACTAAGACTTGTAAGCCTTCGCTTAACTCGCTATTGTCAGACTTGCTCAAGAATGCTTTTCCATCGGTTACTTCAGTTACGCTCACTTCAATGTTTTTTCTTAGATACCCTTTGCTTAATACCATTATGTAGGTTTTTCCATTTTTTTTAAATACAGATTTAGCCGGTATTACATACCCTTGGTTTTCGTATGTATATATATTTGTTTTTGCTTTTCTAAGTTTTAAAATATTTGAATCGATCATGTCTTTCATTATAAAAATGAGCAATTTATTATCTTTGCCTTTGACTGACTCTATCAAATGTGCTTCAAATTCTTTATCTTCAAGGGTAAACCTTACTTTTGGAAGACTCCTCAGAATATCTACCCTATTTGTCAACAATTCGACATATGATGCTAAGTCCCGTTTTTCCAATCTGTCGTAAATATCATTTTTTTTATCGTCAAGGCTTGCCTCCCTTTGCAACTGAACATCATTAGATACTTCGGCTACCAGCACAACAGCATCATCATCTGCTACTTTTAAGATATTGCTGCCGTAACCTGCATTAAGCTTTGCAAACTCATCTGCCTGCTTTAAAAACTCTTCAGACATCAAATCCATATTGTCAAAGGCTAAGATTTGTTCATACCCATCATCTTCGAAGTACACATATCCAGGATAACTTGATCCTATTTTTTTTAATGTAAGCCCCGTTATCGTCGAAGCTGATATGTCCTCCAGCATAGTGCTTATTTCATCATCAGTTTTGTGGCAGTACTTCAGTGACGACAGCATTATCCTTATGTTTCTTTGGCTTTCCATCTTCTTTTCTTCATCAAATAAATCAATCAATGCTGTATCAAGAATCTTTCCTGTCGCCTCATTCTTGCTTAAAGCAGCGTTTAATATTTCAACTTTGTCTGATATATATTTTTGGTTGGTCACCTTTTGGTCTGACAAAGGCCTGTTTAATGAAACTCTTGTTCCTGAGCTAACGAAATATGAAGGATTGTCATCAAAATAAAATACTTGCTCATTTTTGATTAAAGTAATTTCCGTCTCATATGTTCTTACATAACGATCATTGTGGAGTATCAATGTTTCTTTGCTGCTTAGGTTTATCCATGCAATTACGATTAAAAATATTATCACCAAATAAAAAAGTGGTCTTCTGTTGTTGCTTCGCTTGGATCTTCGGTTTCTTTTCAATAGATTACACCCACAGAACTATAATAAAATGGTCTGAGTGACAGGAATTGAACCTGCGACC